>JBEKUR010000004.1:0-85630 GCA_049514855.1 Terriglobia bacterium
TTGACCGCACCGTGACCCTCTACCGAGCCGCGAAGCGCACCGGCCGGACGCTCGTGATCGACCTCTACACCGCCGATGTTCTCGATCGGATCTCGGCGGGCACCCGCGTACCGCGCGCGGGCTTCCCAAACCTGAAGGTCGTCGTGACGAAGGGACTCGGCAACTACTACCGACGGCTGGGCCGGGAAGATTTCATCGAGAGGATGGTCCCCCATGGCATCTCCGCCAAGCAACTCGTCGGGGGCCGCCATGTCGCCATGGTGCGTCGTGGCTTGATCGCCGATTACCAGCGTGCCTGCGTTGTGCCCACCGCCGACGATGCCTTCAACTTCTCGATGTGGCGCGGCTGCCTGTCGGAACCGGACATCGCAGAGGTACTGGAATGGTGCCGAACGGGCGGCGCCGAGATTGCCTATATCCACACGAGTGGTCACGCCTCGCCGACCGATTTGCGCGCCTTCGCCGCTGCCATTTGCCCCAAGGTGACCGTGCCCGTCCACGGCGTGAAATGGGATGAGGAGTCACACGGCTTTGGCACAATTCGCCGCTTGGCGGATGCCGAGCCCATGGTGATCCCTTGAGCATCGCACTCAAACCGAAGGCCGCTATCGGGTCCTCCCGGCCGATCAGGGTATCTTCTCGCCGGGGAAGGGGGGAGGCCCGAACCGTACGTACAAAGTAGTTATGCTATAATGGTCATCGTGAACGGGTTAAGATTCGAGTGGGACGAGACAAAAGACGCCTCGAACCAGCGCAAGCATGGTGTTTCATTTGAGGAAGCCGAATCGGCCTTCGCGGACGAGTGTGGCCGCCTCATCGCTGACCCGGATCACTCGGACCAAGAGGATCGTTTCATCCTCATGGGAATGAGTGCCCGGCTGCGGCTTCTGATCGTGTGTCACTGCTACCGTCATGCCGATACGATCAGGATCATCTCAGCCCGCAAAGCCAACCGTTCGGAACGGACCCAGTATGAGGGATGCAAAAATGCGTAAGAGCTATGATTTCTCAAAATCCGTCAGAAATCCCTACGCCCGGCGGATGAAGAAGCAGATTACCATCCGCGTCGACGAAACAGCCATTGCTTATTTCAAGGCGATGGCAGAAGAGCGGGGGATTCCGTATCAAAGCCTGATGAACTGGTACCTAGTGGAGTGCGCTACGGACAAACGCAGGCCGAAGTGGGCTTAAGACCCAAGCCGCCTGACACTTCAACCACCTCCCGCGTAGGAAATCATTCGTTGTCGGCCCACGCGTCTCACCGTCTCGCCGCCGGCAGCCGGATTTCAGCCTCGAGGCCTTTGGGCGAACGGTTGCGGCATTTGACGGTGCCACCGCAGGCTTCCACGCAGGTTCTCACGATCGCCAAACCGAGACCGACGCCACCGGTCTCACGCTGTCGGGCAAATCCTGGTCGGCAAAAAGGCTTGAACACTTCCTCTCCTACGCGCGAAACACAATGCCTGGTAACAAAAAGTGGCCTCAACTCGTCTGAACGTCTAAGATAGGGGATCTTGATTTGTGCATTGTCTATTCTACAAGGAGGCGTCTTTATGAAATCGAATTCTTCGCGCCGTGACTTTCTCTATGCGGGATTGGCACTCCCCGTCGCCGGGCTGGCTTCCACCGCTGGCTTTGGCAAAGCAACGGTCCAATCGTCGCCGCCACCGTCGCTCGCGTCCACACCGAAACTGACTTATCGCACCATCGGGAAAACAGCCCTGAAAGTCACTGCGGTGGGGTTTGGGTGCATGGTTACGTCCGACGCCAGCGTCATCGAGCGCGCATCGGATATCGGCATCAATTATTTCGATACGGCGCGTGGCTATCAGCATGGTAACAACGAACGGATGGTCGGCGCTGCGCTCAAGAAGAAACGCAAGGACCTCGTCCTCTCCAGCAAGTCCGGGGGACGCACCAAGGATAGCCTCTTGAGTGACCTTGACACCAGCTTGCGCGAGCTGGGCACCGACTTCCTCGACATCTGGTATCTGCATGGCAGGGACAGGACATCGGATGTTCCGGATGAATTGTTCGAGGCCCAGCAGATTGCCAAGCAGCAGGGAAAAATCCGCTTTGCCGGCCTCAGCACGCACAACGCGAAGGACATGATTCCATTCCTGGTCAAGAAAGGCGCCTTGGATGTTGTCCTGACCACGTACAACTTCACCATGGACAAACGCATGGAGGCGTTGATTGAGCAGGCCGGCAATGCCGGCCTGGGCGTGGTCGCGATGAAGGTGATGGCGGGCGGCTTCCGCAGAGTGAAACCTGAGGAGCCGTTGTATCCGAAGTTCAAGAGGGAAGGGGCCATGCTCGCCGCGCTGAAGTGGGTGCTGAAGAATCCGAAGGTAGACACGACCATCCCGAGCATGACCGACATGGATCAGCTCGAGGAAAACCTGAGGGCCATGGCGGAGCCTTACTCTCAGGCCGAGGAGAAACTGCTGGCGGAGCAACTCGAGCAGATCGGCCCCCTCTATTGCCGAATGTGCAATGAATGCGAGGGAACTTGCACAAAGGGCCTGCCGGTGGCCAACCTGCTGCGTTATCTCACCTACGCCGAGGGTTATGGGCAATTCTCACTGGGGCGCGAGCATTTCCTGGCCTTGCCCGCTGAAGTCACCTCCGTGCGCTGCCAGGATTGTGTAAGCTGCACCGTGGCCTGTCCATTTGGGGTGAAGGTTTCGAGCCGGCTGGCGCGCGCGCAGGAGTTGTTCGCGTGAAGTCTTTAAGATTGGTTCTAATAATGCTGGCGGCCGCCTCCGCCGCGCCTGCGGCGGAGGTGGCGGACTGCCACCTGGTGGCGGGATGGGAACAGCAAGGCGGCGCGCGCCGCTTCACTGCCGACAACCTGTTCGAGTACATCGATGGGAACGCCGAAGGTTATCTTCTCTACGGCTTCGTTCAAATGCAGGGGGTGACCTGCCAATCCGGGGGCGAATCCATCCTCGTCGATGTCTTCGAGATGACCGACGCTGACTCCGCTTACGGAGTCTTTACGGCGAATCTCGATCCCCACTTGCCGATCGAGAAGGTCGGCATGGGTGGCCAAATCATGCCGCGGCGGGCGCTCTTCTGCAAGGACAAGTATTACGTGCAGCTGGCTGCCAACCCCGAAAAAGGCCAGATGGCGGCGCTCCGGGCGTTTGTGAGGGAAGCCGAGAAACGTATACCGGGCCGCTCGCTGCCCCCGGCGGCGCTCTCCTGGTTTCCCACCGAGAAGCTGGCCTCCGTGCGCTTGATTCCGGAAAGTGTTTTGGGATTGCGCCTGCTGAAGCGCGGCTTCGTAGCACACTATGAGCTGGGGCAGGCGTTCGTAGTAATTGAAGCATCGCCGGAGTCTGCGGCAGCCGTCTTGAGCAAGTTGCGACAACGATTCGGAGAAGCCGCGCCGGCGCAGGTTGCGGACGAAGCCTTCCAGGCCGATGACCAATACCTGGGCGGGATGTGCATCTTCCGGAAGGGCCGCTATATCGGCGGGTTCGCAAATATGCCGAACCCCAAAGACGCTACAGCACAAGCCGCGTCGCTCGCAGAACACATACCCGGAATGTAGAGCGCTGGGAAGCGAATCCCCGAAGGGGATGGATAAAGTAGCCGGGGGCAACGCCCCCGGAAACTGGCGACCCCACCCGACCCGACCCTGAAGGGGTCGGATCCGAGCGGGTGAGGCGGAAATTGAGGGGCAGGGTTCCCATCTAATCCCATGGGCCGAGCGTATGTGGACGGGATTTCCATTTGCCCCGCGCGTCTCACTTTCTTGAGGTGGTCTGCGCCAGCGACATCCTATTCCCGTGTTTTTTCAAGGGGTTAGAAGAATGCCAGGGATATGCAGGCGTGCGCATGAGTGTGGCATGTTGGCACACTTTACGGTTCGCCCGCTTAATAGTACGCTACATCAATAGCCCATCCCAGCCAAGCGCAAAAGACAACTGCAGAGATTCTTCGCCCGTCAGCCGACGGACTCAGAACGACAGGCGTGGGGAGATTCTTCGCCGGCAGAGCCTACGGCGAATTTTATCCGCAGAACGTTGCGTCGCAACAATGGATCGGTTGCGCTGCTCAGCGTGACATCCGTGCACTCGTCTGCCCTGCTGTCATTCTGAGCGCAGCGGAGCGGAGCGAAGAATCTCGCTCTGGACTTTTCCGCCGACAAACAGCAGGGCGAGATGCTTCGTCCGTCAACTGACGGACTCAGCATGACAGTGAGCGGGCGCTCTCGCGAACGTCGTGGCGTAGGCCCTTTGCTTTCAACGGTTCGATTGCGCCAGCCTCGCGCTCACGTCCTGACATCACGGATAGCCGTTTTCGGCTATGAACGCTCAGCACGACAGGGAGGACGCTTGCCATTGGAAACTGCAAGGATGGATCCTTGGGCAATCCAGGGATTTACCTCCACGACCCCGCCTCGAGCCCTTCGGTCACTTCCCCGGCAGGCCGACGATACGTTCACGTGCCTTTAGCCCGAATCTCTCACCACGGAGGGCGGCCTGGCAAAAAACGGCAGAGCGTGGTGAGAAATCCGGTTTAGCGATCCACCGATCACCACGCTCACTTTCATGGAAGGGCGTTTAACGAAGCCGCTGGGGCGGCGGACGCTTCGCGTGATACTATTTGGCAGGGCAACTGCGATGTCGCCGATCTACAGTCGTGTAGCAACATTGCCCCAATACGTAACACGATTCCGATTCAATACCCAATAAGCAATTGCCCTGCCAAAAAAGGCTTCCTTCAAACGGCTTTATCGAAAGCGCGCCGGACCACCGTGTTCAGGTACACTTCATTCGTGGATGCGCGCTTCCGATAAAGCACTAACGTTTTTCGGGCACAATTCCGTTTGGGTTGTGTGGAGGTCTGCTTCGGTCGTCTACATACGCAGAATTTGCCTTTTGCCACCCTGGCTCTCCAACGCATCCGAGAGGCCGAAGTCGGAACCGAGGCTGAACCCTGTGTCCCAGAATCGCGAGTGCTTTCCGAGTGCGCCGTCGCCCGGCCAGAACTACGGATTGCCCCCGCGGATTCGTCGATAAATACTAGGCGGATTATCGGGATCAATCCGGTTTTCACCATTCAGGTACGCTCCGAAGGGAATAAAGTTCCCGCCGAATGGTGTTGAAAAGGGGGGACGCTGTCGTTAGCTATTGTCCTGGTGGCCGGGCAGATCTGTCCTTTGAACCCGCGTGTGTGTTCCGGCGTTTGGAACCTCGGGCTGGAGTTTGCGATGTACTATTGGTCGGTGCGGTTTGAGGTGAAGGAAGTGCATTCGTGGGTAAGGGGTTCAATGTGATTGGGCCTTGTACCTGGACCAGAGCTGGATTGATGGGCTTCGGGACGGAGCGGGAAGCCCGCGACCTGAAGATAGACAGGGAGGGACGGCGGGCACTGCGTCAGGCCAAGTCAGTACCCATCCTGGACGACATCAAGGTATATCTGGGGCGAGAGCAGCCCAAGGTATTGCCAAAGAGCCCGGAAGGGCAAGCCATTGGCTACGCGTTGTCGAACTGGGAAGCCTTGACCCGTTACGCCGAGGACGGCGATTTGGAAATTGACAATAACGGCGCCGAGCGCAGCCTGCTTGGGGTCGCAGTAGGCCGGAGGAACTGGATGTTCTTTGGAAGCGACAATGGCGGGCGGACAGCGGCTGTCCTAACCAGCTTCATCACCACCTGCAAGAGGCTCGACATCGATCCGTTTGCCTATCTGCGCGACATCTTCGAACGCCTGAGCACTCATCCTCAGAGCCGACTCGCCGAACTGCTCCCCGACCAATGGAGGGCTGTGCGGCAGGCGGCTAGTACCTCCTGATGTCCGCGCTTCTCAAATTCTCGACTCTCCTGCCCAGCAAATCGCGCAATGGCTTGACAGGACACTTACGAAGTGAGAGTGCGACGATCTTTCCCGCAAAGAAAAATCCGATCGACATCACAGACGGCACCTCCGAATCATCGGCGTCTTCCCCGCAAGTTTTGTTATCGTGCACTGCAATGGGTCAATGTCATCGTTTGGTGCTGATGACGAGAATTCCGCAGAGCACCGGCTGAAGGGATGCCAAAGCTCATATCGGCGGCAACTGTTAAATGACACAGTTATTTCAGGAAATGAACACGATGCATAGACAACCGATCATGCACGGAGAATTGGTTGGGCCAGCGACGATTGACATCCAAAACCAGGTCTTCGGAGCGCGGTCCTCTACTGGTTGATGTGAACGACTGTTGCAGGCGGAAATCCGTTGAACCAGGTCGAAGAAGCATTGCTGTAGGCGCCGATCTTTTCCGAATAGACCAGATCATCGATTTGGAGGTCAGGCAGCTGCTCGGATTGCGAGATGATGTCCAGACCATCACAGGTCTGCCCGTAGACCGTGCAGACTTCGGTTGCGCCTTTTTTAAACGCCTTGAGATGATATTGGCAATGGTCAAAAATGATGCCGGAGAACGTGTCATAGACGCTGTCGTCAATGAAGTAGCAGAGCTTTCCATCGCGCACAGCTTTGCCTATGATCCGCGCGACGAGGGTGGCGGCCGTGGCCACGAAAAACCTGCCCGGCTCCGCCAGGATCTGCATGGTTGGCGGGAACAGTCTGTCGATCTCGGCGTTGATCGTTCTGGCGAGCAGGCTGAAAGGCTTCACATGCCGGTCATAGGCGACGGGAAAGCCGCCGCCTATGTCGAGGATTTTGATCTCATGGCCACGTGTTTTCGCCTCTCGCAATACCGCTGCCGCAATATCAAGAGCCTGAACGAAGTTGTCGAAGTTGGCGCATTGGCTGCCCACGTGAAAGCTCAGTCCCTCGACCTCCAGTCCGATATCGAATGCAGCGCAGATCAGGTCCACTGCTTCTCCCGGGTCACACCCGAATTTGGACGACAACTCCACCATTGACCCGGTGTTGGGAACTCGCAAGCGAAGGACAACGCCGGCATGAGGGGCGTATTGTTTGATTTTCAGCAGCTCGTTGCGGTTGTCATAGGTAACGAGGGGCTTGTAGCGGTCAAGTGCCTGGAGTGTCTCCTTTGTTTTAGTCGGATTGGCGAAAATGATTTTGTCCCAGATAAAGTCTTGCTGGTCCTTGGGCGGAAGGTGTTTTATTTTTTCATAAACCAGCATGAATTCCGGAAGTGAGGCTACGTCGAAGCTGGCGCCCGCGCCGTACAAAGTGCGCACAATCTCCGGCGCCGGATTCGCTTTTACAGCGTAATACGCCTGAACTCGAGGAAGGAGCCTCTTATACTTGGCGTAGTTGCGGCGGATGATCTCGTGATCGATCACAAGAACGGGTGTCCCGTCCTGCGCGGCGATTGCTTGAAGCTGTCGGGTTGTAGCCATAAGTGCGCTCTCTTTCCGCATTAACGCGTTGGGCGTACGAAAAACCATCGCGAAGGGTGTCATTCCGAGCGAAGCGAGGAATCTCGCCCTGATTCGTGCCCGTGGAACCGGTAAGCAGAGCGAGATTCCTCGCTTCGCTCGGAATGACACATCATGGTTCTTCAGCAGCCTGCTAATCCAGGGCAGGATCCGTGCCGTCGATCATTTTCACTTTGTTGTGCATGAAGTATTCTTTGGTCAGCGCCTTCATCATTTGACCGCGCTGGTCGTAAAGCCTGCGCAATTTCCGCCGTGGGTGCCTGGCGAGCGCATAGTGCGTGAGGATAGGCATGGCGATGGTCGTATCCGTGTAGCAAACCACCGCATCGGGCAGGCGGTCGGGATCCACTTTCCCCCAGCTTACGGCTTCGCTGGGAGTAGCTCCGCTCAGTCCGCCAGTGTCCGGACGCGCATCGGTTACCTGCAAGAAATAATCCTGCCCAAATTCCTTGATGCGCAGCACCTCCTGGATCTGAGGTTCCGTCTGGAGCATGAAGTTCTTGGGGCTGCCGCCGCCCCATAGAACTACGGCACTCTTGCCTCCTGCCCGTTTCGCAGCGAGAACGCAAGCGGTTGTCTCATTCACGTCGATCGACGGATTCACCCGCAGCTTGTTGCCGCGCAATTCTACGCCGGCCACGTTCATCCCAATCGTTGAGTCGCCGGGCGATGATGTGTAGCAGGGCACGCCGGCGCGATAGGCAGCGGCCAGTACGGAGACGTCCTTGAGGCCCGCTTTGCGCTCCCACTCGGCCGCATACTTGCCCAGCAGATGGTGCAGTTCGCCGGAGCCCATTTCCTTCTGGAATTCGGGTTGAATAAGTATGTTGCGCAGGATTTCATCTGTTGCCATCAGGCAATCGCTGTAACCGAGCAGAACGTCGTACACGCGCACGATATCGTTGTCGCGCAGTTCCGTGTCGTCCATGGTGAAGCTTCCTGCACGCACCGGATAGTTCAAGGCAAAATGCAGGTCGTGATACAAATTGGCGCCGGTCGAGACAATCCAGTCCACAAATCCGGCTTTGATAAGGGGAACAATGCAGGAGCACCCCAGCCCGGCCGGTGTGAGCGCTCCCGATATACTCATGCCGATCGTTACGTCTGGCTCCAGCATCTTTTCCACGAAAAGCTTGCAACCCTCTTTAAGACGGGCCGAGTTGTAGGCAAGAAACACCTCGTCCACGATGTCAGGAAGCTTCTCTCTGCCTGTCAGATTCTTGGGGAGAATACGCTTTCCGGCGAGGTAGCGGTCGCGGTTCGGGCACTTTTTCTTTTTCAGCCAATCGGGCATTTCCGACATGTCTTCGCGATAACGATGGTGTGACTTTTGGGCTTTAGCCATGATCGAATCGAATTCCTCCATTGAACCTAGCGCGGCCTTCGGCCGCGACCAAAAGGGCTTCTCCGTGTACTCTGTGCCTTTACAAGCACCAACACAGAGCACACAGAGACGCTCAGTGATCTCTGTGTTTCATCTCTTCTTTGGCACAGAGAGCACGGAGAAAAATCTTCGCGGCTTGCGACGAAACTCGGTATTAGTAACACAGCGAAACGCTCGCATTGAAATCGGGCATCGAGCCGCATTAGACTAGCACATCGAGCCGACCGGGAAAAGTGTGCACCGCGGTTCGTATGAGAAACGCGGCTCCCTCAGAAGTGCTTTGGATGGTCAGTGAGCTGCAGCGGCGTTTCTCATCGCAAACGTCAGCTCTGACACAATTGTCTGGAACTCCAACGTGAACGGAATGAAAGATTCAGAAAACACGCCGTCTTCAATGGGCTTCTCGATGCCCGCGGAGTGGGACCTACACGAAGCGACGTGGCTCGCGTGGCCTCATAATCCCACCGACTGGCCGGACAAGCTCGATGCTATTTGCTGGGTCTACGGCGAAATCGTGCGCAAAATTTCGCCCGGTGAGCACATCAGGATGCTGGTCAATTCAGCGGCCGGCGAGAAGACCGCGCAGCGCTACCTCGAGCGCGCAGGAGCTGACCCGACGCGCGTCGAGTTCATCAGGCACCCAACAAATCGCGGCTGGATGCGGGACAGCGGGCCCATATTTGTTCGGCGCCACTGGAACAGAAGGACGGAGACCGCCATCGTCCATTTCCATTTCAACGCCTGGGCCAAGTATTCTGACTGGAAGAAAGATCGCCAAGTGCCTGAAGTTGCGGCCAGACACCTCTCCAAGCGCATCTTCCACGCGCATATCGGCAACCGTAAATTCGTCCTCGAAGGGGGTGGAATCGAAGTCAACGGGCGCGGAACATTGTTGACGACTGAAGAGTGCTATTTGCACCCGGAAATCCAGGTCAGGAATCCTGGTCTGGACCGAAAAGGCTTTGAAAAAGCACTCCACGATTACCTCGGTGCGACAAACGTCTTCTGGCTTGCAGGTGGCGTGACCGGGGATGATACGCACGGCCACGTCGATGACATCTGCCGTTTCGTCGATAGAAAGACCCTGGTTTTCGTTAAGGAGGGGAATACCGAGGACGTCAACTATGGCCCGCTGAACGAAAACTGGGACCGCATTCAGGATCTGCGGCTTGAGGACGGTTCCAGGCCAGAGGTCATCGCGCTACCTATGCCTGACCCGATCTTTTTCGACCGTGACAGACTCCCGGCGAGTTATGCAAATTTCTATATCGCCAATCATGCTGTGCTGGTGCCCACTTTCAACGATCCCAAAGACCGCTTGGCGCTTGGACTCATTGGCGAATTATTCAAGGATCGTATAGTAGTGGGCGTCCATGCCGTTGATTTGGTGCTGGGTTTCGGCACGCTCCATTGCCTGACGCAGCAACAGCCCGCATGAGCGCAAGGCTTCGTCCAGGGGATTATCAGGCGGGGAATTCAACTGCGGAAGGTGGGCTCACCGGACGGATACAGGGATTGGGCCTGGGAAGTCGGCTAGCCGTCAACTGGCCCGCTGCGCTGGGCCGGATGCCGGCGTCGAAGGGCGTCTTCCAGGCGCTATCAAGCTTGGTGATTATAGGCGCTGTGCAAGGCCCCCAATGAGGGTCAACCTGTTTCCCTAACGGTGACTTGGGATGCCACTATACTCCGTGGGGGCGGATGCACGTCGCCAGTGTCATGTCGCACTTAATTCTCTACAAGAGCGATTCGCTTGAACCCCCTCACCCCCTGTCCCCTCTCCCCCACCTGCGCATGTCCCACATCTTTGGCTGGACACGGCCGTGGGGCCTCTGACTTCTGCCTCTTTCCCGCGGAGCTCTTCTCACTGACCCCAGCCAAGGGCAGCGGATTGCTCATGGTCGTTCCGATGCGGAGGTCAGGGACGGGGGTTTACTCGAACGGTATGTCTACTTCCGCATAACTGCCGGGAGTCGCTGCATTCACAGCGGCTACAACCCTTCCAACGTAGCGGCGCAAAGTGGGCCATTGCTGATTGCCGATAACCACGAACGCGATTTTCCGGCCTCTCAGGTCTTGCTGGTAACGGATGTTTTTGTCAGTCGTCACCAAGACCTCGAAGCCGGCCGCCTCCGCAGCCGCTATCAGTTCGCCGTTAAGCAGCCGGTCCCATCCTCGTTCGATGGCTTCAACCACCACATGGCCCTTGAGCGCATACCGGAGCGGGGCTGGAGTACCGTTATCAAAGAGTATGAGCATCGACCCTTGGGGCGGGGGGCTGCACCGGCGGCGCGTCAAGGCTTCGCGCCGCAAATTCGATCACGGCAACCACCTGTTGGTGGGACAAATGAAACCACTCCATAATCTCGTTGATCGAGGCTCCTGCTTCCAGATTGTCAAAGACAACTGAAACCGGCGTCCGCGTATCCCGGAATACCCAAGCGCCGCTACGCTTGCCGGGGATGCTCTCGACGGCGGGGCATTGTGACCAATCGAGTGTTGCCATATTCCTACCCTCTCATCGCTATTTTATACCACAGTTGGGCGGCGGCGTCACGCGCGGGCACAAGCCCGGCTTTTGGTTGTCCGCCGATGGACTTGCTCGCTCGCCCCTCTGCAACTTGCTGCTGCTCAGATGACTTCGGCGCTGTTAGGAATTCGGCCTGCAAAGTCGGCTAGCCGTCAACTGGGCCGCTGCGCTGGGCCGGATGTTGGCGCGGAAGGGCATCTTCCAGGTGCTGTCAAGCTTGCTGATGGTGGGCGTTGTCCAAGGCCGCCAATGAGGGTCAACCTGTTTCCCCAACGGTGGCCCGGGATGCCAGGGAGAATGCTACTCCGCCCCGTATTCGATTTCCATGCGGCGCAGGCGCAGGCTCGAAAGTGCCAACACCGCGACTGACAAGGTCAGAAGGCCGAGGATACCCGTTACGGTCGAAGCGGGGTTGACGTTCACGGCGATTAAGGCCAGGGGATTTCCCTTGTCCAGGGCGACGCTGGCAGGCACGCTCACCGGACACAGGGATTTCAGGTAGAAAATCACGCTGCACTTCTGCATGAGCGGCGGAAGCACTCCGCTGATGGTTTCCCACACCAGCACGACGAGAGTCGGAACCAGAGGATTGCGGAAAAGCACCCCGGCTGCCAGAAAAATGCTGCCATAGCCAATGCAAGCCAGGAGCGTGACGCCCAGGTAGGCAGCCACGTGCGCGAGACCGTTACCGTGATACAGATAGTCCTGAATCACATTGGAGTTGAAGCACCAGTAAAGCGCGACGAGCTGAAGCAGGGTGCTGCAACAGAAAATCACGGCCGCCGCCAGCAGGCCCGACAGGTACTTGCCCACCAGCAAAACCTCCCTGCGGATGGGCGCCAGGAGGTAGTAATGCAGGCTTTTGTCGAGCACCTCGCCGCGGAACAGGTTCATGAAAATGCCCACGCATCCGAAAAATATGGCGAGGCGCAGATAAAAAAACTGGAAGACGGCGGCGAAAACGTGAGTGTCCTCGCCGAAGTCGCCGCGCCTCCCATTCTTGATCTGGAAAAATGAATGGGCGGCATATAGGAGCACAGGGGCGAAGGCCAGAAAGTAAATCCAGAGCCCGCGCCGGGCAAACAGGGTCTTCTTCAATTCGAGCCGCACCACCGCCACAATCTGTCGACGCCAGAGCGCCCAAGGAAGTTTGCGGAAGCTCATTTGGCGGGCTCCTCCGTGCCGATCAAGTATTCGTAGACCGAGAGCACGTCATCGTCGGCCGGGGCAACGGACTCGATATCGATTCCGTTCTGGGCAATCCGATTCAGGAGCAAGTAGAACCGGTCGGCGTCGCGGGTCTTCACCAGCAGGCCCATGCCGTCGTGGTGAAGGCGCGCCTCCACCACGTAGTCCTCGAGGAACAACTGCGAGGCCAAGGCGCCCGGCTTGTTGCAGCGGATGAGAATCTGCGCGGGGTGTTCCTGGATCTCATCGCGCACGCCGCGAATGTCGCCCTCCGCCACCACGTAGCCGTTGCTGAGCAGCACCACCTGGTCGGAAATCACGTCCACTTCGTGCAGGACGTGGCTGGAGATGATCAGGTGCAGGCCCTGCACGGCCAAGGCACGGAACAGGGCGATGGTCTCGGCGCGGATGAGGGGGTCGAGACCGTTGAGCGGCTCGTCCAGCACCAGAACGGCAGGGTTATGGCAGATCGCCTGGGCCAGCTTGATGCGCTGGCGCATGCCCTTACTATAGCTCGCGATCGGGCGCTCGGCGGCCTCACCCAGACGGACGCGGCCGATCGCCTGTACGGCTAGTTCCCTGGCCTTCGCATGGCCGCAGCCGGACAGGCGCAGGTAGGAATAAACAAACTGGTATCCCGTCAGGCCGCGGGGGAACGAGTCGTACTGCGTACAGTAGCCGAGGTGGCGAAAGAGCTGTTCGGGCTGGCGTGGCGAGAGTCCCAGCACGCTGATGCGCCCGCGTGTAGGCTCCACCAACCCCGTCATCAGGTTCATCAACGTCGTCTTGCCCGAACCGTTGGGGCCCACCAGGCTGGTGATGCCTGGCGGAATGGAGAGGTTGACGCGGTTCACCCCCAGCACCTCTCCGTAGAACTTGGAGACGTCCTCGAACACAATGCTTTTGTCCGGGGCGACGTCGTTCATCCGCGCACCACCTCATAGGCGCGAACTTTGCGCGCCAGGAGCCAGAGACAAAAGCCGCTGACCGCAAGCAGCACCATCCAGGCGCTCCCGCCGGAGATTGGACTTCGCCAAGGTTGTCGGAACAAGTGCGCCTCCACCGTGGCGATAAGACGGCCGAGGTCGAGAAGGGCGCCCTTGTTGGTTCCCAGCACGGCATTGACGGCCTCAGCGAAGCCGGCCCCGAAGAAGAAGACAGCCAGCAGCGCCGCCCCTGCCGCAAGCTTTCGCTTGATCCATGCCGAAAGCGCCAGCGCCAACACGGAGAACACCAGAATCTCGATCGCAGAGCCGAGGAAGATACTGGCCGCCAGCCAGAGGTTCGCCCACATCCAACTCCCTCCGGCGAGGCTGGATTGAATGAGGAACAGCAAAAGAGCGGGAACCCAGGTGACCAGCGAGAGCAACGAAACCAGGACCAGCATCTTCCCCAGCACGTAAGCCGCACGTGACAATGGCCGGCAGAAGTAGAGTGGCAAGGCGCTGTTGGCGAGGTCGGGAGAAACGAGCCCCGGCCCTACCAGCGCCGTCAGGATGAAAGCCATCGCTCCCTGGGCGCGCAGGAAATGGAAGAAGAAGCCGGCATCCACGTCGAAAAGCGAGCGGGCGCCGAGCATCGCCAATAGGCGCGTGCTATGGTTGATGTAAATGCCCACCGCGCAGATCAACGGGAAGAGGAAGCAGGTGACGAAAAACGCCGTAAGGAGCTTCCACTGGAACACGTTCTTGAAAGCGTACCGCGTGATGATCGAGAAGCGTGACCACAACGGCGTAAGTTGCCCGGCGTAGCCGCGGTAGCTGCGCTTATGAACGGCCATTGCTGTTCTCCATGGCTTTCAAGAAAATGTCCTCCAGGCTGTCGCGGCGGTAGTTCATGCGCCGGATCTGGACCTTCCGCTCCTCCGCCAGCCGGTACAGGTCGCGGATGACGAAGCTCGACGGCAACACCATCTTCATCCGCTTGCCGGAGGTCACGGCGCACTCGCAGCCCAGGTCCTCAACCGCTTCAGCAAAGCCACCATCGTCTCCCGCCGTTTCCAGCTCCAGGAAGCGCTTGTTGGCCCGGCGCTCCTCTTCAAGATTCGCGTAGTGAACCTGGCGGCCAGCCTTGAGGATCAGCACCTCGTCGCAGGTCTCTTCCACGTCACGCAGCAGGTGCGAACAAAGCAGGATTTGAAGCTCCTGGCTGTCGCGCATTTCGTGGATCAGGCGGATCATGCGCTGGCGCGCCGGTGGATCAAGACCGTTCGTCGGCTCATCCAGAATCATGAGCTTGGGCCCGTGGACGATGGCTTGAGCCAGCTTGGCAAGCTGCTTCATGCCCAGAGAGTATGTGCCCAGCTTGCGATATCGCGCCTCGCCCAAGCCCACGTAGAACAACACCTCGTGAGCGCGCTCGAGGGCCGCGCCGGGAGGCAGACCGGAGAGTTCCGCCATCATGCGAACGAAGCTCACTGCCGTCATGTGGGCGATGAAGCAATCGGTCTCGGGCATGTATCCGGTGAGACTGCGAATCTGCTTGGTTTGGGTGCGAATGTCGTAGCCGAAGACGCGAGCTGTGCCCGCCGCCACAGGGTAGAATCCGAGAAGCGTATTGATGAGGGTTGACTTGCCGGCGCCATTCGGGCCGAGCAATCCGATTGCCCGGCCCGAGAGAGTGCAACGCAGGTCTTCGAGAATATTCCGCTGCCAGAAGCGAACGCCCAGTCCTTCGAGTTCGATGACGGGAGCCATGGGTCTCGTTAGCCGCCTTTTGGCGTCTGCTGCGCGGCCTTCTCAATGAGCGGCAAGAGCTGGAGCGGCCCGTCGTGGCCAATGCCGAGCAGCGAATCGAAGACTAGGCCGAAGAAGCTGCCCGTACCAGTGACCACAATCTGCTGCGGCTCGCCATAGGCACAAATCAGGCTCGGAACACTGTTCCGGCTCAAGGCCTCAACGGACTGGCGCTGAGCCGGCGTGAGCACAGTGGTCGACTTCAACAGGTCTGTCACCGGCCCCAGCATCGCCCCCAGGTTTTGATAAACGACGGCGGAGTAGTTGGTGTTCCCGTCGCGCGGCAGGCGGCTCATAAAGTCGGTGGAGCGAGCGAGTGAATATCCCGTTTCGCGGTTCTGAAGAGAACTCACGAGCAGGCTACGGTTGGGCGCGGCGACGAGATAGCCATCCACAAAAACGTAATCGATCTCGCTCAGGGCGCCTGGTTGGGATGACGGCAGGATTCTGTGCAATGCGTAATAGGTCCGGCCACCCCTGTCCTCCTTGGTCAGGTTGAACTGGCCGGCTTTCTGGTCCGCTTGCTCTCCGATACCCGCCACCAGCTTCTCGATGGTCTCTTCCAAGCGCGCCGGATCGTTCACTTCCAGCGCCAGCTTCCAGCTCGGAGTGGGCAGCACTGGGCCGTCCAGGGCAAACGTAGCCTCGCCGCCCAGCGCGCCGGCCAAGTCATCGGACAAGTTCACGCCGGTCTTCGATTCGAACTCCTCCAGGTCCTCGCCGGAATCGGGTTTGTCACTCCGAGCGAAGCTGATAATCTCCTGCACGATGTCGCGCGGGTTCTTGACGACGAACGAGACCACGAAACTGGCGGCGGGCGACACAAAGTCCAGCGTACCCATCGGGCTGGGCGGCGCCAGCCAAGCCGCTATGCCCCGGCGGTCCTGAGAGAAGGAGATCGTGGCCCGGTTCTCCGTCTTTCCGCTCGTGTCCTTGCTCTCCATGATCAGGTACCTCATGTCAGCGAAGCCGGTCTTCGGGTCCTTCAGGAAATCCGGACCTTTCCCCGAGCCTTCTTTCTTACTTACGAATTGGGAGAGAACTTGTTCCATGTCGGCGCAAAGTAGCCAGCCAGCGCCGGATTGATACGCCCTCTGGATTGCCGCGTAGAACGGAGTTGAGACAAAGTTGCTGGAAGCAGAGTGCTCGATGAGGGTGGCGGCATGCTGCAACTGGCTCGTGTCGCCAGTCATCACTAGAATGTTGTTCTTCAGGAAGACCAACGGCCGGTCCTTGCCGGCGGGCGGAAGCGCAGCCGAAAACGGATCGTCGATCAAGGTTGCCCTGGACTCGATTCCGGCGCTGAGCTCGCTGATTCGCTGCTGGAGGAATTCGCGGAAACCCGGCCGCTTGACCTCCGCCAGGATCAGCGGCGCATGCTGGTCTTGCGGCAGGGCGATGACGATCTCATCTCCCAGGTACTCGCTGAAGGTGTGGATTCTATTGATCATCTCCTCCAGTTTCTGAGCCTTGCCTGAGGCCTGCTGCTGGTTCCACCACTGCTCGAGCACCTCGCTCTGACCGATGCGCTCCTGAAGCAACTGGTTCGCCTGGCTCAGCGTGGTGCCGAGGTTGGGGATGGCGACGTAGAGCATAGTGTCGACCGGCGCCATCTTCAGCAGGGTCGAGTCGTAACGCGGAGTGGGGACGGGGATTGCTTCCAACTGCTTGTGCAGCCCGGCGAACTCGCTGAGCAGCGCCAGGTATTCGCCGGAACTCCGGCTCCAGGAGATGTCACGGGTGAGGGAGACCGGCGTGAGACTGGCCTGGGTTGATATCTGATCGCCCGGATGCAGCAATTGCACGTTCGAGCCCTGCTCGACCTCAACCTCTCCCTGGATAACTGACACCCGCGAGCCCTTCATGCCTTCGTCCACCGCGAAGATCGTACCCTTGACCGAAATCAGGCAATCGCGCGTGGCAACATAGAGGCGCCCGTGGCGCTGCTGGGCAGCCCGAACAATGATCTTTCCGCGCTCGAGGTGGATGGTCGTGCCGCGCCAGCCACGAGAGACCCAGAGATCAGTCCGCTGGCTCATTTCGATCGAGGAGTCGTCTGCGAGGCGAATGACGGCCGACGAGCCATTGGCAGTGCGGATTTCCTGGCTATCCAGGATCGGGCGGCCGGCCGCCAGCGTGGCGCTGACGCGATCAGAAACGTGGTAGAGCGCGCCATCCACGGTCTGGACCATGGCCCGCGTGCCGCTTCCGAGGATCAGACGGCCAACGCCCATCACGCCCAAGCCGACTCCTAGCACCAGCACCGCGGCCATCGCCCACGCCACTCGCCAACCGGGGCGGAGCGGCCTTGCCGGTTGCTCCCAAGTCAGGGCCGACTCTCGCCGCGCACCGGAGCGCGCCGCGTCGAGCGCCCCCCGGCAAATAACGCACTCGTGAATATGGTCTTCGAATAGCAAGGCACGCGATTCGGAGAGAGTCTTGGCAAGGTAAGCCTGCATGAGCGCCTGGAAATCGGCGCAACTCCGGATCTTGTCGATATGCGCAGGGGCCGTGGCCGCCGTCGATGGAGAGAGTTGGGCCACCTGCGCCCACACGCGACGCGCAGCCTGTTCCATAACCTGCTCATCGACGCTCTGGGTGCGGACTTCGGCGATGATTCGATCCAACCCACGCTCGCTACCTTTCGTTTCGCTTTTCATGACCTGCCTCCAAGATACGAATTGATCTCTTTCTGCAGCCGCCGGCGGGCGCGGTGCACGGTGACCGCGACCCTGACTTGCGACATGCCAAGCAGGCGCGCGATCTCACGGTTGCTGTGACCCTCGAAAAAGCGCAGCGCGAAGACCTCGGCCGCCTCCGGACTCAGCTTGGCAAGCGAGCGCCTCAGGAAGTCCCGCAGGTCGCTACGCTCAGGCTGGCCGGGATCGGGCTGGGAATCGTCGAACGGGACGCTGTCCTCGGCCCGGCGCGCACGCAGCACATCCAACGCAGCGTTGATCGCCGCCCGGCGAAGATAGCTTTCGGAATTCTCCAGCCGCGGAGCCGCCCGGTCACGCCCCGCCAGACGCAGGAAAACAGTTTGCAGCACGTCCTCCGCGTCAGCGGCGTTGCCGGTAATGCGGAATGCGGTGCCGAACACCGAGCGATGGTGCGCTTGAAAGAGACCTTCGAGTTCGTCAAGGAGATCGGGAATCGCTACCTCCGCTGTCGCCGGTGCCAAGGTCGCCTCCTGATGACTACCTTCACACGTAATGACGACAGACTGCCCTGATTATTACAGCCAAAGAGTTCTTTTGCCACGAGAGTCTGGGAGGGGCAAATCCGACCTCGGGCGGCGCGGGTGGCGCCGACATCCCGCCTTGCGGGACCGTTAAGAAGCCAGGACAGGCCATGGATAGGACGCGGCGGCAGGGGTGTTGCGCGTGTTGCTGTGGCGCCCCGATGCATCGGGGCGCCACCCGCGAATAGAGTTCCTACTCGATACGCTTTCCGTGTTGGTTAAGGCCGTTTTGGTGCAGGATCAGCTCCGTCGCCCGGCCCTGGCCGTCGGTTACAAAAGTGATCTGGGCGTCGACAACTTTTAAGAAGAAATCGCGATCGCTCTCGGGAAACACCTCGAACTTAGGCTGCCCGGTTGCCTGAAGGAAAAGATGGTCGCCTTCGCGCGTTACCGTGAGAATGAACGTCGGGGTCAACCCGTAGCTTCCGACATACCCGTCGAACAACTTCGGATTGATGGGAACCTCCTTGTGCTCGCTAGGCAGCGGCGCCGCGCCTTCCACCCGCTTCGCATGATGATCCTGGCCGCCCTGGTGCAGGATCAGTTCGGTTGCACGGCCCTGGCTGTCGGGTGCGAAAGTAATCTGTGCATCGACGACCTTCAGAAAATAATCGCGGTCGCTCTCTGGAAATATCTCCACTTTCGATTGGCCGGTTGCTTGCGTGAAGAGGTGATCGCCTTCCTGGGTAACCGTCAAGATGAAATTCGGAGCAAGTTGGTAGCGGCCCACGTAGCCGCGGAAAATGCCCGGGTCCACCTTGACCTGAGTGCGTTCCGTCGGCTGATAATCCGCCCACCCATATTCATGGGCGATGGCAAAAAGTATCTCCGTATTCAGCGCACCCCCCATATCGGAGTTGGTCATGATGACCGCCCCCTGCCCGGTGTGCGCGTATGCAACGAGCATGCATTGGAAGCCCTCATTCGCGCCGCCGTGGCTGAATCGCAAGGTCTTGCCCGCCCCGTCAAGGAAAAGGCCCAGACCGTCGTTCTCGATCTGCCGGGTGAGCATCTGCTCAGCGATCCCCTTCGAGATGACGCTGTGCGACTTGCCTGCGGGCGCCTCCTGAATGGCGATGGCGAAACGGGCCAGGTCCCCCGGCGTGGTCCACAGACCGGCGGCCGCCAGCTCCGGGTAGGTGTGATATTTGCCTTCCACCGGCTTGCCGTCGGCCTGGTAGGCGGTGGCGGCAAACGGCTGCCAGTCGTTCCGCAGCGGCTGTGAGTAGGCGCTGTCTTTCATGTCTAATTTGCTGAGGACTGCCTGCTGCATTATCTCAGGAAAAGGCTCGCCAACCACGTCGATCAACATTTGTTGCATCACCGCGTAGCCGCCGCCGGCGTAGCGCCACTTTGTGCCGGGAACCGTGTCAACGCGAATGGGCTCAGTGTTCGCCGGCGTCTCGCCGTTCAGCACCTGCACGAGGGTAGGTACGGGCTTGCCCGCTTCATAGCCTGGAAAGCCGTGCACCGTAAAGCCGGCGCTATGACTCAGAATACGTCGCAGGGAGACCTTCTGCTCGCGAGTGAAATCGTTGTCCGGCACCTTCCATGATTTCAGGTAATCGTTGACGTTGCGGTCGAGCTCGATCTTGCCTTCTTCCACGAAATGAAGCGCGGCGGCAGCGGCGACGGATTTGCTAATGGACGCGGCCTGGAAACGGGTGTCCGGTGTGACCGGCCATTTGGCCGCGATTTCCGCAAACCGATAACCGCGCACCCAATCGATGCGACCCTGATCGATAACTGCGATGCTGACCCCCGGCACCTTGTAGAACGTCATGCGGTCAACGAGCTTCATACCCGGAAGCGGCTCCCCCTTGACGACCACCTGCGGCAGCAGCCCGTTCTCAACCCGAGCGATGCGATCCTCGGCGCTCGTTGCGCTTCCCGGAACCGTCGTCTGCACCACGGGTGCAGAGGCAGCGTTTCCCCCGTGCAGTGGCCCCCAAACCATCGCAGTCGCGAGGACCAACGTGACGAGCAGATTTGTTTCTCCCATCGTACTCCTTCGGCGCTGAGGCGAGCATAACGAGGAGCAGCAGTCAGTGCCGCCCTGACCATGGGCATTTTCTCATCCCCGGCACCCCAGTGGCAACCGCACTTCGTCAATCTGGATGGGGCACGCCGCTCCACTCGAAATCCCGGTCGAGAAGTTCGTGGTGGCATACCACTGGCTCGACAAATCGCGAGTAACGGCGTGGTGTTTACCGACAATTTCTGCCCCCAGATTCCTGGCGATAAATCCCCTTCCCACCAGTGATTTTCAGGTGATCGATATCGCCGGGAGCGGATTGGGCCTGAAAAGTCGGCTAGCTGTCAACTGGCCCGCTGCGCTGGGACGGATGCCCGCGTGGAAGGGCATCTTCCAGGCGCTATCAAGCTTGCTGATAGTAGGCGCTGTCCAAGGCCCCCAACGAGGGTCAACCTGTTTCCCTAACGGCGACTTGGGATGCCACTTTGCTCGAAGGTGTCCAAGAATCGCGTTCTGCTGCCGCGTCGTAGGGGTCCCGCAGGCGCGGGATGGTTGCCCCAGGGCGGCCACAAGGGCCGCCCCTACAAGCTGATGGACGTCGCCAGGATTCTACTGGCCCGCCTACTTGTAAGGGCTTCCGGCGCCCACGCTCTGGGCCGGTTTGTATGTCTCGAGGAATTCAGCGACACTCGCCTCCTGGGCGTTCTTATAGGCGACGCACAGGTCGATGCCTTCGAGTACTTGAGTGAGGATGCGAGGCCCGCCCGTGTACTTCGTCGACCGGCCGCTAAAGAAGTTCTCCACGTCCTGGCGATGCTGAGAGTCGCAGTAGCCTCCGGCCACGTAAGGCAGGAAAGACCCTGAATCGGTGGGAAGCTTGGCAATCAAATGATCCCAGTTCTGTTTCACAAAATCATAGGCGTAGTCGCGCGTCTGGCGCCGCTGGGCGGGGCCCCAGAGGATGCCAAGCGATTCCCGGCTGTCGAATTCATCGCTCAGCACGATGGGCAGAGCGACCTTAATGATTTCGGGATCCTGGAACGAGCCGAGGCTGAAGAGCAAGGTTCCGCGGAAATTCTCTTCTTTCTCCTGCTTGGCCGCAGCATGCATGCGATCGAACAGATCGCGGTCTCCGTGGCGGGCAGCGGTGGTAAGGACAACACCGAGCATGTCAGGGTCGACCGCCTTATGATCGTCGAGCCACGCCAGCGCCAGTTTTTTTGCTTGGGCGATCAACTCCGAGTCCTCGGCCTGATTGGCAAGCACGCTGAGAAGCGCAGGGCGGAGGAAGCGGGCATCTTCGCTTTCGCCCGCCTTCGTCTTCCAACCGAGGTCGCGACCTCGTCCGCCATAGACGTCCACCAGATACTGCCGGTACCGGGGCAGCAGGTCTTTCGAGACCAAATTGTCTTGGAGACCTGTGGTGATTTCCATGGTTTTGGTGACCACTTGGCGGGCGGGGTCCTGGGCGAGGCTCGGAGCCAACGCCAACGCCCTCCCCAGCGGAATCTTGCCACTACTGGTGAGTGAGGAGAGGTTGCCGACGAGCGCGACCTTCTCCGGAAGGGTAAGCACCTGCGCGTCGTCTTTGAGGAGGGCATTGAGCAGGTTGCCCTCGTATAACCCGAAATAGTAGCCTGCCGCCCCGGCGTTGGCCTCGACCCAGGCCGGGCAGCCGCCACCCTGCGGGAGCTGCAACTTGGCCGACTTGTGCGAAAGCAGTTCACACTGTCGCGCCTCACGCTGCCCAGCCGGATAGCGAACGCAGAGGGGAATTTCCCAAATTTGGTCCGCTGAACCCAGGGAACCCAGGGGCAGGAAACGCTGCTGGGAAAGTTTCAGCTTGGCCGCGCCGCCGCTGCAATCCAGCGCGGCCGTAACCAGCGGCACACCCGGCTGGTCGAGGAAGGTCGAGAAAGCCGCAGCGACGCTGGTATCGTCGCCGGCGAGCGCCGCTAGGAACTCAGCCGAGGTGGCATTCTTCCAGGAGTACTTCGTAAGATAGCGGTGAATTCCTGCCCGGAATCTCTCCCGGCCCATATAGGACTCGAACATATTCAGTAGCGCGGAGCCTTTGTCGTAGGTGATGGAATCAAACGCGTTCACAATGTCATCCTTCGACTCGATGGGCTGCCGTACCCTGCGCGCGCTCACCAAGCTGTCGCTTTGCATCGCGCCCTGATAGCTGTTGAGCGCCGAGACGTCCGCGTGCCATTCGGGGTGGTACTCATTCACGATTTTGTTCGCCGTCCAGGAGGCAAAGCCCTCGTTGAGCCAGATATCGTCCCACCAGGCAGTGGTCACGAGGTCGCCGAACCATTGATGAGCCAGTTCGTGGGCAGCCACCCATACCCATTCGCGCTGACGCGACGGGGTGTCTTGATCGGGTTTGGCGAGAATGATGCCGCTTCCATAGGTTACGAAGCCCGCATTCTCCATGGCCCCGCCGTAAAGCGGAATGGCGACTTCATCGAGCTTGTCGTAGGGATAGGGAATATCGAAGTAATTCTCCAGCAAGCTCACTATGGCAAGAGTAGTCTCGGCGGCGTATTTCGCTTCGGAGCCGCGGCCGCGGGGGACTACGATACGCACGCGGGTGTTTTTCTTTCCGGTGGTGCCTGCGTCGACGAATTCGAGGTCGCCGACGGCAATGGCCACCAGATAGCTCGGCAGCGGCTTGGTCTCGGCGAACTTCACTACTTTCATGCCATCGCCGCTGTCGGTCTCGGACACTATAGGTGCATTCGATAGCGCCACCTGGTCCTTCTTGACCCGCAGAGTCAACTGCCAGGGGACCTTGTAACTTGGCTCGTCGAAACAGGGGAATGCCCGTCGAGCCCAAATCGCCTCGAACTGCGAGTAGACGTACCAGCGGTCCCCATCTTTCATCTGAAAGATCCCCTGCTGATCCTTGCGACCGATCTCCCCCTGGTAAACGACGCGGAGCGTCGCTGCGCCGGGTCCGACGGGATGGTCGAAGGCAAAGCCGACGTAGTCTTGCGGCTCGCTGATGACCTTGGCTGCCAGCTTTTCGTGGCCGACAGTCAGGCTTGCATCCTTCACGGTGAGCCTTTCGCCGTTTAGCCACAGGACCGAAGTGGACTTGGCGAGCTGGAGGTCAATTTCAATCGCTCCGACGAAGGTGTCCTGGTCCGGGACCACCGTCAGGTCCACGCGGTAACGGACAGGCCCCACCTCATGGGCGGGAAGGCGGAACTTGGGTGGAATCGGGGGCTGATCCAGGACTTGGTCCGCCTTGGCGTTCCAGGCGTACAGACTCGCCAAGGTACACACCGCGATCAGGATTACAGTGGACTTGTGAACAAACCGTCGCATGATCTCTCCTCGGGCCGGCCACGCCCTCCAAGTTGGGCAACGCACTGGCCAGACTGTCACAAAGAATGATCCCTCGAATACGCCGAGGGATCATACCTCAGGTCAATTCGTTGCACAAGGCGAGGCCCCGGTTGGCGAGACCTCGGTTGGTACTGGTGTCATTTGCGAGACATGGGCGTTGCAAGCCGCAGTCATTCCCGCGAAAGCGGGAATCTACTCGGCAAACCCTCGGAAATGCGCTGTCGACGGACTGGATTCCCGCTTTCGCGGGAATGACCGGCGGTTCGAAAGGGATCCCATCCCAAATGACACCAACACCGCCCGGTTTTCTTAGCCGCTTGCACCTGTCCGGTGCCAGTCGCGCACGGCGCGGGGAATCTCCTTGAGGTTCTGGATGGGGGTTCGTAAAGGGATGGCGCACTCTGGCCCGATCAACGGCACACCCGCTTCGAGAGCCCTGAACACTTCCTCGCGAACCTCCGGCGGTCCCTGTGCATACAGGGTGTTAGGAGCGTTGATATTTCCTACCAGGGCGACCCGATTGCGCATCACCCGCACAGACTCTGCGGCGGCGTTCTTGGAATCGAAATGGAATGCCGCTACCCCCGTCCGGGCAATGTACTCCATCCGATCCATCGTGCGTCCGCAAATATGGAGAATCAGCGGAACCGGAAGCCTCTGGACGAACTCGCTATGAATCTCACGTAAGAACCTATCGTAATAGCCGGCGCTGACCAGGTCGCCCGTCGCGTGGTCAGGGAGGGTGAGTGCGTCCGCACCCGCTTCGATCTGGGCCAGCCCGAACTGTACGGTTGCCTCCTTCAATTTGTCCAGACATGCCGCCGTCTTACCCGGATCATCCGCAGACATGAGCAGGAAATTTTCCAACCCGAAACAATCATATGAGAGTGTCCATGGTCCCATGGTCTTGCCGAGGATGGCCACCTCGCCGTCGAATTGCTTCTTGAGGATCTTAATCGCCTCGAGCACGCACTTGGTATCGTGGTGGGTCAAGAAGTTTGAAGGGATCCTGATCTCGTCCGGATGCCGCCAAAGGGGCTGGCTGGTGATCGCGGCCGGCCAGTTGTCCTTCTGTCCCCATTGGATCTTGCAGCCGAGGGCGGAAGACTGCTGGATGGTGGTGAAATAAGGCAGGATGGTGTCAAAGCCCAGCTCGGTATAGCTCGTGGCGCCTAGGCGGGCCATCAACTCGGGGACGCGGTTGGCTTCCGGGAATGGCGCGTCCACCAAATCCATGAGCGCGACCGTTGCCACGGAGGTTGGGTTGCACACCGGGGTTCGGTCCACTGGCTCGCGGCGCAAAGCAGCCAAGACGCGTTCACGACTATTCATGGGTTTCGCCATCCGCTACTCAATCTCTTACAATCGCGGATGCCCGGCTACGCCATTTTGCTGCACGACCGGTTCTAATGCAGGACTTGGACAGCCTGTTCGCACTCTTCGATAGCATGGTCGATCGTGCGCATCGCCCTATCGCGATGACCGTATCCGTCGTCGAGGGCCTTTTCGAGATGCTTCCGGGCGTTCCGGAGATCGTTAATGGCAGCGCGATAATCCGGGTGCTCGGCGGGAGCGGGTTTGGCCAGGGCCGTGTGTAGCACAGGAATTGCTAACGCGCACAGCAGCGTCACCAAGGTAATCCAGATCGTAAGCGTCTTCTTCATTTTTCCCCCGTGGAATTTCATGGTTGTGGAATTTCGTTTCTGCGATGGATGTAAGCCCGAAAACCAACATCTCCGAGCCTAAACTCGAAGCCCTTATTACAACACATAAAAAATCTTCTGTCACGTTTGCAGATTCCTGGGTAGTGGGTCAATTTGATGCTGTAGCGGCGATCCCGCATGGCGGGATCGCCAAATGGCGGCGTAAAGCCGCCTCTACATCAAATTGACCCACTACCGACTCCTGAGTACTGATGTCATTTGCGAGACATGGGCGTTGCAAGCCGCAGTCATTCCCGTCCCGCGCTGCGCGAGGAATCCAGTCCGACCACAGCACATTTCCAAAGGTTTGAGGAGTAGATTCCTCCCGCCATGGCGCGATGGGAATGACTAGAACACCAGCACTCCGTTGCACGGAACTACCCCCTCCGAGAGGATCAGAGACCAACCAGCCACGGGAACTCCAGAACTTGCCGGCGGTGGCTCACGGTGCAGGGTTTCGCTCGTCTAAACCTTAAGAGCATCAGTTACGTATAACGGATAAGAAACGAGTGTGAAAGGAGAAAGTCCTTATGAAGTCCAACCGCTTACTCCTCTTGGGTATTCTGACTCTCACTACTATGTGTTTGTGCCTGGCCGCGCCCGCCCGCGCCGTAGAGGGACATTTCGCGCGCACTGTGCAGGTCTCGGGCGCCGTGGATCTCGAGGTTCAGACGGGCTCGGGAACCATCGACGTGCGCACGGGCGACAGCTCCACCGTGCGCATCACCGGCACAATCCGGACCACCAGTGGCTGGTTCGATGGCACTGGCGCGGAAAACAAGGTCCACTACCTGGAAGCTAACCCGCCCATCGAGCAGCACGGCAATATCATCAAGATCGGTCGCATTGAAGACGAGGATTTGCAGCGTAACATCTCCATCAGCTACGAGATCGTGGCGCCCGTCGAGACACGCCTGCGCTCGAACTCCGGCTCCGGGGAACAGAATGTGAGCGGCGTGCGCGGGCCGGTGGAAGCATCTTCGGGCTCCGGCAACCTCAGGCTGACCAATATCGGAGACATGGTCAGAGCCTCGACTGGGTCCGGGCGCATTTCCGTGGAAGGCGTGAAGGGAAAGGTGCGCGCTTCGACCGGGAGCGGCGAAATCCTTGCCACGGGCGTGGCGGGCGGCCTGCACGCCTCGACGGGCAGTGGCAGCGTCACGCTGCGGCAGACCGCGCCGGGCGACGTGGAGGTGAGCACCGGCTCCGGCACGCTGCAACTCGAGGGCGTTCACGGCGCCGTGCGCGCCCAGACCGCCAGCGGCAACATCCTGGTGGAGGGCGAAGGCCAAGGCTCCTGGCGGCTCTCGACCGCCTCCGGCAGCGTCACCGTGCGCCTGCCCGGCCAGCAGGGATTCACGCTCCACGCGCACACGGTCTCCGGCAGTGTTCACACCGCGCGCGAGATGACCGTGCAGGGCGCCTTCGGCAAGCATGAGCTGGAAGGCAAAGTCGGCGACGGCGGCTTCATGCTGGATGTAAGCACCGTCTCGGGGAACATCCGGGTTGAGTAGCCGCGACCGGGGTGATGGGAACAGCCTCCCAGAACATCAGGTGTGGCGAAGTTCAGGCGATAAGCAGGACGAGCGAAGCTGCTATCCCCTTCAGTTGGCGCCGTATCCGGCAAACCTCATACCTTTGTCAGACCAGCCGGAAAATCTCTCGCTGGATTGTTGCGGACGCGGATCTTCACGGGCCTACCGGCGCGCACCTCAAACCGCACCTGGTCGCCCACAAACTCCACGTGTCGGATCTCCACCGGGCCATTCGTGGCGAACAGTAATTGCCCGTCTTCACTAGCCTCAAGTCCATCCGAGGATTGCGTGTCAACTGCCTTTTCGATTGGGTAGTGGGTCAATTTGATGTAGAGGCGGCTTTACGCCGCCATTTGGCGATCCCGCCTTGCGGGATCGCCGCTACAGCATCAAATTGACCCACTACCTTCGATTGGGAATTCCTCAAGCATGATACATCTACCAACACTTCTGGCTTAGAATGAAGACCTGAACTGGTACAACGAGCTCGGCAGAATAGCGCAAATGGGAGCGATGCATGGAAACTGCTAACATTCATTTCGGGCTGCGAATAGTGATCCTGGCACTAGCGATGGCCGCCTGGCAGCCGGGGGTTCTCTTCTCCGCAGAGACAGACGCCGCAAAGGAGGGGACTGGAATGTATTTTGCCAAGAAGGCGTACGAAGCCAAACCCCTCCCGAAGTTCGCAAAGTTGCGAGCCCGGTTGCCTTCGCCGATCTATGATGACAACCCTGTGCTGGTGCGGCTCTACTGGAAAGCCTGGGAGTTGGCGTTTCACAACTTCAACGAACCGGCCCCGCAGAGCGGGTTCGTCTCCCAGTTCATCGACGCGGCTTTTAACCAGAACATATTCCTTTGGGATAGCTGCTTCATGACCATGTTCTGCAACTATGCGTATCCTCTCGTACCCGGCATCTCGTCCCTCGACAACTTCTACGCGAAGCAGCATGAGGATGGCGAGATTTGCCGTGAGATCGTGAGGAAAACAGGGACCGATTTCGACTATTGGGTAAACCATGAGGACAAACCGCTTATTAGCCGATGGGGCTGGCCTGGTTACGATGAACCGGTTGGGGGTGCTCGAAACGCGCCAGTCGTTTACACGGGCCGGACCATCCCTTCTCCCAATCCGAAGTTGACGCTCGATGCGCTGGATCACCCCATACTGGCATGGGCGGAACTGGAACACTACAGGATCACGGGGGATAAGGACCGTTTGGGGAAGGTTTGGCAACCGCTGGTCCACTATTATGCGGCGCTTCAGCTCTACCTGAGGCAAGGGAACGGGCTCTATGTCACGGATTGGGCAAGCATGGACAACTCTCCGCGTAATGCTTATCTGAAGAATGGCGGCACGGGAATTGATATCTCCTCAGAAATGGTGCTCTTCGCGCGGCAACTGAGCGAGATCGCACTGATCCTTGGCAAGGACACCGAGGCGCATGAGTACTCGGCAGAAGCTGATCAACTGGCCTCGGCTATCAACCAGGCGATGTGGGACGAGAAGCGGAAGTTCTACTTCGACTTGATGCTGGACGGCAAGCGTGCTCCCGTGATGACGATCGCCGCGTATTGGACGCTGCTCGCCGGGGTTGCTTCCTCTGGCCAAGCGGCGGATTTGGTTACGGAACTGAAGAATCCCGAGACTTTTGGACGACCCAATCTTGTGCCCACCTTGGCGGCTAACCAAGCTGGGTACGAGCCTCTGGGCGGATACTGGCGGGGATCCGTTTGGGCGCCGACGGTTACCATGATCATTCAGGGCTTGGAGAAGTATGGCTATTCCGACCTGGCTCGCGGAATTGCCTTGAATCACCTGGAGCTTGTCGCCCATGTTTATGAGGAAACGGGAACGATATGGGAGAACTACTCGCCGGATCACGCCCAGCAAGGTAAACCCGCAAAGTCCGATTTCGTGGGTTGGAGTGGAATTGGACCGATCATGTACCTTCTGGAGTATGCCATCGGACTCCGACCTGATGCGGCTCACAACAGGCTGGTCTGGCGAATCGAACCAGGGGGCCGGCGCGGTTGCAAGCGCTTCCGCTTCAACGGGCACGTTGTATCTTTGATTGCGGGACCCGCAACAAATGGATCAAAGGGAGAGATCATCCATGTTCAGTCGGACTCGCCATTTGAACTCCAGGCGTACTTTCAGGGTGCTCAGAGAACGTTCATGATCAAGGCTGGAAAGCAGAAATTCGATATCACGGGGATTTCGAAATAGTAGGGGGGGGTAAACCCTATGTCGTACCGACGACGAATCAGCGCTGAGCGTGCGGGAAGTGCCAAGGGAAGGCAGGCGATCAGGCGCCGGGCTTCGGGTTGCTTCTGGTTGGTGACGGTCCTTGCGACTGTGGTCCTCACCGCACTCCCGAACCTGGCCGGGCAATCACAACTCAAGTTTGACAGCGTCGCGGTTGGAGCCTTTGATCCCGAGGCGTGGAATGGCCTCGTCTTCCTGGCTCGCGCCCGTCAGCAACCGTTGAACTTCGCGCTGCGCGCCGGCTCGCGGAGCGAAACGTTTCTGGACGGCAACGAAATTTTCAACGCCGTATCGGAGGTGGGCCCACACGCCCCCGACGGTTCTTACTGCCGAATGTCGTGGAAGAATCTTCCGCGTGAGGCTCCGGTTACGTTGGAATGGTCGCGGATTGACGAGAGCACGGTAGTCGGGCGGTTCACCGCCGCCCAGAACCTTCAGTTGGTGCTCGAGACCTATTTCACTGACGGGCTGCAAGGGGGAAGCCAAGGCTTGTACACCCTCGATCCTTCGAAGCAGGCGGTGGTGGGAGAGCGCTTCTTCGATGATGTGTTCGACGCTTCCGCACGGTTTGTCGTCATGGTTGACCGGCCTACCATCGGCAGTGGAGTTTACCCTTCTCTCCGGCAGTTGCGAGACAATATGAACGGCTCTGGCCGGCTGGTTTCTGGGATTGAAAACGACTCTGGGTCTGCCACGGCCGGGCTCGAATTTGCCACTGGAGCTGCTGAGTCAGCTCATTTCGTCGCCACGTTGGGCTGGAGTCAGGACAACCTGGTGAAGCGCGCTCAGAGCCTGCTCGAAGCCGGCAAGATTGATGCGATCCTCAAGCAGAAGTCGGAGGAATACGCCAGCCGTAGGCCCAGGGTGACGGGCTTGTTCGAGGGAGCGGCGGAGGCCATCGGAAATTCCATGTTTTGGAACACGCTTTATGCTCCCTCGCACGGCCTCATTTTCCCAAGTATCAGTCGCCACTGGGCAGTCAATTTTGGGGGCTGGGTGGTGGGGGAGTGGGACTGTTTCTTCGGGTCTTTGCTGACGGGCCTTGAAGACCAAGCCCAGACCGTTGCCGGAATCAAGGCGATACTACTCGCCCAGAGCGAGACCGGCGTCGTGCCAAACATCGCCGGCGGTTCGGGCACGACTCCAGACAGGGCCCAGCCGCCCGTCGGATCGTTTGCCGTGTGGAAGGAATACGAGAAGTTTAAGGACCGCGACACCCTGGCCTGGGCTTATCCGAGGCTTGTGAAGTGGCACGAGTGGTGGTTTCACGACCGTGGAGACGGCCAGGGCTGGCGCGACGGCAATGGAGACGGGCTACTCGAGTGGGGCAGCGACCGGGGCTCCACTCCCGCTGTAGGTGGACGTGGCTTCTTTCAAGCCGCCAAGTGGGAAAGCGGCATGGACGACAGCCCCATGTACGACGAAGCGGCTTACGATCCGAAGACGCACACGATGAATCTCGACGACGTGGGGCTGAATTCGCTTTATGCGCTTGACGCGGAATGCCTCGCGAAGATCGCTGAGGTGCTCGGCAATAGAGAGGATAACGAGCGTTTTGCCAAGGAATACGAGCACATGAAACAACTCGTTCGCGAGAAATTGTGGAACGACTCGGACGGCATCTTCGAGAACCGCTTCTGGGATGGGCGGTTTTCGAAGCGTCTGTCGCCCACGAACTTTTACCCCATGTTTGCGGGTCTCGCCAAACCCGACCAGGCGGAGCGGATGGTGAAGGAGCACCTGCTGAATCCCAAGGAATTCTGGGGCACTTACGTCGCGCCGACGATTGCACGGGATGATCCGGCGTTCAAAGACCAGTTCTATTGGCGGGGGGATATCTGGGGGCCAACCAACTACATGCTTTACGAGGGCCTCGACCGCTATGAATTCGACAAAGTGGCGCTCGACTATGCCGGAAAGAACTACGCGCTCTTCATGGACGACTGGAAGTCCAATCAGCACGATAACGAGCAGTATCACGCCTGGGGCGGCAACGCGGGCGGCGACACGCATTACACGTGGGGTGCTTTGCTCTGCCTCGTTGCCCTGGAACAGTATATCGACGATAACCCCTGGGAGGGGCTGCGTTTTGGAGCGCTCAGCCTGTCGTCAGAGGGGACGTTTCGGGGAGCTGTCTGGGAAAACCACAGCTACGATATCACGATCGGTCCTCGGCTCACCGAGCTTGTGCGTGACGGCAAGAGTCGGTTCGAGGCGGATGCGGGCCTCGTGGTACGGAACTACGAAGTCGCGCCCTCCCGTCTCTCCTTCAGGATCGACACAAGCGAGAGCGCCAAGGTGACCACGGCTGAATTCGAGTCCGGCATACTGAAACTCCGCGTTGACGGTTTTCTCAGAGGTCAAGTCAGCGTCAGGGATGGCCGCGCCACTTTTGAAGTGGCCGCAGGAAAACACGCCGTCGAACTCACGCGCTGAGGCCGCGCTGGGACCACGCAGCGCCAACTGTTTCTGCCGGCATGCCGACCGTACGACGTGGAGGTGAGCGCCGGCTCCGGCTCCCCCTTCGCCCGACCTCCGAGTCAATCTTCAGGCGCTAATCTTGTTGTGCCAGCCTGAGGAACAGCGGATCCCTGCCTCGGCGGCAAGTAGCGGCGATCCCGCAAGGCGGGATCGCCAAATGGCGGCGTAAAGCCGCCTCTACATCAAATTGACCCACTACCAGACCGAGGGCTCAATAGGGAATCTCGACAGTTTGGTTCAAGGCAGAGAGTCGGTCGGATCCGGCTTCGTGCACCACAACGCGGAGCAAATACGTGCCCGCTTTGAGGTCAAGGCTGGTCTTGATGTTGAGGCCGCTGGGGAGCAACCGGGCAAGGGTCGCGTCGCGGAGGCGCAGCTCAAGATGCCGCTGCTTGGCGGCCACGAGGTTGCCATCACGGTCGAATGCCGCACAGACAATTTTCAGATCACCCAGATTGCGGTCATTCTCTTTGCGCAGACGCAGGGACTCCAAATCTATTCGCGCCACCACCGAGAGCCGGGCGATTTGCTCATTCACCTTGAAGAATTGTGTTTGCACACCCACGCGCAATTCGCGCATTTCTTCCTGCGCGAACACGGCGTCCTCGATTTCCTCATCCGCGCGCCGGGAGGCCTCGACGGCTCGGTTCGGCGCAAAGTAGCCCCTGCGCGCCTGGACGCTGTAATTGGGGTGATCCATCAACTCGACTTTCAGCTTATGGTATTTCCCATTGTATTTCAGTTCTGGGGGCGAGAATGTCAAGAGATAGGAGAACTCGGGTAGCCCCCCTGCCTTGCGGAAACCGGCATCGTAGTCGTTGCTGTTGTGGAAGAAGATGCCGCCCGTGTCTCGGGCGAGCTCCGCCATCACGTCGGTGTTCATGGACTGGCCCGTGCTCTGAATGCTCACCAATCTCGCCGACGCCGCCGGTCCGCTGTTGGGAAAGTTGGGGAGTGGAGAAAGCGGCAGGGCACTCGATTGGGTGGCGTCACCTCCGGGCACGATGGCATAGAGCCCACGCGCGTCCAGTGCGTTGATCACTACGCGGTTGCGTAGCGCGCGCTCCGTAAGCTGCCCCAACTCTTGGTTCAGGGTAAGGGCCAGGAATCCGGGCGACACCCAGAGAATGCTCCGCTGGCCAGGCAACGCGCCGAGCCGCCGCGCCAGGCTTGTGAGCGCGCGGAGAGACTGCCTGGCCTGCAACTCGTTGTCGTTCCAGACCACCCTGGCCTCTGTCTCCGCCTGCCGCTGTGGGCCCAGGCAGTGACTGGGGTCGCCACCGCAGGCGCATTGGATGACCTCCAGGGTGGCGATGTCGAGCTCGTGCTGATCGCGCAGTTCGGCAATCAGGTAAGCTTCGTAGGGGCTGAGCGGCGGGCAGTCGAGCTCCGGACGGGTGGTGATGGGCTGCGGCTTGAGACGCGCCAGCGCCTCGTGCAGCTTGTCACGGTCGTCGGTGAACTCGAGGTTGCCCACACCCGACGAAGTGAAGATGCCGGCCCGGTCCGTGGCCTGCAACGAGGACTTGAGATAGCGCTCGGTGGCGTCGCGGGTGCGGACCACGTCCTCGAAGGCCATGACGACGTCGTCGAAGTAGAAGGCCACGTAGCGCTGCGCAATGGGTGGAGGCGGCTGTAGAGCCGGCTCTCGGCCGGGAATAGCTGCCGCTTTGGTAACCCCACGATCGGTTGCGACCGCGCCGTGTTCCAGCGAGAAGAGGGTGAGCGCCTGCGGCTTGCCGTCGTCGTACAGCCGGAAGTCGTCTTGGGTGAGGTTGCCCACGGCCTCGCCATTCTTATCGCGCACCACCACGCGCACCAGCACCTCGTTCCGTCTTGCTTGAACCGTGAAGGTGGGTTCCGTTTCGTCGCTCTTCATCTCTGGAGATTCCGGTTTTTGCGGAGCTTGTGCCCGGACCGGGGCGCGGATAACCCCCAGTCCGGCCGCCAGGAAGAACGCAACTCCCACCCCGAAAGCGGAGTGTCGCCCCCAATCAACCTTCAACTTGTTCCGGCTCGTGCAGCGGGGTGTGAGTCTCAACAGCCGGGCCAACTGAGATTCCTCCCTTCGCATTGCGTTTAATTCTACTCCCCTGGATACTGCTTTGGCCGGAATTTCCGTTTCCATTTTCCGGCCAACCGGTAACGTACATCCGGCCGCCTCTGCATGCAAGGTCCAGTCGAGTTTTCAGATCTCCTTCCACGCCTCTCTCAAGGTCGATTCTGATGGCACAAAAGCTGGCGAAGAGCCTCGCGCTGGGCGTGGGTATCTCTTCCGGGTGCAACCTTCCGGCTGCATTGCAAGTGCAGGAGTCCTTGGGTGGGGATGCAGTTGTTGTGACCGTGTTTGCCGATGACAACAAGAAGTATCTCAGTACGGACCTCCTTCAGGAGGAGCCGGTTCGACGAGAATACCTGAGTTCGGAAGTTGAACTCACCAGCGTGGTTCCTCTTCCACCCTCCTGCGCGTTCTGTGGTGGGGCGCGGAGCGTCAAGCTGCCGGTTTAGTGATCTCGAGGCCCCACCTACCAGATACCTCATACCGCCTACCACCTACCGGCAACTAACTACCTTTCTTTTCAACAATATTCCCGCTTTCGACTCGTAACTACCTTTGTTTTCTATAACATTACAGCTTCTCTCGGCGGTAGCCGACCCCGGTCCTTTGTTTTCAATAACATCCCCGCTCAGTTCGTTCATTTTTGAAGTTACTACTGTTTCCTCTTTTCCTGTGGAGGAGACATCCTGTCCCAGGCTGCTGTGCGTGGGAAGAGTCCCGCCAGCTCCACCTCCTCTCGAACGCCGTAGGCGGCAGCCGGCGCCAATGTGGAGCGGAACAATTCATAAATCAGGATTCTGAGTTCAGCAATGCACCTGGAACCTGCCCTTCAGCCTCCTGACTCCTGCACGATTCGCTTAGTATGCTAGCCTATCTCCCCCGGTTTGTCAAGAGACATCGAGTCCCCTTCGGCCCGCCAGCGTTTCGGCAGGCTGATGTAGCGGGTCCATGGAGGCGGAGCCGAGCACATGGCAGGGTTCGCTCCAGCTCTGCTTCTCATGTAGGTGGTCATCTGGCTCACTAGTCCGTTTAGGAACAAGATCATGCAGGTCAGCGCGGCCTTCACTTCCATCTTGGCCATCACTCATCTGGCTGGAGTGGTCTTTGAAGGTGTCGCCGTGCTGGGTGTGTTCGCCGTGGACCTGCTGAGCGGCCAGGTCGTGGCCCGGATGGACAAGCATGAGAGAAACAAGCCGGCGAAGGCTGTCTAAGGAACCGATGAGTACAGCTATCCGTCGGCGCCCAGAGTCCACGGCCTGGCAATGGTTCAGCGTGAACGAGGACTCCGGCATAAGCGCGGCGCAACCCATGCGCCGCCGCGGGTTAACGATTGCCAGTTTGCCCTTGGATTCGAAAACACGAATATGAGGAAGAACTGCAGGCCTCCAAGACGGAGGTCTGGCGCTATTCCTAAAGGAGAACCGCGGACCCCAGGAACGGGGGGTCCGCGCTAATACATAAAAAACACCGTGAGCTACGCCAGTTCGCGCTCCGCTTTGACTCCAGCAAGAAGCGCTTTGAAATATTCACTAGAGAGAGATGGCGTTTTTATTAATCGTTTCATCTCTCTCACGATGAATAGCTCGATGCTGCTTAGTCCAACACGCAACTCACTTTTCCTGTATCGGGGTTAGTATAGCGATGCTGTCCGGCCGGACATGGTGCGGCCTTGCCCTGCTCGCCGGTCTGGCCCGTTTGTCCGGCTTGGCCCGGTTGTCCGGCTTGGCCCGGTTGTCCGGCTTGGCCCGGTTGTCCGGCCTCGCCCGGCTGCCCGGTCTGGCCCGCTTGTCCGGCCTGCCCTGCCTCGCCCGGCTGCCCGGTCTGGCCCGTTTGTCCCGTCTGGCCCGTTTGTCCAGCCTGGCCCTGCGCTCCAGGTTGTCCTTGCGGTGGGGTTGTGGTTTGTGTGCAACCGCCAAAAAGTAACATGAGCGAGATTACAACTATACCTAGCAATATCTTCATCTTCATTTGATTCTCCTTTGTGATGTTGCTCAACGCAACATGCTGTTACCGCAGTTGATGGTACCCAGCGAGAATAGTACCAATGTCGCAGCACTGGGCGCTGTTCTATTTTGCACACTCAGCCAAAAACATCACAGACCCCAAAAGGAGAGCAAGCGTAGCGCAAACCTCCGTCTTTGAGGCCTGCGGATTGACTGGTGATCCCGCCGACGCTGCTGTGTTCTCGCGGTGTGTCGTCCCGCGTTGCGGGATCGCTCTTTTCTTTCCAATCAATTCTTCCTCGTCGTGGTACGCCTACTCAAGCGGCGCAGATTTCCACTTACTACCCCCATCGAGGTCAAAGATGAATCGTCTGGCGAACCTGGCTCTCAGCGTGGGAGAAACACTCGTTCATGAAGGTGCAAGGCTGCTGTTTGGAATTGCTCTCGGCAGGGCGAAGGAATCTCTGGGTACGCCCCAGCAGCTATAGGCACGGGGGTCACCAAGGTTGGTGGAAGCCGCCAGCTTGGGAAGATCAATGTTCACGAACACGATGCCGAGAAAGCAGGCTTCCACTATGACTTCGTTGCCGAAGGAGTTGACCCACACACGGAATCCTTCGAGGTGAACATTGCAAACGGTGTCCTCAAGGGACGCTGTGCCTTCCGGCAAGCCTTCGAGAAGAACCGGCATCTGGTTGTCCGCCTGAAGGACGACTCTGTTCTGGCCGAGAAACCCGATATTCACCTCAAGGCGCCGGAGTTCCTCAAGACCCTCTCTGACTCCACTCGCCTGGGGAGTGTCTGCCGCATCCACACCTGCTCTTACCGGTCCATTCGGCAGATTCACTCTGCCTTGCAGGAGATCCAGACTTTCGCGGGTGGCCGCTTGGCCGGGATCACGGCCAAGCTGACGGTTCGCCCGGAGGAGGCCACGTACTTCGACCGCAAGGAAAAGAGGAAGAAGACTTCATCCATCTAGGCGCTGAGTCTAGAGGTTGAAGGGGACGACATGCGGAAACTTATCGCCAACCTGACGGAGAACGCACGGCTGTTCGCGGAAACTCGAAAGCTGCTCGGGTCGGGTGGCAAGGTCTTGGAGGTGGTGGAGGACGAGCAAGAGCAGGCGCCGGAGGTCGCGGCTGAGTTTTATCCAACGTCGCTGAATGGCTCTTCTGGAACCGAATCCACCGAAGCCGCTTCTCCTACGGATACAACTCCTGGCAGCACTCCGGCGAACTCGCCAGGTGGGACTCCGCCCCCTCGGAACGGCACCAGCGTTTCTGGCGGGAACGGGTTTGCCAAACCACGTGCCTGTGGGGCTCCCTCTTCGCCTGCGCCCAACAATGGCAACGGGTCGGCTGCAAGTTCGGGATTCAATCAGCTTCGCAACGAGTTCCTGACAGCAGCACGTCGCGTTGCCCAGGTTCGTCATCGCGAGGGTGTTCGGTGGGCTCGTAGTGACCTCGGGCTCTGCGCCGAAGCCGAGCGACGCCCTGGAGAGCCCAAGTCACCTGCCCGTGCCGCTCAAGCCGACGGTCTGCGGGCTGCTGGGGTCACTGTCGCTGATGACAAGGGTGGCGGACCGCGCTCCCGCTGCGCTGGGTTTGAACGCCAGGTTGATCGTGCAGCTCCCTCCACCCGCTACGCTACTCCCAGCCACACAGGTAGAGCTGGATTGAATTGCGAAGTCTCCCGCATCCGTGCCCCTTAGGGTGAGACTCGCAATGCCCAGCGGCGTGCTGCCCAGGTTGGCCAGCGTGACAGTTTTTGGGGCGCTGGTGGTGTCCACGCGCTGTGGGCCGAAGCCGAGGGACGTCGCGGAGAGCCGCACCGCCGTCCCCGTGCCCCTCAAGCTGACGGTCTGCGGGCTGCCGGGATCGCTGTCACGGATGACAAGGGTAGCGGACCGTACTCCGGCTGCGGTGGGTTTGAACGCCACGGTGATCGTGCAGCTCGCTAGCCCGGCTATGCTACCGCCCGCCGTACAAGAGCTTGATTCAATCGCGAAGTCTTCAGCCTTCGTGCCTAAGGCAGTGAGGGGCGCAAAGCTCACCACGCTGAGGCTCGAAATGGTCAGCGGGGTGCTGCCCAGGTTCGTGAGCGTGACAGTCTTCAGAGAACTGCTCCCCACGGGCTGTGCGCCGAAGCTGAGGGACGTCGCCGAGAGGCTCGCCGCCCTCCCCGTGCCACTCAGGCTGAGTATCTGTGGGCTGTTCAAAGCGTTATCGGTGATCGTAAGGCTCGCCGTCCTTGTCCCGCTGGCCGAGGGCGTGAAGGTTACGTTGATCGCGCAGTTCGCCCCCGCCGCCACCGAACTGCCGCAGGTGTTGCTCTGGCCATAGTCCCCGGCATTCGTCCCCGCCAGCGCGATGCTCGTGATGCTCAGCGCCACGCTCCCCGGATTGCTCAGCGTCACCGCCTGCGCGGTGCTGGTGGTACTGACCGGCTGAGCCGCAAAGCTCAGACTGGTGGGCGACAGCGTGGGAGGCGACGCCACCCCGCTGCCGCTCAGGGCCGCCGTCTGCGGACTGCCGCTGGCGTTATCGGTAAAACTCAGTGAGGCGCTACGGCTCCCAGTCGCGGACGGCGTGAACCTCACGCTGACCGTGCATGTACCATTGGGGATCACCGTGGCTCCCGTGCAGGTGTCGGCGCTCTTGGCAAAGTCGCTGGCGTTCGCGCCGCCAATCGTGGCCGTCGAGATGCTGAGGTTGGCCGTGCCGGTGTTGGTGACGGTCTCCGCCCGGGCTGGGCTCGTCGTGCTCACGGGCTGACTGCCGAAACTTAAACCAGGGGCGGACAAGCTCACCACGGGCGCCGTCCCGCTCAAGCTCACCGTCAACGTTACGTACGCCGTTTGAGTCAAGGTTCCGCTGGTGCCGGTGACGACGATCGGGAAGTTTGCGACCGGAGTGGAGGAGGTCGTGGAAACGGTCAATGTCGAAGCGCCTGATCCAGCGACCGACGTCGGATTGAGGCTGGCCGTCACACCTGCCGGCTGGCCGAGGGCTGTCACCGTGAAATTAACGGTGCCGCTGAAGCCGTTCACTGCGCTGACCGTGATCGTGCTGGTTCCGCCATTGCCCCGCGTGACGGTTAGCGACCTCGGCGACGGCGCGAGCGCAAAGTTTGGGCCCGTTGGGACCCCACTGAGAGCCGTGAGCAGGCTTTGCCCGTTCGGCGTGCCCCAGCCGGTCACCAAGTCGTAGCCGGTAACGGCTGAGAACAGGTCCGGGCTCCCGCTATTGAAGTTGTTGCCCTCGGTGATGTCGTGGAAGTCGTTTCCGTACTCGGGTCCCTGGCCGATCCCGTAGATGGTCGGGTTCAAGAAACCGATTGGGGTTCCGTTGGCCTGCTGACTCGCTAGGGCCAGAAACCCGGCCCAGCGCGGCGCCGCAACGCTGGTTCCGCCAATCACATAATTGTGGGGGCATCCGCCGTTGGCACAGTAGTAATTGTCCGGATTCGCTTCCGCAGCAACATCCGGTATGTTGCGCAAGGTCGTCGAGCCCTGGTTCAACGAGTTGATGACTGGCACCTGATAGCTGGGAATGGAGATGCCGTTGGTACTAAACCCGCCTGCGCTATGAACCCAGGTTGTTTCCGATTGCCAGGTGCCGCCTGGGCCGCTGGTCGTCAAGTCCGTTCCGCCGACAGCCGTGATGTAAGGATCATCTGCCGGGTACCAACTACAGTACCCATTGTCGCTACAGCTAGGAGCGTTATATGCGCCGCTGTCGCCGGAAGCGACAAACAGATTCTGCCCCTGCACCGCGAATTCCTTGAATATCGGTTCGTCCGACGAGGGGTCTGCAGGAAGCCACCCAAAGGAGGTGCTCAGTTGCTTGGCGATATTGTCCGTCGCCATCCGGTTAAGAATATCCACATCGCCCCCAGCAACCTGGAGGTTGCTTTCGTAAACGATCACTGCGGACAGGTTGGGGGCCATGGAGATCGCCTGTTCGATATCGATGGCGGGTTCGGTATCATCGCACGCCCCACAAATTCCGCTGACCCCATCCAGCAGGACGTTGACGATGGGGACGTTCAGCGGCTGATCGATCGTGCTGAAGTAGGCTTGGACGTCGCTGAGGTTGTAAGGGGCGCCGAATAGCCCGACTGCCTGGCCGGTCCCGTCGAGCGTGACGCCGGGCATGTAGGCCGCCCTGATATCACTCCCGAGAAAAAAACCACCTGGCCCTGAGCCGGTAAAGTTGCTGGTGTCCGTTTCTCCCACTTGAACTCGCCTGAGGCTTATGGGATGAGGCGGTGAAAAGTTGTTGAGGCCGGAGACGCCCTGCACGGGAACGCTCGGGTCCACGGAGGGTTCCTCATTGGGAGCGTAATACGTGCGCGGTTCCGTCGGATGTTGATAAACCTGCATGGTCACCTGAAAGGCCCGCTCGATGTCGGCAACCGTACCGCTTACATCCAGCACCAAGCGATTGGGAGCCGTGTGGGTCACCGTCAAACCGTGAGATTCGGCGAAACCAGTGACGTTCTCATAGTCGTCTATCGTAGGCCCAAATTGCTCTGTGAACTGCTGCACCGTCAAGAATTGACGGTAATTGGGACTGGCTGGGTCGTAGAGCTCGCGCAGCAGGCTCTGGAGTTCCTGCTGGTTGCGCAGCCGCAGCGTTAGTGCCAGGCTCAAACGCCCCGAGCCGGGAAGTCGGCCTACTGCTCGCGCCCCCGCAGGCGCCGATAACTGCGTCGGCAGTGCCTGCCGTTGCTGCGCCCCTGCAGGCACCGTCATGAAAAGGGAAGTGGTTGCGAACGCTGACAAGAGAAACCCCGCGAGCGAAGTACTTCTCTTTGTGGTCATTGTTCTTTTTCCGTTAACCAAGACTTCCGCTTTCAATTTGAACCAACGCTTAGCATACGATTGAGCACCTCTGAATGCAATGTTACTGTCGGGTTTCCGCAACCCTCTGCATTTGCGGCGAAGGATTTCTCCTGATGGTTTATTGGTTGATCCTCTTCTCGACCTTACTTCTCCGCCACTTTGTGCTACTTGGCCCACAGTGATTCCGGGAAACGGGCCATGCGCAGAGCATTAAACATCTCAAAGAGGAGAACCAAGATGTTCGGCCAAATGTAAGTCACTCGGATGTTTCAATTGAGCAAGCTGGAAACAGTGGACGAAGCCGTTGCCAAGCTGGTGGAGTTCGCCGAGAACCCTTTTCGCACGGGATTCAACTATGCCAACAGGCTATGCCTTCGCAATCATGGAAAGAAGCCACGGGCGCAGCCGCTTGGCTGTCGGCCTACTGGAAATGTGATCCCGTCCCTGCTTTCGTGGGAGTGACACGGAAGAGTCCAGTCCCGCACTCCGATTCTTGGCGCGGATTGAGCCCTCCTGGCACTGGATCCCTCAGCGAATCGTAAATCCATCCGCAAACTTGTCAGAGGTGTACCGGCGCCAGCCACGCGCCTCCTGGGATCAACGGACGGATAGGCCTGCACGGGCCGCAAGAGAGAAGCTGAGCCGCCTGAATTAGTCGCGCGACAGATTTCAGCGGTTAATTCCGGGCAACAACCCGGGAGAACCCGTGCAAAACGCGGGGATGCCCCTCTGACGGCCGCCTACAGGCGGGCCGCTTTCTTGCCCTGAGGATATGGAGCCTCTATTTCCGGCGGCGCCGAACCCACTCTACGCGTGGTCGTAAAACCGGAAGAAGAGCGCCTGCTTTGACACCGGCTCAGCCTTGTCCTCAAGCGCGGCCATCTGTTTTTGGCTGAGGGGCGTAAACTCGCGGGCCAGTTTCACGTTTTCCTCGAGCTGCGCGATCGAGTCACACCCGATAATCACCGTGGACACAGGATGCGAAAGCGTGTAGTACAGCGCTTCGCGCATTTGCAGCGTGCCCGGGCTGGTGGCAATCACCATGCCTTCCCAGGAATGCTTCTGTTCCTCGAGCGGCGGCGGCGTCCAGGAAGAGAGAAGCCGCCCGCGCCCCGGTATTTTCATCCCGATGATGCCCATCTGTCTCTCGACGGCCATGGGCAAGAGTTGTTCCTGGAAGCTGAAGTGGTGCGGGTCGGCCGCGCTCAAAGCCATCAGGATGCAATCGAACGGAAACCGGCGCATGGCCTCCATCAGCGGTTCTGGACGAAAATGGCCGGTGAGGCCCAGAAAGCGCACCATCTTTTGTTCCCGCGCCTCGGTGAGCGCTTCCATTGCGCCGCCCTTGCCGAAGATTTGGCTGACCTCGCCCATGGTGCCGACGTCGTGAAGCTGCCACAAGTCCAGATGGTCGGTCTGGAGCAGTTTGAGCGATTCCTCGAGCATGCGCAGCGACCCATCGCGAGTGCGCTCCTTGGTCTTGCTGGCCAGAAATGCCTCCGCGCGCCGTTTCTTCATGACCTGGCCAACGTAGCGTTCGCTCCAGCGCTCGGGTCCTCCATAAATCGAGGAGGTGTCAATATAGTTCACGCCAAGGTCCAGTGCCCGTGTGATGATCGGCACCGCAACCTCATCATTGTTCTTGATCTCCAGCGCCGCCTGGCCTCCCAAGCTGAAGACGGCCACTCGCCAGCCCGTCCTCCCCAGGTTTCTGGTAGGCATGGCCTCAGGAGCGGCCGGGTTCGATGGCATGCCGGGAAGCGCACGGATGGTTTCAGGCAGCGCGGCACGCGCCAGCAGACCCGCCGTGAGGGCTCCGCCGATCTTGATGAACTCCCGACGATCGTGGCCTTTGCCACTGGATTCCTTATTTTTCACCTGCGCCTCCCGGAGCGGCAGGCTTCCGCTCCTTGAAATCAAGATAGGCAAGATTCATGTTGCCATTAGTGAGAATGTGAACGGTGAGAACATGCTTTCCCTTCGGCAACGATCCCACAGCCAGGTCCTTCATGACGTTCCAATGATGCCACTGGCGCCAAGCCAACGGGTCGGCGTCGTTTTTCGTGGACACGATCTCCAAGGGACCGGTCAGCTTCTCCCCGTCCAGGTCCAGCGAGATCGTACCACCGCGGTTTGATGTGTATAAAAGATCCATCGTGTATGTTCCGGGGCGGGCTACCTTGACCGTTATCTTGAACCACTCGCCGGGCTCGGTCCAGCCGACATAAAGCTGATTTTCCGGGGGCAGCACCAAATTATAAGGGCTGTCGTCCGTGGGAATGTCGCGATGAAACTTGGTATAGGAGGTGTCAACCCCTTCATTCATGCGAAACTGATTCAGGTAGGTTCCATCCGCCGGGTTTAGGACGCCGCTTCCATGGTTGATCGCATCCGTGTCGTGATAGGCCACGCCCTCCCCGCCCAGATCGTAGTACGCACATTGCACCCGCCCGGGAATCTTTTGTGCCCCGCCGGGGTACACGCTGTCGTGGAAGGGCTTTCCTTGATAGTCCTTCTCTTGGCCCGTTGCAGCCAAGGAGCAACACAACACGGCCAGCGATACGAATGAAAATGTGGCGAGATTCATGTCCTCACCTCCGGAACGATTCAAGGCACAGATTCTAACCTGAACCTGGCCAAGAGGGAACATGCTTTCGCGGTGACGTAAACTTGAGCGTGTAAACCGGACTTTCGGTTTTGACCTCCCGGCCGACTGATAATATATACCTGACCCTCACCGAGTGCAATTGTCAGTCGGGTTTGCAGTGCAAGGTGCTTCCGCGGGCCACGGAAAGGGCCATGGCTTCCTCTCAGGTTGGTTACGGTGAATCCAACTCGCAGGAACAGCTCCCCCGGATGATGCTCCCCCTTCGAGTACCCGTCCCGATCAAGTCAATCTTCGGTTGTGGGTCAGTTTCCTGAATGGGCGTTTGCAGCCAAGTGGATTACTTCCGAGTACGCCGTGATCCCGGCAGGGTCGCCAAGCTGACCAAGCGGAATACATCTCCAGTAAGCCGGTTACACATCCACTTGTAAACGGGTCGGCTTTGCAAGCCCACGATCATGAAAGACTGTTTCAAGAACAGCAGTTTCCGAGAAGCCGACCAAGTGCACCCAAAGCTGCCCCTTGAACGATTCCCTGTGTTCGCTTGACCTTGCTGTTCCGCGTGTTCTAAGAGCGGACTCGACGGGCGCTCGAGTGCCGTCCCGTCACCTCTCCTGGTCGGTCTTATATTTCTTTTGCGCCCCACACAGAGCGGATCGCATTCCAGGTGTAAAGCTGGGGCTTGAGAAACGGGCGGCGCACGCGGTCCAGCGGCTCGCCGCGGATCTCGATCTCATGGAGAGAGGTGGGTTTCATGCCGGCCTTGTTCGCCCACCAGAAAGTCGGGATCTCTGTCGGCTCAAATCCCATCAGGCTGGCTGCCACCATGTCCGTAGCCAGCGGGTTTGTGCCAGCCACGATCACGTTCATCTTGAACGTCGGGCCCGCCGACGGCCCGTTGCCTTCCATCGCCATCGAGCCGTCCACTACCACGAGGCCCAGTTTATTCGCGCGCACCATGTCCACAACGACGGCGGACGCGGCCGTAGGCTCTACTTTCGAGGCGACGTCATGCATGTGGCCGCGAATGGATTGATACACTGTTCCGGGAAATGCCCCGACGAGGTTCTTCATCCCGAGCGTCACCGTGGCAAGCTGGTGCGTCTTCATCATCGGCACGGAGCATAGAAGATCGACCCGGGTCAGACTTTGATGAAGCGTGAGCTTGTCGAACACGAAGCCGCCGGGAACATCGACATCCACCAATTCCCCCGAGTGCAGGTTGACCAGCGGGATGCGGAGGGTCCTGGCCATTTCTTCGTACCCGAGTTGCTCGAACACATACTGCTGCATGGGATCCAGGATCTCGCGCTTGCGCGTCCGAAATATCTCCGACCCCACAACGTTGAACTTGGGTGCGGCCGCCGAGCCCTCGCCGATCGACACCTCCTTACCCGCGCGCTGCATCATTTCCGCGAGGGTTCGTACGACGATGGGCTTGGTGGTTGCTTCCGCCTGTGTGGAGACGAGGTTGGGCTTGAGCATCACCGTGTCAATGCCCTTCGTAATCCGTCGGATGCCACCGAGAAGGTCAATTGCCTTCTCGACGGCCATTCCGATTTTGTCGTTCTGAATACGGACAATGCTGACGACGGATTTCGAGGCGGTCTTGGAACTGGCACCGGCGCCAGCCAGCAAACCGACGCCCATCAGCAGAAACTCTCTGCGGTCGAGCGGGTGCGTTCCCATACGAACCCCGGCGTGGATTCTGCGTCTATTCGGCCCGTCAGCGGCACGGCTCTTGGACCCAGTTCTCATGAGCGACCTATGACCTCGTTTCTATCTGGCCTGCAGGATTCCGAATCAACTATTCATCTAGAGGCCCCTGGGCTTCCTGTGCGTCGGCAGACCTAGCCTGGTCGACTCACTGCCTCTCCGCCATGCGATGTAGAGCCCCTAGGTCTGCTCTGAAGTATTCCCCGCGCCCCCTTAAGCCGAGCCGGTGTTTCGGAAACTCACCAGGGGATTCTTGCACGCGAATGAGGCCATTCCTAAAGAGCGCCAGCATTGCTATTTCTGTTTAGTCCGCCCGATTGAGTGTTGGCAAGGCTACCTTGGGTGGAAACCTAATGGTTTCAGCACTAATTCCTCGCTGTAAACTCGCTGCCCCCCCCCAGGATTGCCTATGACCCGGAACTTCCATTATCGACCTCCGGCCCGACCGATAACATACACCTGACCGCCAAGGAGGGAACCTCCTTTGAGCTGAATCTTAGGCCGCAGCCACGGGCAAGTCAATACGCAACTACAGCGGGAACTTCGTGCGGCGCAAGGGGTCACGAAAGCGGGGGGGACGGCGCCAGGCAGCGAGGGCTCGGCGTCCGACGCTAAGGGCGGATGCAGAGGACGATGCGGCTGGGCTTCTCGGCAGGCCTTGCACAGCGCAGCACCGGCGCAACCAAACACGTCTTGTAGGGCCGGGGCTTGCCCCGGCCAGGCCGTCCCGCCATGGCGGGAGGCGGCCCTACATGAGGTCGGAGAAATTTTCGCGTGCTGCGAACAAGACGGCTTCTAGCCCCACAGGGCGGGAGGCGGTTGTCCTGTGCGTAGGGCGGTTCACTCTTTCGGACCCATCCCCAGTTTCTTGACGAAGTGTTTGAAGATACTGACCACGATTTCCATGTTGTTGGAGAGCACGTTGTAAAGATCCTCTGCTCCAATGGAGATCGCGAAGGTATCTCGGAGGGCTTTGGCCGTGGCATAACGCGGCTCGCGCGTCAGCACCGAGTAAAGCCCGACGGCTTCGCCCGGCCCCAGGACCTCTTTGATGTTCCGCTTCTCGGAGGCATGCTCGACTTTCCCCTGCACCAGAAGGTGGAAAGCATCACCGATGTCATCCTCTCGAAAGATGGTCTGCCCGGCGGCAAAACCCGCTTCCTGCGCGATAGTCGCCAGGCGGTAAAGCTGCTCCACGCTGGCCTGCGAGAAGAGGTCAAGAGCACGGATGAGCTCAGCCTTGCGGAGGGTCGTCAAACGGGGCTCGGCTGGACTTCTCTCCGGGGCAAATGGAATGTAAGCCATATCATCAGGCATAGGTGCGCCCCTCCTCGAGGCACTAGGAAGCTTTGGCAGCAGTGAACTCGGGCCAGCGATTCTTCCCAATCGCCTCCGCGGCACACTCGCGCAAAATCGGATCCGGATTCCTCAGGCAAGCCTCTAGGATCTGCCGCACCGTTTGCGTCGGACGCAAAAGCTTGGCCTTGGGTTCGATGACCGGGAGAACATAGTCCCGCAACTTGCCCGGCAAGACATTGTCGAGAAACTCCGCCACGGCGGCGCGCTTCAGGCGATCGTCTTCGGCCATCGCCAGCAGCGCTGAGATAGCCGTGGCGGGTGGAAGGAGCAGGGCCAGCAGCCGAAATACACGATCCTTCCCGCGATTGACTTTGTCTTTAAAGAGTTGCTCCAGAAGGTCGTTGCTGCCGCCGCCGGGGTACAACGCGGCCAGCGCTTGCCGGCACCAAATGGCGTCTTCCGATTCCTCGCGCAGGAGCAGACTCACCTTCTGCCGATCAAAACGCAGCTCGGGGTCGAGAAGCCTTAGTTTTCCCAAGGCGCGGATCGACCGGTAGCGAAGCAGGCCGTCGTAATCGAACAAGCCGTCCAGGAGGATATCCACGGACTCTTGGTGGGGAAGATACGCCAAGACCAGCGGGATACTGCGGCGGATCTCGATATCTTCCGAAGGGTCCTTCAAAAGATCCGCGAGTGTTCCCAGGATGCGGGGGCCATATTCGCGCAGACAAAGCCGGGCGTCAGGACCCCAGCGCAAATCGCGCAGCAAGGGCATTAAGAACGGCACCAACTCGCGATGGCCGGCGCGCCCAGCACTGAGGATTGCAGTCTTCTTCACAGATGGGTCCGAGTGCTGGAGGAGCCGCAGATGCAACTCCACGGCCTCGGGATGGGGGATGTCACCTAACGCCTCCGCAACCTCCTTGCATTCGCGGGAATCCGGACCCAGTTCAGTGGCAATCTGGTCCAGCACGCTCTTGATCGTGCCGGGGGGAAGTTCACTCTGCTGCCGCGCCAAAGCCACGAGGGCGGACAGCCGCACGCGGAGATCAGGCGACTGGAGAAAGTGCATGAGCCCCACACCGCGTCCCCCCACCCCGCTGGTCTGCTGGGCCACGCGGAGAATTGCGCTGGCACGAACGGTTGAATTGCTGTCCTGTTTGACGCGCTCTAATAGTCCCTCCTCGGTCAGCGGAGCCAATTCCACAGCTTTCGCACGCACGCGGGGCGAAGGATGAGCAATCAGCTCCTGCGTAATCCATTGCGGACGGCGGAGCACGACGGCCATCTCGATGGCGCCCAAGACCACTTCTTCGTCAGGCGACGCCAACATGGATTTCAGACTGGCAACTGACGCAGACTCGGAAAAAACCACGCGAATGATCGGTGCGGGCAGGGGTTCGGGTCCAGCGATGAAGATCTTGGAGACTTCCTTTCGGTATTCCGTGCGCGCCTGCCATGCCACCCAGACCCACACCGACAGCAGGATCAGGTTGAAAATACCCACGCCCACCTGGCCCTGGTGCAAAACCCTGGTCACCAGCAGAAGCATCAGGCCACCCACACCATCCGCCAGGCGCTGCACGACCATGTCAGTGACGGCCTTGATTTGCGTCTTGACCGAGTGCGGCACGGGGACGTAGAGCAGTTCGGTGCTTACGCGGTCAATCGAGTAGCGGATTGTGTAATCACTTCCCTTCAGCACGCCGCCCGCCCAGAGTGCCACGGGGAAAGCCACCAACGTGACCGTTCCGAGCATCACCGCCACGGGAAGAATAAACAGCGTCACCCGGATTCCGAGTTTCTCGACCATGCGTGAGCCCGCGGTCACCTGGAGGAGAAAGGCCCCGAAGGCAAGGTAAGCAGTGAAGGACGCGAAGAAAGCGGTGAGCTGATCCTTGTTGTTGTGGAATGCATGCTGAACAACGACATTGAATTGGAAGCCCACGATTAGCGTGACGATTGCAGATAAAGCCAGCAAGCCCACAATCAGCCTCAAATAAGGAGAAGCCAGGATCGCCTTGGCAACGGCGCCAAAGGCCCTGTGGCCCTCTCCCCCCGCCTTTCCCGCATGCTCGGCTCGGCCCGTGACGCTGTAGCGGCGTATCAAAACCTGCGCAACGAGGATGGCGAGCAGTAAGAGCGGAATCTGGACCAACAGCAAGTTCTCCGTGCCGATCGATTTGACGAGCCACGCCCCTATCAGGCCGCCCGCCGCCCCGCCCAGAATCCCGCCATACACAACCAGCGGAAAGACCCGCCTGGCCTGTCTGAGGTCAAGGACACTGTTGGCCACCGTCCAGACCTGGGTGGTAATGATGATGCCGAAGGCGCTCGTCCAGACGTAGAAGATCCACGGCGCAGGAGCCCACTCGGCGCGCAACGCTACCCAGAAGGCAATTATGTTGAGGATGAAGAAGACAAGGCAGCCCGAGATCAGCCACACCTGGCTGACTCTGGCGGCAAGACGGATGTAAAGGGCAACGATAAAACCAATGACGATCCCGATACCGATGTAGACGTAAGGAAGCTCCAGGGCGCTGAACTTGTGCAGGAAGATGCCGTCGCGTGCCGCTCTGATGATCGTGTAGGAAGTGAGCGCCAGCGTGAGATAGGAAAAGAGCAGGAAGACGGGAACTTCCTCACCGCGTTCCAGGTTCAAGAAAGAGCGAAGTCTGTCCATTCGCTGGTCTCCGCGCGCGAGAGCATCGTTTGGAGCTTCGCGGACGATTCCACCGCAGTGGACCGCCGCATGATCTGGTGCGCTCTTCGTGTGCCTTAATGCGGCTGCGTCCCGAGGTTGACCCCGAATGCCGAGCCCGTTCCGCAAGTTTCGAGCGCGTGCCTAGGCCGAGGAGTAACAACCCAAGTAACGACGCACGTATAATACCGGACTCAGGGTCTCCCCGCAACCCGCTGGGCCGCATAAACCCGACTGGACCTTGCGTTCAGAGACGGTCGGGGGTATCCTACCGGTCGCCCGGAAATTGAAAACGGAAATTCGTGCGCCGGGATGAACCGGCATGAAGTAGAGAAAGCGAGAGTTTCAGGAGAAACGGGTAGCGACCCGCTCGGCCTCGAGTTTTGCGCTGGGCATCGCGAGATGCACAGGGAAGCGTAAACAGAGGTATGGGTGGGCTGGGTATTGAGCTCCGAAAAGTTGCAATCAGGACGCCGACGCTCTGAATTTAATTGAGCCGCAAAGGGTTGTCCCTGAGCAAAACTGCAGGCGCCGCCAACCACACCGAGGAATAGAGTCGTAAAAACACGAAAGAGAGGGCAGGGCACTGTGGCTCTCCCAAATGGGTCGTGGAATCGCGGGGCTTTATTCGAACGCAGGGAGATTAATTTGATCCGAGGGGTGACGTCAGTGAAAAGTTGTGTTAAAGGCAATACCCGAAAACTGAATTGCACGTTGCGGCTGGTGACGCCGGTCACAGGGAGTTCCAATCCAATTCTCTACAATCACACCAGTTTCCCTCGCTCCTTCGCGGTCTTTTCCGCAACCGTGTCCACAGGAGGAAGCGCGCCATGACCAAATCATCCGAGTGCACCCGCCGGGCGTTTCTGCGCCTGGGGTTGGGGATTGCAGCGGGCACGCCAATTCTTTTTTCGGAGAGCTGCGGCAGTTCCGTTAACAGCACCCCGCCGACCCCCGCAGCCTTCAAAGTCGCGATTGTTGCCTGCAAGGATTACGGCAGCAGTGTGCAGCCAGCACTGGCGCAGGCGTTCAGCCTGCTTGGCGGCATTGGGTCGCTCGTCGATGGGAAGACCGTCACCGTGAAGATCAACCTGACCAACGATGGCACGTTTGAGAATCAGTTCGGCCTGCCTCCCGGCGAGTCGTTTATCACAAATGGCGCCACGGCCATCGCGCTGGCTTCCTTGCTCTTCCAGAACGGCGCCCACATGGTCCGCTTCGTTGATTCGGTCGGTTTTCTCAGTCCACTGAGCGCCATCCTCACCATGGCGCAGTGGGACGTCAATACGCTGCTGGGGGTTGGCAACGTGGAACTCGAAAACACGCGCAACCTTGGAAGTGGCACTTCGTACGTTCAATTGAATGTTCCCGGCGGCGGCTACCTGTTCAGCTATTTCGAGCTCAATCATTGCTATCAGGACACAGACGTGTTCATCTCAATGGCCAAGCTGAAGCAGCACCTCACCGCGGGTGTGACGCTTTCCACGAAGTGTGTCTTTGGCTCGACGCCCAATTCTCTCTATGGCACCGACGCAGTGAGTGAAAACGCGGTAGGCTATCGTGGCCGGCTCCACGGGAATGGCACGCCAGGCTGGAATTCGGATCCGCCGCCGGGAGCGCGCACCGACGTCACTCCGACGGCGGATGCAGGCGCGCGGATACCGCGCATCGTGGCCGATATCAGCGGTGCGCGGCCCGTGCACATCGCCATCATCGACGGGATCACGTCCATGAGTGGCGGCGAAGGTCCCTGGGCGCCGACGGCGGCCTTCGTTACGCCCGGCGTAATAATTGTTGGACTGAATCCCATCGCCACAGATGCGGTGGGCGTCGCCGTGATGGGCTACCCCGATCCGCAAGCCACGCGTGGCACGGCACCTTTCCAGACTTGCGACAACCATTTGCTGCTTGCCGAACAAGCCGGTGTAGGCACGGCCGATCTCTCTGAGATTGATGTGCTGGGAATGAGCATCGCCCAGGCGATGTATCCCTACCCCACGTAACCTGGGGAGTTTTCGCTGAGAAAGTGGGTTGCGCCGGGTCTAATGACTTGCCCTCCCACCTGCACGTCGCACACATCACTTGCTCGCGCTGCGCGAAGCGGCTTGACCTCCCCGCACTGCAAGCGTAATCTTGCTGCCAGCAACGAACCCGAAATAGAAATCTCTGCTAAGACACTCGGTTCCGATTATCTCGTGATTTGCGGCTGAGACCACCATAAATTGGCCGCTACCCATTACAAGCAGAAAAATGGTCGTTCTGGCCAACTTATGCTGGTAGTTTCAACACTCTCAATCGTTCGATTGGACACTGGGTCCGGCTGACAACCGTCGTACAGAGCAGACGTTTCTGAGCCACACGTATCGCTGGCTCAAGCCAGGCGGTATCTTGGTGTTGGTCATACCCTCGGAGAGACTGGCTGAATGCAGCCAGATTCTCGCATCACGCTTCCGCGACGCCCGGGTTTACCGTCTTGGGGCTCCCGTGTGTGTGCGCTGCAAGCAGGTGGTTGTCATCGGAGCACGACGAAGCCGACGTGAGAAAGAGCGTCTTACGGACAGCGACATCACTCGGGCACGGCTTTCCTCATGACCACGAACCCATGGCTGATTCCAACGACGCACGGGCCGTGGCTACGCGCTGGACCCAGGCAACGAAAAATAGGGCGCTGGCCCCCCGGAAGGGTGTATGCTGTGGGGCTTTTTGCGAGCTAAAACGGAAATTCCGGCTACGTTTATTGCGATTCAAGAAGGCCCAATCACGCACCATGCTTTTACGAGATCCCGCGGTTATCCCGACTGCAATGAACGTCTGGGAGGAGACTATGGAACAGATCTCCGCCGTTTTATTTGACCTTTTTGGAACATTGCTGGATCTCGACCAGCGGGCCTTGTTGCGAGATATGCGGCGAGAAGTTGGTGGAGCAGCCAAACAGCTTTCACCAGACATATTTCGCCGCATGCTGGTGCGATCGTAGGACAGCGAGGAAGACATACTCTGCGATTGGTGCCGAGCAAGGTCGAAGAGAGGGAATTGCCGATTAGATAAAACCGGGCAGTCTCCCTTCCACGCTGAACCCGAAGGAAATGGAAAAGAGGAACAACCTACCTGCAGGAGAGAATCATGTCATATCCAACGAACGTCAGATGCGCAGCAACGCACCGAGTGGTCACAACGCTCCTCTTGCTCACTCTTGCCCTGCTGCTTGCGTCCGCACCGGCACTTGGTCAGCAGATGTATGTTTCACGCTACAATCTTTTCGCCGGATACACTTTCCTCGATAGCCCTCATGTGAGCCTTTTTGAGAACGGATTTCATTTTCAGGCGGGTGTCAATCCAAAAACTTGGTATGCCCTGGGCTTCGACTACAGCATTTCGGGCGGTGATTTGACGCTGACGCCCAACCTGCTGACGACCGCGTTGCAGCAGCTATTAGGTGCTCAACTCCCTCCCGGGTATACCTTAGTGGTCCCGACCAATTCCAGAACCCAAACCTTTGCCGGGGGGCCGCAACTGTCGTATCGTCACTTCTCGAAGGTGACCCTCTTCGTTCGGCCTTCCATCGGAGCGATCCATGAAGTCGCAACCCCCCAGCCTGCGGATGCGATTGCGAAAGCAGTCGTCGCGGAGCTGGCGCCCAGCGGGAAGAAATCGGACTCGACGATCTTTTATGGGTTCGGGGGCGGCGCCGACTTTGCCATTTCCAAACACATAAGCCTGCGCGTGCAGGCGGATCTAGTCCACGATCACCTGTTCAGCGGTACTTTGAAGGACGGCCGGTTCACAACCCGGTTCTCAGTGGGTCCCTGTTTCAACATTGGGAAGAATATCGCGAAGTGAATTCCGGAGCGGTGACGCGGCCTTTCTTGGGATTCGGCGCCGCAGCTATTTCTTCCGAGTTGGCAAGGATGACCTGGGGGAGGGAACCATTCAGGAGCTAGGCGAAGATAGTCCTGCCACCCTGGCGGAGGAGGATACACAGTCATGCGAATCCTCTTGAAGGTTTCGAGCTACAACGAGTATTGCGATGGGGGATGTGAATTCGCCCCAGTACTTGCTTGGTTTAATTGGCGTACGCAACTGGTCACAGTCGTGCTTTGATTTCAATGACTTGAAAATGCGCGAACTAAGCCAAGATGGTACTGGAGGGAAGGCTAACACTTCGGAGAGGTCGGCTGCCGCGTCGCAAATGCAGAAGTTTACCCAACCTGGAAGGCTGGGTCGGAATTCAAAGCGACAAGGGGAGCGATGCCCAAGTCAGGCAAGGGAGGGACGAACTGAATCTGTCCCTCATCGGGAGAACATGGCCTGAATATTCGCCTGAATGGCCTGTTCGATCACCTTGAGCTCCTCCGCGCCGATCTGTTTCCATTTCAGCGCGTGCAGCACGGCGGGGCGGTCACGGCGGAAGCAAATACAAGACCCGATAATGGACAGTGCCCGCACTTGAGTGGCAGACGAGGCTGCGGATTCTCCGGTAAGCCCGGCGATGGCTTCGGCCACCGTTCTCCGCAGAGGCGCAAGACCCCTGTCTACGACGGAAAATTCTCGACCCGGTCCAGATGCCGCCTGACTGAGAAACTTTCCGTAGCAGTCGGGTAGGAAGTTGCCCAAGATAAGCCGGACAAAGTTGCACAACAAAGTGCAGAGTATCCCGACTAATTCGCGCTGCGTGATTCCGGGGCGAGCCATTGACGTCCGTGCCTGCTGGACCAGGGGTTTCTGATGGGCAGCCCAGCGGGCTGCCACGTGCAGTGCCGCAGCATGGTAAAGTCCCTGCTTGTTCCCAAAATAGTACGCAATCGAGATCGGGTTCGTCTTGGCCGCCGCGGCGATATCCCGGGTGCGGGCGCCATCGAAGCCGCGCCCCGCGAAGACCCGAATAGCCACCTCGAGGAGGCGTTGCCGCGTGGCCTCGCCGCGGTCACTGCTAGGCCGGGTTCTGGTGGATATTAGTCGGTTCGGTTTCACGGGGCTCCCCCGCCACACTCCGTCGATTATAAGACAGGGATTGAATTGTATCAATCAAATGATTTATAAATGAAGGTTTGGCTGAAGCGGCCATGGGGTGGCAGTGAGACCACTGGACACCGGTGAGCACGTGTATGCCGACACGGCAAGGACAGTCAGGGTGGCTGAAGTCCCAGGTGTTGTCAAGAAAGGGTGCTGAATTTGATGAGCATAGATTTTGTTTTTTGGCGCCAGCCAGAACAATCCCGTTCTCGTGTGTTGCCACCGGCCTCTTGTCCGGCAATATCCAAAGACTTCGGTGGGGCGTCCGCCGGGGTACGCGTTGGCCTGATCCTGGCCGCGCTGACGGCCGTGGTGTTGACGGGCCCGAGTTGCGGCGGTCCGAAGCCGCAGCTTGCCGCCGCAAGTCCGCCCACACCGGTGGGGGTGGTGAAGGCAATCCAAATGGACGTGCCCGTCCACGCCGAATGGGTTGCGACCCTGGAGGGCTACGTAAACGCCCAGATTCAGCCTCAGGTGAGCGGGTATCTTATCAGCCAGAACTACAAGGAAGGCTCCTACGTCCACAAGGGTGATGTGCTGTTTGAAATCGACCCGCGGCCGTTCCAGGCGGCGCTCGACCAGGCAAAAGGGCAACTGGCCCAGGCACGGGCGCAACTCTATTTGGCCGACGTCAATGTGAAGCGCGACACGCCCCTGGTCAAGGAACGGGCCATCGCGCAGAGCCAGCTTGACACCGAAACGGCTGCGCAAATGCAGGCTCAAGCCGCTATTCAGGCTGCTGAGGCCGCCGTCGAGCAGGCGCAACTCAACCTCGGATTCACCAGCGTCCGCTCGCTTGTGGACGGGATCGCGGGAATCGCCACGACGCAGATGGGTAATCTGGTTGGGCCGGCGACGGTCCTCACAACGGTTTCCCAGCTCGACCCCATCAAAGTCTATTTCCCCATCAGCGAGCAGGAGTACCTCCAATTCACTTCCAAGCTGCTGAAGAAGACCTCGGCCAGCGATTTACTGCGGGCCTCAGATTCCAGGGTGCTTGATCTGATCCTCGCGGATGGTTCGACTTATCCGCGCAAAGGGCAGGTCATCTTCACCGACCGGCAGGTGGATCCGCAGACCGGAACGATCCGGGTAGTCGGAGCTTTTCCCAATCCTGGGAATATCCTCCGCCCCGGGCAGTTCGGGCGCGTCCGGGCACTGCTCGGCGTGCGCCAGGGAGCGGTTCTGGTTCCGCAACGCTGCGTGACGGAACTGCAGGGAACCTACGAAGTAGCCGTCGTCACCGCGCAGAACAGCATTTCCCTCCGGAAGGTGAAGGTCGGAGATCGTGTGGGTTTGTTGTGGGTCATCGAGGAGGGCTTGGCTCCAGGCGAAGAAGTCGTATCGGCCGGCACCTCGAAAGTGCGCGACGGCATGCCGGTAAAGCCCACGGTCGAGACTCCGCAGCCGGAAGGAAACCGATGATTTCCAAGTTTTTTATCAGCCGCCCCATCGTGGCGATGGTGATTTCCATCCTGATGGTCATCGTTGGAGCGGTGACCATGGCCACCCTTCCGATTGCACAGTTCCCTGAGATTGTTCCACCCGAAATCCAGGTGCGCGCCACGTATCCGGGGGCAGACGCGCGAACCCTGCAGGAGTCTGTCGCCACTCCGATTGAAAGTCTCATGAGCGGCGTGGACTACATGAACTACATGTATTCCACCAACGACAACTACGGCAACACCACTTTGACGGTGAATTTCGATGTCGCGACCAGCCCTAATATCGATCAGATTTTGACCCAACTTCGCGTTTCGCAGGCTGCCCCACAGTTGCCGGCCATGGTGAATACGACCGGCGTCATCGTGCAGAAGTCCCGGGCGGCCGCGATGATGGTCATCTCGTTCTATTCACCCCACGAGACTTACGACCGAAACTTTCTGACCAATTACGCCTACATCAACTACGTGGATGAACTTTCGCGCGTCCCGGGCGTGGGGCGCGTGCAGGTGTTCGGCGGCCAATACGCGATGCGGGTGTGGGTGAAACCCGATCAATTGGCCAAGCTGGGCGTAACGGTTCCGCAGATTGTCTCCGTGCTGGAAGCGCAGAACACCGTGAACCCGGCGGGGCAAATCGGCGCAGAACCGGCGCCCAAGGGCCAGGAGTTCACTTACACCGTCCGTTCGCAAGGACGCCTGGTGATGCCAGAGGAATTTGGCGAGATCGTGGTGCGCTCCAATCCGGACGGATCAACCCTGCGGCTCAAGGATGTGGCGCGCATGGAACTGGGAGCCCAAACCTACAGCTTCGATGTGCGATTCAAGGGCAAGCCCGCCGCGGCCATCGGTATCTACCAACTGCCTGGTTCCAACGCGATTTCCGCCGCGGACGGAGTTCGCGCGAAGTTGGAGGAATTGGGACGCCGGCTTCCGAAAGACGTGGAGTGCGAAATCGGTGTGGACACCACGAAGGCGGTCACCGCCGGGATTCATGAAATCCTGCTGACGCTGTTTGAGGCCCTGTTGCTGGTCATTCTCGTTGTTTACATCTTCCTCCAGGGCTGGCGTCCGACGCTGATTCCCTTGCTGGCGGTGCCGGTTTCCCTGATTGGGACGTTCGTCGTCTTTCCCCTGCTGGGATTCTCGATCAATACGCTCTCGCTGTTCGGGTTGGTCCTGGCCATTGGCTTGGTGGTGGACGACGCCATTGTGGTGGTGGAAGCGGTGGAGCACCATATTGAGGAGGGGATGACGCCGCGTGATGCCACCGTCCTGGCGATGCAACAGGTCTCGGGGCCGGTGATCGCCATTGCGCTGATCCTCGCTGCGGTGTTTATCCCGACGGCGTTCATTCCGGGAATCACCGGCAAGCTCTACCAGCAGTTTGCCGTCACCATCGCCATTTCGGTGATCTTCTCGGCCTTCAACGCGCTCACGTTGAGCCCCGCGCTCTGCGCGCTGATTCTGAAGCCACGCCAGCGCTTCCGCGGGCCGATTGGCTGGTTCTTCGGCTGGTTTAACCGGGGGTTCCGCCGCTCTAGGAATGGATACATCAATTTCTCCCGCCTGCTCATCCACAAGTCCGGTTTCAGCCTGATTTTCCTGGCTCTCGTCGCCGTTCTCGCCGGGGGCCTGGGAAAGAAGTTGCCCACTTCCTTCCTTCCCGAAGAAGACCAGGGCTACGTGATGATCACTCTGACGTTGCCAAAAGGCGCGTCGTTGCAGCGCACCTCGGCGGCCGTACGGAAGGTCGAAGAGATCGTCGAGAAGGTACCTGGAGTGCAAGCCATTACTTCCATCATGGGGTTCAGCATCCTGAGCGGAACCCAGAGTTCCTATGACGCCATCTTTTTCGTTCGGTTCAATGATTGGGACGAGCGCCGGTCGCCGGAACAGCAGGCGCAGGCCATACAGATGCGCCTCAATCGGGAACTCTCGCAGGTGAGCGAAGGCATTTGCTTTGTTTTCTCGCCGCCCGCCATTCCGGGCATCGGCGCGGCGGGTGGCGTGAACTTTGTGCTGGAAGACCGGTCCGGGACCGGAGGGGATTTTTTTGCCAACAACCTTGACCGATTTGTGGCGGCGGCTCAGCAGCGGCCGGAACTGGCGCGCGTCATAGCCACCTACGCCGCGCATGTTCCGCAAGTCTATGTGGACGTGGACCGTGAAAAGGTGATGCACCAGAAGGTTGACATTGCGGAAGTGTACCAAACCTTGGAGACGTTCATGGGTGGCTATCTGGTGAACTACTTTAACCGCTTCGGACGCCAGTGGCAGGTCTACGTGGAAGCGGAAGGTAACTACCGTGCCAATGCGAGTGACATCGGCCAGTTTTATGTGACCAATCCCAACGGGGATAGGGTGCCGCTGAGCACCTTGGCCACCATTCGAAGCATCACCGGTCCCGAGTTCCTGATGCGCTACAACGAGTACACGGCGGCGCAGGTCAACGCCACCGCCGCTCCCGGGATCAGCTCAGGACAGGCTATGAAAGCCATGGAAGAAGTGTTCGCTCAAACCATGCCGCGCGAGATGGGCTTTGACTACATGGGCATGTCGTTTCAGGAGCAGAAAGCTGCTCAGGGTGTTCCGGCAACAGCGGTCTTCGGGCTTTCGCTCCTGTTTGTCTTCCTGATCCTTGCCGCCTTGTACGAAAGCTGGTCCCTGCCTTTCAGCGTCTTGCTGGGTACGCCCATCGCCGTTGCCGGAGCGTTTCTGGCGCTCACGTCGCGGCACTTTGAGAACGATGTTTACGCGCAGATCGGTCTGGTGATGTTGATTGGCCTGGCCGCCAAGAACGCCATCCTCATTGTGGAGTTCGCCAAGAACGAGCATGAACGCGGAAAGGGCATTGTTCAGGCCGCGCTGGACGGGGCCCAGCTCCGCCTGCGTCCCATCCTGATGACCTCTTTCGCCTTCATCCTGGGTTGCGTCCCGCTCTGGACTGCGAAAGGATCCGGGGCGGCTGGGCGCCGCATTCTGGGGACCGTTGTGATCGGTGGCATGTCTGCCGCCTCCTTGATTGCAATTTTCCTGATTCCGGTTACTTTCGCTGTAGTCGAGGGCCTCTCTTCCCGGCTGCGCCGCCACCCCAAACAGCAACCTGAAGCCGCTGACCCAAAGGGGGGACAGCTCGCATGATGCGCTTGCCAAGGTGCTTTTCTATCTTGCTTCCGGTTTTTCTGTTGGCTGCCTGCACGGTCGGGCCGAAATACCAGCGTCCCAAAACTGACGTCCCGGGCGCATATCGGGGAGTGCCGGCCACCGCTCCGGTGGCGACTTCCTCCGAATCGCTGGGGGATGGCAAATGGTGGATTGTTTTCCAGGATGAGCAGCTTCAGTCACTCATTCGGACGGCACTTAAGCAGAACTACGACTTGCGCATCGCCGCGGAACGCGTGCTGGCGGCGCAGGCGCAGCTCCGAATCGCACGTTCCGATCAGTACCCGTCGGCCGGGGTGGGGGTCGTCGGCACGACCGAACGCCAGCCCTCCAGCCCCTTTTCCCCTTCCTATCGCTGGGATTATATGCAGGTAGGGGGAAGCGCGTCGTGGGACATCGACTTCTGGGGGAAGTATCGAAGGGCCACCGAGGCTGCTCGCGCCAATCTGGCCCAGACCGAGTGGGGAAAGCGCGCCGTGGTGAGCACCCTCGTTGCGAATGTTGCCAGCGCCTACTTCCGGCTCCGGGCGCTCGACCTCGATCTCGAAATCACCCAGCGCACCCTCGCCTCCCGGCAGGAATCATTGCGGCTCACGAAGCTCCTTGCGGATCACGGAGCTGCTTCGATGGTGGACGTCCGGCAGGCGGAGCAGCTTGTCTACGTGGCCTCTGCCACCCTCCCGGATCTGCAACGGCAGATCGAACAGGAAGAGAACTACCTCAGCTTCCTGCTTGCTCGAAACCCCGGCCCCATCACTCGGGGGCGCAGCCTGACCGAACAGGCGCAGCCGCCCGTCGTTCCCGCGGGGCTGCCCTCCCAGTTGCTCGAACGCCGTCCGGACATTCACGAGGCCGAGCAGCAATTGATCGCGGCCAATGCCCGGATCGGTGTGGCGCGGGCCGCCTACTTCCCGTCTATTTCCCTGACGGGAACCGCTGGATTCATGAGCTCTGCTTTGACCGACCTGTTCACGAAGCCTGCAGGCGCTTGGGTTGTCGCCGGTTCCGTCGCTCAGCCGCTCTTCACCGCTGGCAAGTTGCAGGCCAATGTCCGGCTGGCGGAAGCGCAGCAGCAACAGGCGTTACTGGCGTACCAGCAGACGATCCAGAATGCGTTCCGGGATGTTTCCGACGCTTTGGTGGCCTACCAAAAGACCCGCGAGGCGCGGGAACAACAAGATCTATTGGCCGCCGCCGCCCAGGACTCCGCCCGGCTGGCGCACGTGCGCTACGATGGTGGCGCGTCCGCTTACCTCGAAGTCCTGACCAATGAAACCAATTACTTCGCCGCGGAGCTGAACCTTTCACAGGCAAGGCTGCATGAGAGGCTCTCCCTGGTGCAGATTTACAGCGCGCTGGGCGGCGGCTGGCAGCAATAGGCGCCCTGCCGCGCCATTGCAGGCATGAAGGCGTTGAGTCGTTGCGCCATCGGTTACGCTCAGGTCCAAAGCCTCAACGCAATCGTGCCGCACAACCTGGCCGGGGTGGGCAGGATTCTTCATAGGCATGGCGCTTTTCTCCTTTTATTTGTCCTTCTCCGGCACTGTTCGTTGTCGGTCGAGACCGCGCCAAGCTCGGATACTTCTGGAGGCACGCCTACCAGGTCGCCCGGTGTGGGCGTTATCAGGGCAGCGTCGTCAATCCTGACAGTGGGGCTCCGGTCTGCCTGGGGAAAGAAGGCGAGCGCCTGCTGGCGATGGACTTCAAGAAGCTAAAGCTCAGCGAAATGCTGGGCCAAGGTGAGGGAACCAATCATGCCCGCAATCCTGCCGAGACCTTGTGCAGGGGTTTTATCATTCAAAATCAGCACCCAGTCATTGGCTCCCGTGCCATTGTCGCCCGGCGTGCGGAGGCGGTGAGTGGCGCGGTTGGCATAGGACGAACCTTCGACTTCGACGAACCGCCCGTTGGTGGGATTATACCAACGAGCGGTGACCGGCTTCGCGAACCGACCCAAAGCGATCGTCAACTCCCGTCCGTCAGTACCGGTTGAGGGGATATAGGTGACTGAGAGCTTTCCATCTGTCGTCCATGCCGTGAGCGCGGTAGCGGTGTCGCTGCCGTATCCTTCGGCCAGGATGGCATGGTTATCTTCCGGCGCCAACTGCCGCCAGGGCAGGTGGATAAACAACTCGCGCAGAAGGGCGATATCGTGCGAGCCTGCGGCACCGAGAGCCTGCTGCCAGCTCATCTGCGCCGGAAAGAGGCCCGGCCCGTCGAAGTGCCAGATCGGATTGTTGCCGAAAAACTGGCCGCAGGCGCCGCTGAGCATGGCCCAGTAGGCCTGCCGCCGAATCTGATCCGGCGTCGAATCGTGCTCGCCCTCGTAGGTGGTTTCCAGCAGAACAAACGGGCGGACCGGCTTGCGTAGGTATTCCGCCAACATCGGACGAAACAGCGTTTTCTCGTAGCCGTAAACGGTGTTGACAGCCAGCCACTCTTGCTCGCCAAATGCCGCCACGGCGGAACTCCCCGGCGAGTGATGGGCCGTCATCAAATGAGTCGGGTCTTCCTCGCGGATTGCCCCTGCCAGTTCAGTGACCACCCATTGATCGGGCTTTTCCGGCGTGTAGTCGCCGCCCAGCACCCAGACGATGTTGGGCAAGTCTTTGAATCGCTTGCCGAGGAATCTGCCGTAGGCGCGAAGTTTCTCCCTGCCACCGGCCTTGATCTCCCGGAAAAAGCCCTCGTCGCCGCCGCCGTAACCGAGATAGGCGGGGGCGAGCCACACGACCATCCCGTGCTCGCCAGCTCGTTCGATGGCTTGGTGGGCGAAGTCGAAGTAGGCGTCATTCGGAGTGGAAAAATCGCCCGGCTTGTTGAACGGCGCCAAGCCCGAACGCGTCCTCGGCGGTGACGTGCAGAACTTGTGCTCGAGCAGGTTGACGATGATCGAGTTGAAGCCTCTCTTCTGGCGGTCCTCCAAATAGGTTTCCATGTCCTTTTCGTCGAGTTGAGCGATGAGTGACCAAGGCGAATCGCCAACCACCAAGAAAGGGTTGCCCTTCTGATCCACCAGATATCGGCCGTTGTTGCTTAACTTCAAATGTAAGTCTGATGTTGGCGCGCTCGACGCTTTCGGCGCCGCTGTCAATCGGCTCACCGGCGGCCAGCAGACAAGGACGCTCACAACAAGTATGGCAAACCACCCTGCAAATCTGGTGCTCATTTTCTTCTGCTTACTGTGGGCTTCTTTCCCACAACCGCTTCCCATCGCGACTTCCGCACCGGATCTCCCGCGGCCATTTGTCATCGGACATTCACCCTGTGCCAATCCAGTTTACCTTTCCGCGAAATCATAGGCCGGCTGCCTTGTCGAGTCAAACTCAGAACCTCAAGCCCTACTTGGGGTGGCATCGTGGTTCCCTTTGGCGGTTCCGTTAAGTCTTCGGGACTGCTTACCGCCTCTAATCCAGCCCTATTGCTAACACCTTTCCCCACCGCTGGAGATTGACCGCGTGCAACTGCTGGCCTGCAGGCGATCGATGAAGGTGATGACATCCTGATGGCGATGGCGCGGGAGCTGGCCACCGAGAAAGGTATCGGCGAATCCGCAGATACGGTGTGGAAGCTATTCCGTTCTCGGAATAGCTTCCACTATTCCGGGTCGAAGACTATGCCGAGCGAGGAGCCGATACGCCAATGCGTTTCCATCGAAACCCATATTGAGACAGCGGTCCAGCTGGGGCTCTTTCACTGATTCGCTGGTAGGAGTCGGCATAGTTTTTGAGGTCCTTCCGTGACAACCTCTGATGTCAGGAGGTGTTTCATGGAACGATTCTTCAAGGATCCCAAGACACTACACAAGATGCGTACAGGTCCCTTAAGCGCGTGTATGGATCTGTGTGCGCAACGGCTCTGCGATCTCGGCTATAAGAGATTTTCAGGGCGCAAACGGCTAGGATGTATTGCTCATTTCGGCAGATGGCTTAACCATTGCGGAATACGCCTTCACCAGATAACACCAGAACTCGTGGCGCGCTACTTGAACCGCCAGGGGAAATTGAAGCAGGGTGACGGAGCTATTCTGAACTAGGTTCTGGCTTGGCTCCGAGATAAACACATCATTAGCGAAATGTCGGCGTCAATCACGGACACGCCAGCGAGTCAGTTGGAAAACGAATTTGCTTTTTACTTGGAGCAAGAACGTCGGCTGGCACCAAGGAATTGGCCGACTTTGGTCCCCTTCCGCCCCCGGTGGTCAATGACGCCAAGGAGCACCTGAAACATGCCCGGGGTGCGATGGATCTCGTCCAGAATGATGAGCTTGTCCTCGTGGCTGGCTAAGTAAAGCTCCGGATCGGCCAGTTTGGCGCGGTTCGACGGAAGCTCCAGGTCGAGATACAGGGCGCGGTCGCCCTCCTCGTCAGCGAGCATGGTGGCCAGAGTGGTTTTGCCGACCTGACGGGCGCCGAGCAAGACCACCGCCGGGAACGCGCCTAGCGCCTCCTGGAGCCGTTTTGTAGCCAGTCGCGGGATCACAACATTGTAATTATGCCAAGTTGTTGAGGATTTGCAATGTAAAGCCGTGGGCAACCTGTAAGGTTCGCTGTGTGTGTCGCCTAAATCGCCCACGGACTCAAAAACTGGATCGGAGTTTTCAATCTCGGGCGAACAAGATACCAGGCTCGACACCCCCGAAATGCGATTTCAGAACCCGCACCTCAGGGGCTCGTCCATCGCCATTTTCCAGCGACCGCGGATTGTCAACTCCCGAAATGACTGCAGACAGGGTCTTCACTTCACACGTGGCTTTGGCTTGCGGCACCCTCTGGCGGCTGGAATAGTGAAGCTCTGCCTGTGCTCTTCCGTTTCGCAGTAGGCGCAAAGGGTCGCAAGGTTATCGAGGGAGTCGTTGAGCACGCCCCACGCTGCAGTGCTCGCAAAGACCCGATAGGCGCCCGCTCGATGATACGCAAAACATTGTTGGTGCGTGGGCAGCCATACTGGCTAATGAGATACATCCACCTTGAGTGCCGGTAGCACCGGCTGCCCCAAGCGGAGACGCTGCTGGCGCTCGAGCTGCGAAAGAGTGCGGTCTAAAGACCGATCGAGACTGGCTTCATAGCGTTGGAGCCTAACTCAATCTTCCGAGATGGCTGTCTAGGGCGCAAGGGTCTTGAACAATGGCACCTAGTGCTATAGAATGGATTGAGGCGCACCGTGCGAATCTTCAAATCCAGGTGGTTTCAACGCTTTGCCAGAAAGGAAGGGATTGCGGATGCGGTCTTGCGTGAGGCTGTTGCTCGGGCCGAAAAGGGCCAGATCGACGCCGACCTTGGCGGTGAAGTCATCAAACAGCGGATCGCCAGGCCAGGGCAGGGAAGATCGAAAGGCTACCGGACCATCATCTTTTTCCGGCGCGGAGCCAAGGCATTCTTCGTGTACGGGTTCGCCAAAAGCCAGCGGGCGAACATCGATAACGATGAGGAAGAACAGTTCAAGGAAGCCGCGAAACACGTCCTTGCGTTGACGGAGAAGCAGCTCGCGGAGCTGTTGAAGAGAGGCGATTTTATGGAGGTGAAAAGCGAATGAGCAAAAAGTATCGAAGTGATGCGATGGCGGCCATCCATGAAACCATGGAGGCCTTGCACGATGTTGGGGCCATCGATAAACAGACGATGCGGCGTTTCGATGATGCCTGCCTTACGCCGATCCGGCCATTGAAGCCTGAAGAGATCAAGGCGATCCGGGAGAGAGAACACGTCAGCCAAACCGTTTTCGCCAACTACCTGAACGTCACCAGTAGCCTTGTCAGCAAGTGGGAGCGCGGGGAAAAGCGGCCTTCTGGGGCCTCGCTAAAGCTGCTATCGCTGGTCGAGAAGAATGGGCTTGCCACCGTTGCATAGAGGCATGACTGTCGTGACGAGGGTGTAAATGGAGACACGAAAAGAGAATAGCCGGGCCATCCCATCGCTTGACGGGCTCCAAGCGCTATCGGTTTTTGCTGTGATTTTGGAGCATACAAAGTCCGAGTGGCTGGATCGAATTCCATTCAATAGGTTATTCCGCCATGGCGACCAAGGCGTCGCTGTTTTCTTCGTGATCAGCGGATTTCTCATTACACACCTGCTGCTGAAGGAGCTGCGGCGGGAAGGAGGATTAGCCTCAAGCGATTCTATCTGCGTCGCACACTCCGCATCTTCCCTCCGTTTTACGTTTTCCTGCTCGTTATCGCGATCCTGAGTCCTCTTCACCAGGTTCAAGTAACCTCGACAAGCATGCTTGCGGCAGCCACCTACACCTGGAACCCCTTACCCTGGACCGTGGGCTGGGTTGTAGCCCATTGCTGGTCATGAGATTCCCAAGCGCGTCATTTCCCTGCTGGCTTCTTTCGCTCTTTTGGTGACAACACGATTAGCGGCAGGGTCAAGGATTTCATTCCGCGGAAACTCCAAGAGATCATCCGCCCTGATTCACCAGCGACCGCGGATTGCGAAGATTCGAAATCACTGTCCGTACGCCAGTTGACTTTCTGGGCTCGAAATGCTAAATTAACCGATGGTTAAGACAATTGGACAATCCGAAATCTTGGATTTGATCAGGAACAGCTGGCCCCCCTGGGCCCCGCTGCTGGATCAAGCCATCTTGCTTAAACCTTCTCGCCTCGAACCAATCGAATTCCGCTACCTGCGAGAACGGGCTTCATGGAATGCCTCAGATGTCGTGCACGCGCTGGGAGTCTCCTCGAATGTCACTATCTCCCGGTGGGAGACTGGAGCTCGCCGCATCCCCCTCCCTACCGAAAGGCTATTCCGGTTGCTCGTGGCAGGCGTATTGACGAATGTACCCTTGCGGTCCCTGGCGGAACAGTTGAAAACACCCTGGCGACAGACCCGCGCGTCACTTAGAATCTGCCTCAATCCAGATGAGAGCCGCTATGAGTACAGATGGGCGAGCCCACCCCGCAAGCTCCCCCCGGCGATGCAGCGTCTATTCTGGGATACGGATATCCACAAGCTCGACCTGGCGCGCCACACGAATTACATCATCGCCCGTGTTCTCGAAAAGGGTGATCTCGAGGACTGGAACTGGCTACGCTGGACCTACGGCGAGGCGCGCATTGCGCACGTAGCGAGGGAAAACCGCAAGCTCAATCGGCAGACGGCCCACCTATGGCAAAACATACTGCTCACGAACGCGAGAGTCGGCTAGCATTCCCGGTCGTCGTCCCGGGTCGAGCTCTGAGGTTATGGGCATCGCTTTCCGGCCTTCCCGCGCTCGGCTCCTTCTATCTTGCTGGGGGAAGTGGACTGGCTCTCCACTTGGGCCATCGCCAGTCGAACGATTTGGACTTCTTCGCAAGGAGTTCCTTCAGACCCGTGTTGCTGGCCCGCCGCCTTACTGCCATCGCCAGTCCAGAGCACTTGAGTATAGGTGAAGGAAGCGTTGAATGCTGGATCGCAGGCTTCAAGAGTCAGTTCCTCTATTACCCTTATCGTCTCTTGCGCCCGCTACATAATACGAAGTACGGCTCGCTTGCAGATCCACATGACATCGCACTAATGAAGCTTATCGCCATCGGCCAACGCGGCAACAAGCGCGATTTCGTTGATTTGGCCTGCTTCCTCAGGAAGTTTCCCAATGTCTCCCTGGGCGAACTGCTGGAACTGCTGCAGCGAAAGTATGGCAGCATGAACCGCGCCCATCTGCTGCGAGCCCTAACTTACTTCGCGGATGTAAGGTCGGATCCAATGCCACGGATGCGATGGTCCCTAAAGTGGGATGAGGTCGAAAGGCAGTTGGAGGAGGCTGTCAAAGACCTCTTCCGCTAAGCTGTCACCCAAGCTGGTCCAAGAGGTTCGCCCCTCTTCCACGTCCACAAGAAGATCAACGTCACTGCCTGCTGGGGCCTCACCCTGCCGTCCACGGGTTCACCACCCCACACACTTGGCATGCTCAAAATGCACTTCCAGCCATGAAGCATCTACTTCCAAGCTTGAATTCCGCACTACTACTGCCAGGGCAGGAAACCCGCCCGACCATGGCAACCGGACACACCCTCTGCAACATTTAGAATACGATTAACATAGGAGATTGCTTAGAACTGTTTCGAGGAAAAAATGAGGGGGTCGCGCAGATTGCCATACCTTGTTTACCAAACGGTGAACCCTGCCGCGGAGCTCGCTGGCCCCCAAATCCGCTTCTGGCCAACGGCGCATCATGCCGCGAGGTTTGCGTCCGATCCACCTTTTCCCCACGACACAGTAGGGGTGCAGTTTGGCGTTCGGACAGCGAGTGCACGGAACGCCCCCACAGGTTACCCCGCCACGTGGCGGTGTGAAGCTGCATCGACATCAAACTGCACGACCACCGACGACTTCCATCCCTTGCAAACGACTCCTTCGGCGGGCGCACTCCAGTCATCCGGCTGCTCAGCTTCGGGCACCATATACCATAAGTGACCAGAGAGGCTGGAGGGACCACCTGCGCGCATACGCAAACGGGCGTTTATTCCCGCACTCCACACGCAGCGCCTTCTCCAGCCTGATGGAGGACTGCCGCTCGCGTTCTCGCCGACAAGCAGAGAAGGGCTTGCGATTTATTCGATTGTATCGCATATTATACGCATGTGGATACAACGTGACATAGAACCTCGGCTGCAACGATCTGCACGGACCCGGCCGGTAGTTGTGCTGACCGGGGCCCGCCAGACCGGTAAGACATCTACCTTGCTGAGGCTGTTTCCGAATCACGGGTTTGTCTCTCTTGATCTCCCCACCGAAGCGGAACAGGCCGAAAAAGAACCGCACAATTTTCTTCGTCGCCACCCGTCGCCTACGATTATCGATGAAGTGCAATACGCGCCCGGATTATTCCGGCATCTCAAGGTAACCGTTGACGCCAGTCGCACGCGTAACGGGCAGTTCCTGCTCACGGGTTCACAGAAATTTACCTTAATGAAGAGCGTCTCCGAATCCTTGGCGGGGCGGGCGGATATTGTGGAACTCGAAACGCTCTCGTGGGCCGAGATCCGCGCCGCGCTGCCTCCAACCGAGCTTGACACGGCCATCGTTCGGGGCGGTTTTCCGGAGCTACACGCCAACCCGGACATTGACCACGTGGCCTTTTACAACTCTTATCTGGCCACCTACCTGGAACGGGACGTGCGATCGTTGGCCAACGTTAGCAATCTGCGGGACTTCGAGCGCTTTTTGCGCGCTTGCGCCTTACGTTCTGCGAACCTGCTGAACAAGGCTGATCTGGCGCGCGACGTCGGTATCGCTCCTTCCACAGCTAACCATTGGCTGTCCACACTGGAGGCTTCTGGGCAGGCAGTGCTGCTTGAGCCATGGTTCTCAAACCGCACCAAGTCCATCGTCAAGAGCCCGAAACTGTATCTGGCCGATACCGGGCTCCTTTGCGCTTTATTGAATATCCGTTCTGAAGACGCCCTCCGTCAATCACCGGCGGCGGGCGCGATCTGGGAAACCTTTGTTTTCGCTCAACTGCGCGGTCGTGAACGCCGAGCCGGACGCGCAGGCAGTCTGTTCTTCTGGCGGGATCGCACACGCGAGGTGGACTTCGTGGTTGATGTCGGCGGACAGTTGGAGCTCTTCGAAGCGAAGTGGACCGAATTGCCGGCCGAGAGTGATGCGGTGAACCTCGATTTCGTGCGGAAAGTTGTGGGGAAAGCGAGGATAGTCAGCGGTGCGGTCCTCTCTCGCACCCCCAACAGTTTTCCACTCGCCAATGGATTCCGGGCGCTGCCGGTGTCTGAGCTGAGATGAGTTGGGCTTCTACCCCCGTCGATACAGCGGGCGAAGCGAATCCGGAGATTCCCTTTACGCGAGTCTACCTCCTGAACTCATCCGTCGGCCCCCTAAGCTGGCACCCAACCTAGTCCTTGAGGTTCGGCCCTTCTTCCACGTCCGCCAGAAGATCAACGTCACTACCTGCTGCCGCCTCGCCGGGCGCTTCCGAGATCAAGGTGTAATCGTCTCACACGACGCGCTTAGCGCCAGAGCAGAGGGTTTCATTCCGCCCCGACCTCAAGGGCTCGTCCATCGCCATTGGCCGGCGACCGCGGATTGTCAACTCCGGAAATTACTGCAGGCAGGGTCTTCACTTCCTTCGTGGTTTGGGCTTGATGCACACTTTGGCTGCTGGGGCTGAATAGAAAAGCTGCCCGTGCTCAGCCATGTGGCAATAAGCACATAGAGTCACGAGATTCCCAAGCGCGTCATTTCCCCGCTGGCTCCTCTTGATCTTGTGATGGACCTGGAGATTTTCCAGCGAGCCGCACTTTTGACATCGCCATCCGTCTCGCTCCAGCACCCGCTTCATCAACCGCCGGTAAATCTGCTTCCCCAGCTTGATCCGCTTTACCTTCCTCAGCATCCTTGGACAGGCTCCAGTTCAGCCCCTCCGGCTTTGCCACGAAGCCCGGCCTGGTAGTCTGGCGGCAAAAGGCTAACCAGCCGATGGATCAGCAGCAGGATCTCCTCAGGTGTCGACTCCTCTGTCCGCCCCGCCAGAAAGTCCGCACAGACCAGCTCCAAACAGTACCCCCTCGACCGCTCCGTCCCCACCATCCGAGAGGCTACATATAGAGCCCTTTCAACGACGGGAAGCTGGCTCTCGAAGAGCTTGAAGTAAACCATTTCGTAGGGCTCGTAGTCTTCCCCCGTAAAATACTTGTAGACCTCTTCCTTCAGCTCCTGCTTGGTCGACTCCTTGGCCTTGTGCAACCAGGTTGCACTGTCAAAATGCCTGCCTTCACTGCGCGCCACTTTCGCCAGTTCCAACGCCTTCGACCAGCCCAGTGCTTCGATCTCTGGCGCCGGGATTTGCCGTAGGTGATCGTGGATCGACATGAGGTAATAAGCCTTCCGCCGGGAGTCCGGAAACTTCTCCTCCAGGTAAGCCTCAAAGCTCTTGTATCCCAGCCGCCAGTACCCGTGCTTCCTCACCTCGCACAGGTGCTTCCCCAGCTCGGCAAACTTCCGGTCCTTTTGCTGGTCTGTCCGCTGCTCCCAACGCAGGATCTCATCGATCCGAGCCAGCACCTGCTGCGCTCGCGCCTTATCCATGGACCGCCAGCTCCTCCACCTTGACCAGCTTCTCCTCTACCCAGACCTTCTTCTTCAGGCACAGCCCCAGATAGGCACAGTTCAAACACTGGTTGTTGGGATAGCGAATCCCCGAACGGGGGTAGAAGTGCCCGGCTTCCACCTCGCTCGCCAGCAAGTCCAGGGTCTGCTCAAAGGCCTTCCACTGCCGCTTGCGGATGCGCGCCCGCAGGTATTGAATCTCCGGCTGCTTCTTGCGGACGAAGTTTACCAGACACACCTCCTGCTTCTGCGCCACCCAGGAGTAGCAGACCAACTGGGGATCGAGTTCCAACACTCGCCCCAGATTCTCCGGGTAGGATTGCGTGCTGGTCTTCCACTCGATCAGGGAATGGCGCCCATCCACATACCCGAGGGCATCCACATAGGCCAGGAAATGCTTTTGGCTGAGCGGCAGAGGGCGCCGGAACTTGACCTGAAAGTCCGTGCGGCCGTCATCGATCAGCACCCGCTGGTCCTGGCGGAACTGTTCCAGCAGCGCCTGGCCCTGCTCGAGCATCTTCTCCCAGCTATCGCCGTTGGTGTACTCCAGCGGCATGTCCTTGACTCCCGCCCAGCGCTCGGTGAAGAACCGCACCGAGTCGGCCACCAGGAATTGGGCTTCCACCGCGCTTTGAAACACTCGGCCGAAGAACAGGCTGGCTTTGTCTTCCGTTTCCTGCCAGCCTTCCAGGTAGTGATACTTGTACTTGAGCGGGCATTGCAGATAGGTGGAAAGCTGCGTGTAGCTGTAATGATCCATGATCTTCTCCTTGCGCGATATTTCTGTCGCGAAGTCTAAGCCTGTGCAGCCTCGGCAAGGCTTTCACAGGGCGGTTGATGAACGGAAAGATCGCCCCAACGCTCGCTGGGAGCGAAGCCCTGGACATCCAGTCGGCGATGCCCATGGTTGCCCCAGTAGGCCAGGCGAATGACCCCTTCCAGACCCACCACGCGGCGGTCAACCAGTTCGTCGGCCGCCAGGAGTTCAGCATCATAATTGAAGTCATTCAGGAACCAGCGAAGCTTCCAGAGCGCCCGCTCGTGGCAATAAAGCCGGGTGCGCACGTAACGACCGGCATACGGGGCAGGCTCCAGAATCAAGAACGTCGCCGCCAGGCAGGGCTTAGGGGAGTGGCCGGCCGGCCCGAAGCGAACCACGCGGGCTCGGTACGACCCTTCGACGAGAGGGTTTCTTTCGCTGACCTGACTGAGACCTGGGATTCTCATTCGCAAGGGTGACTCCTTTCCGAAACGCCGGCCGCGACTGCAGAGTCCGGCGCAACAGAGGTATTTGCTCGGGACTCAAGCGCCAAGGCGGAAGCTCTTCGAGCGAGCACAGGCCAATGCCGTAGGCCTTGCGCAAGGCGCGATTGACGGCGCGGGTTTCGGCCATGCGCATCTCGGCATTGTTGAAAATCAAAGGAGAGACATTGCCGGGATGAGCGTCACCGTAACCGACGAAGCCGCGGCACCGAGAAGATTTGAAGACTGTCGCCTTGAACACCCAGAAGTTTTTTTCGGGGCGACACAGTGCAAGAACTGGTCCGGTCTTAATCCCTGCACATTGCTTCTTCATCGCGATTCTCAACAAATCCGCGTGTGTCACGTATGGCCCAGACACCCCTTGCAGTGCGAGACTCGCAGTTTTGTTTTGGGAGGTCATCCTCTGCTGGCCCATTTGCTCTCCTCTCTATCCATGAAACACAATGTACTACAATGTATGCACCTTTGTCAAGGATTTTTTTGGCAAAAAGGGCGCGCTTTAGTAGAATGCACTGGAGATGAGAAAGGACTCAGCACTATCGTTCCGGGTTACGCAAAAACTCAAAGCAGAGCTTGAACAGGTTGCTCTGAAAGAGGGGCGGAGTATTTCGCAGATTTGCGAAGCTCTTCTGAGTGGAGGCATTGAAACCTATAAGAAACACGGGTCCAAATACATTCAGCGCCTGCTGTCTCACGGAGGAGAAAACCCGCAGGATTCTCATTAACAGGTCCGACCAATCATACCGATTCCAGGAATTGATCTTCTTTCCGTAACAACCTACATGCTAATTCACCCGTGAACTCCCCGACTCATAGGCAAGGACACCACCGTCGCACGGACCGCGGGGCGATAATTGCTAACTGCCTTGCTGATCCGCCCGCAATACGTCGGGCGCCACCTCAAGACTGAAATGGTGCTCGCCAAGCGCGACCATGCTCCGCGTGTCCTCGAGTGACGTGAACCATTCATCCATCGCCTGCCCGTCAGGAAGGCCAGTGTGGCGATGAGCCCAGTTCGGGCAATACACCGATCAGCATCTGACAACCATTAGGGAGAGTAGGTTACGAGCGTGCGGGGGCAATTCTGGTGAAGCGCAGGGTTGTGATACATTGGCGGGAGGAAATCACAGAGGGCTAATTCGGATGGGTTGCGAATTACGCGGTGGACATTGCCTGGAGTAGAATAACCTGGGTATTAGGTGGAGCAAGCATGAGGGTTAAGGGCGTTGGCCGACGCTTGCTGATTGTTCTGGCCGTTCTAGCGGTCCTGATTGGCACGGCGTTTTGGGCCTTCCGCAATGTGGGCCGATGGCTGGTGGTCGACGACACTCTGCAGCCGGCGCGAGCCATATTGGTCCTCAGCGACTCGACGCCTTATCGCGCCATGGAAGCTGCAAATATTTATCGGCAGGGTTTGGCGCCGGAAATCTGGTTGACCCGCGACTACGACAACGAGAACGACAACCCCTTCGCCCGCCTCGGCATCCACCACATCTCCGAAGAGGATTACAACCAGCAGGTGCTGGAGCGGCTCAGAGTACCTACCGCAGCGGTCCGGCTCCTCGATCTTCCGGCCACCAATACGACGGACGAAGAACAACTTTTCGCCAAGGAGTTGCGGCGAGTTGGTGGAGACAGGATCATTCTGGTTACCTCGCCCGTACACACGAGGAGAGTGAAGACCCTCTGGCACATCCTCGTGGGAAATCATCCTGAGGCCATCGTGCGCTACAGCGCCTACGAACCCTTCGACCCCGCCCACTGGTGGCGTGCCACCAAGGACGACGACGTGGGCCATGAAGTTTCTGGCCTGCTCAACGCTCGGAACGGCTTTGTGGCCAAACCGCGGAAGTGAGAAACTAGTGCCTAAGCTTCCAATCCCGCCGCTCCGCCCCCCTATGACGCCTGAAGATGAGCTCTGTCTTTTGCTGGCGCGCGGGCGGCTTCCACCTCATGCGCAAGAGCGGGCGTTGGGATTGCTCGAATCTCCCTTGCGCTGGGATCTTCTCCTCGAGCGCGCCCAAGAACACCAGGTAGTTCCGCTCCTCTACCGCAGTCTCCGGGCATTGGATTTTCAGGGTGTCCCCGACGCGGCGCGTGCGGAGCTAAGGGCTGCTTTCCGAATGAATGCGCTTCGTAACGCGTTCCTGGCCGGGGAACTAGCTCGACTGCTTCGGCTCCTGAATGAGTCCGGGGTGCCCGTGGTTCCGCTGAAAGGCGTAACTCTGGCCGAGTCGCTTTATGGTGATTCGGCCTTCCGTGTATGTTCTGACATAGATATTCTGGTTCCGCCCAGCGAAGCGCTCCGCGCGCACCGCCTCATTCTCGCGCATGGGTATACAAGCCCGTTTACTGAGGATTTCTTCGCCAATCATCAGTTCCGCGCCGGCGCCAAATGCCCTTTGACCCCTGAGAAACAGGCGCTCTCCTACCTGTTGGAGGTTCATTGGACACTCTTGCAGCATTCGCGCAAGGATGACCAAGCAATGCAGGATCTATGGTCCCAGGCGCGCCCAAAAGACTTCTTCGGCGTTCCGGCGTACGGTCTGACCCCCGAGTGGGAATTCCTCTACTTGGCTTGCCATGCTGCTCAACACAAGTGGGACACCCTCAAATGGCTTGCGGACATTCACGAGCTTTGTGTCTCGGCGCACATCGACTGGCAGCAGGTGCGAGAAAAGACCGAGTGCTTCGAACTCGACTCGGTCGTGGGACCCACGCTCACCGCGTGTTCGTCGCTCTTCGGCACACCGGCGCCCGCCAACTTTCCTTCCCGAGCCCTTCCGGCGGGGGTTCACCTTTTCCCAACCTCGCTTGCTCCTTCCGAAGTGTGGAAGGCTCCGCTCTTCTACCCATGGCTCTTGAAGCGACCCTCCGAGAGGCTGCGTTGGTTTGCGGAAATGATCTTTGTTGCCAGACTCGCTGACTACGGATTCGTCCGACTGCCTCCCTCTCTTAGTTTCCTCTACTACTTCCTTCGCCCGCTGCGCTTAACGTGCAAGTGGAGTTGGCTGTTCTTGTCGGCTGGTTTTCGTCGCCTGAGGCAGTGGCTTCGTTTTTCTCCGGAATGAGGGATGCTCTCGATTTCCTAGGCTAGTATAATGCTGAACAATTCCGGTAGAGGCGCTCGCAGCGCTCTATGAGCGCCGACGTGAAAGGAAAATCCAAGACGGCGGTCACAGACCCCCGCTACACCTTTTGGTCTGCTCAACGTCCGTGGGTTTCACCCCCAGCTACTCATAGGGTTCCCCTTGCGGGGGGCGAAGCCAGGGAATCAAAGTTCGATTATAGGCTGTATTTCACGGAAAGATTAGCGACACGGTCGAGAGCATTCTGCCAGGTGGGGAAGCGGCGAGGGAACTGCGCGGCTACATTTTGGGCGATCTGATCGAGAGGCAGTCCGTCAGCCATCTGCTGGAGAATCACATGATCGATGCACCCGTCCTCGTTGAGCGTCGGCACGAACGTCTGCGCGCGCTTGCGAAGGTCTTCTGGGGAGAGCGCGGTGCCCTGAAATGTCGATTGTCGAAATGAGACAAGGGTTCGAGAAGCGTTAGCGCCCGTGGTGATGTCGGTGTTCCATCCCCACACGTAGTCTTCGCCGGCAAGGTCGGCGCGAATTTGAGTTGACACTTGGTCTCCGGGCAAAAGCTGGACGGGCCGGGACCAGGCGAAAATCCCTGCCCGAAGATGTGCTTCGTGGGAGAGGCGGGAGAGTTGGAGAAGCCGACACCGTCGGATGCTTCGCAGTCAAACCAGACCGCCAGACCATGCACCGTGGTCACTCGATCTATGGTCCAGACGACTCGACCGCTGATGTTCGGGTTCGACAGGGTGCGATAATCGAGCGTCGCCCAGCAGCGCGGCTCCCAGACGAGATGGTCGCAACTGAAGCGGAATTTCCTCCAAATGTTCGCCGCTTTGTCCCGAACGACCTGAAAGTCAAATCCGTAACCATTGTTTTCCCACGGCTCAACCACATCGCCGTAAGCATCAGGGGCATGAACGAGCGCCGCCCAGAGGGTTTCCTGTTGGGGAATCAAGCGGCCGCCGGGCGCCAGAAACCGGTCCCGCGCATCCATGATGGAAATCAGGCTTTTTTCAAAAGCGGGAAGGACCCCGTGTATTTCAGCGACAATCACATCGACTTTTTCGCGCAGGTCAACCCGCGTTGACATCCCCTGAATAAACTCGATGCGGTCGGCAAAGCCGTTGGCTGCGGCCGCCTGCCTCGCCAACTGGATGACATCGCCGGGTTCGATGGCATACACTTTGCGGGCGCCCAGGCGGCAGGCCAGGAAAGCGAGAATCCCAGGACCGGTGCCGATGTCCAAGACGATGGAATGGGGGTGCACAACGGCGCGCAACGCGTCGGCGTAGGCGTCGGTGCGGCTCTTATCCAGGATCATCTTGCCGTAGTCTTCGATCCCATACCACAACATCGCAACCTCTGCGGAGCCCCCCTAGCCGACAACCGCTGGCAGCGGTTGCCCCTTCATCCGGGAGCAGGGCCAAGCGAAAGGAGAGTGCGGCCTCGTTCCACGACAAAGCGGCGTACCCGCTTAGGCAAGTTACGTAAGGTACGGCTCATCCTTTGCAGATCCGTAGGAATCAACTTCACCGCGCGCCAGGCTTCCGCGGCGGCCTTTTTCTTTTGGCCCTGCTTCAGATAGAGACTCGCGAGGCGGACTCGCAGGCCCACCCCATCGTTTCCTCCGCCCGCACTCAGGCGATACGCGCTGATGGCCGCGGCGATGGCACCTTTCTTCATGTAAAGGTGGGCCAGGCGAGCATGGATTAGAGAATGGTCCGGGTCCAGCAAGCGAGGTTGCTCGGACTGGGTGAGAAGTGGTCCATTCATAGGCTTGTGGCCAGCCAGCGCCAGCTTGAGAGAACGTTCGTAAGCCCGGATGGCCTCGTCGTAACGAGGCTGCCTGGCCAAGACGTTTCCGAGCTCCCGGTAGGAGTCGATCAAGTGGTCGTTAAGAGCCAGTGACCTACTGAGGAGAGTCTCCGCTTCTTTCCAGCGTTTATTGCGGGCTGCCAGTTGTCCAAGGCCGAGGTGGGCATAGGCGTCATCAGGATCAAGCGCCAACGTTCTCAAGTGTTCCTTTTCTGCCTCTTGGAACCGTCCGTCCCAGTAGTAACGGAAACCAGCGCTGTTATAAGCAGTTCGGTAGGAAGGGTCCAACTCCAGTGCGCGTTGGTATGCTCTTCGGCACTCTTCTATTCGACCGAGCTTCGCATAAAGATGGGCCAGATGAAAGTGGGGAGCCGCGGATGTGGCCAGAAGGCACGCGGCCCGCTGGTACTTCTCCTCTGCTGCAACAGTGTCCCCTTTCTCCGCCGCCACTGACGCCTCACGGATCAGGCCAAAGCCCTCTGTGCCTGATTCAGCGGTGTTAGGCTGCCCCAGCCGTGAAGCCAGTTCGGCGCCCAGATATTTCCACTTCAGCGGCGTGTAGCCCCCCTCCACGGAGTAGACAATCGTCACAAGATCGGCCCGAATCTGGCAGGCCGTAAGACGAGCGAGAAGTTCGTCAGGCCAGCACCAAGGCAGCGCTCCATGTTCATCGATTTCTCCGTAGGTGACGCGGGGAATCACCAAGAAATCGACATCGATATCCAAGAGTACGCTTTCGTCGATTCGCAGTAAAGAACGGAGGCTGCAGACTCTTACCTTTTTTCCGAGGACGATTACCGAGATCTCATCATGCCCAACCTTAGGGGCACCTGAGGCTGCCGGGTATTTGCGGGCGATTTTCTTCAAGTGGCGGAGAATCGCTCGGCGCCCTCTCGCTGCATCCCAGGTCGCATCGGGAACGACCCAGAATACCTCGCGAACCATGTCCTCCCGTAAAGCCGGGCAGATGAAATCTGCAATCGTAATGGGAGCTTTATCTTTCACCCACCACATGTCATGGTGGGCGTCGATATGAATCAGAGTCCGCTGCTTGACACCGGCATCGCGCCAGGTGTAATAGGCCTGGTCATGGTCCTCCATTAAGACCACACGATCAACCGGGTCGAGACCTATGCGAAAGGCTGTCTCCCGCGCTACGTCAGCCATTTGATGAAGCCGCCATGTACTTAGTTTTCCTTGGTTACGAGCGAGGGGATGAGGGCGGCGGCATCTTCCAAGATTCTGTCGCAGAGGCCTGCCACACGCGACGCCTCCGCATGAGGAGTCACCCGTCGGATGGGCACATATGCCGCGACCCGGCCCAGCAACTCGAAATCGCGGGCGCGCATCGAGCGGTCTGTAAGGTACAGCCCGTAGGTGTTCAACAGCAGGGCCATCAGGCTGTTACTACCTTGTAACGCTTCGATAACTGGCGCCTCAGGGTTAGGGCTGCGCTCGCCCAAGACGTAGATAGCGGCCAAGGGCAGTGGCTCGCGCGCGAAGGCATGGCCCTCCGCGATCGTATCCAGGTACCGCTTTTCCCATCCGGGCGTGATGTACGGCAGCGCCTCCTTCGAACCGTAGAGGGCGTTCACCGACTCCGGCCACAATAACAAATTGGGATAGCCTGGCTGGACGCGGAACGAGTCAATCTCGTCCCGAAGCGCGAGAATGTCGTCTGTCAGAACTGGGTAGCCGCGGCGGCCGAAGACCGCCGCCAGGGTGGACTTCCCAGAGCCTCCGGGGCCCATGATCGCGATAGCCTGACCCTGGATCGAAAAACCACTGGCGTGCAGGGAAGTAATGCCGCGCAGTCGCAGTACAAGGCCCAAGATCGGGCCACGCAGATAGTAGAGCACGTCGCCTAGGTTGAGCTTGTCCTGCCAGCATGCCCAGACTCGAGTGCCTTCCACATCGACTATGAACTCGACCCCCTCAGAATAAACGAACAACAGATACTGACCGTCTTCTGTCTGCTTGATCTGCAACGTGGGCTTGCCGTCTTCACCTCTGTTAAGGCCGCACCATTTCTCTTTTGCTTCCTCTACCTCTTGTCTGAGCCATCGAGGTACGCACTGAAATCGTACCTCGACATCTGCGTCCTCCGCCTCTCGCGAAGCCGACAGGCCTGGAATAGGAAGATCTGTACGCAGCCGCAAGCCGTAGACAGAGTAATGCCACAAGACAGTATATCTCAGCACTGATAAGTCATTCGACGCTCTTAAACCGCTAAAGGCTCTTCCTACTGCCGTCCCCACCAGTCCTCCCCCTTGCTGTTTGCTCCACCACATCACCATATATGATCAACTGTGGCGCGCTGTAAGGCTTCTTGGGTTGGTCGCTTGAACGGCGTCCTTGGATTTCCTTAGCTTGAAGTGTCATTTTGCTAACTCCATTGGCTTGGGGGCGGAAATATTGCAAAACCCTAGAACGTCCGTTAACCCTGCAATCTCATGATACGTGCGTATCGTAACCACTGCTCGAGAACTACCGCGCTCCAGATTACATGGGAATCACAACGCTCTTGTCCAGAACTAAACTGGTGATAGGCCTTGCGTAGGTCTGCGAGGTCCACGTATCTCCCAAAGTCCCCAGGGGCCTTGAGTATGACATCGACCAGGGTCTCCCGCCCAAACATCAGGAGAGCGCGATCGAAATTCGGTCTGAGACTCGTTTTGCCGCCCCGCCCCCGGATGGCCTCGGGAAGGATTCCTTTCATGGCTCGACGCATAATCATCCGTATAAGCCCGTGATGGAGCTTCTGCGAAGCTGGCACCGCCAGGCAAAACTCCAGTAACCGCCGGTCGTAGAAGGGGTATCGGAGCTCTATAGAAAACGCCGCAGCCGCCTTATTAAACATCTCGCATCCATAGGGACCCACGCCATCCGTGAGGTTACGCCATTGGTCGAGTATCCCGCGCTTCGCGGCCGCCATCCACAATCGCCAAGCCTGGTGATTCCTCAGCAAACCGACCCGACGTGCGAATTTGGAATTGATCACCTCCGCCGGCGGCGCCCCCAACCTCTCCCTGAGGGATTGGCGAAACCTCAGAACTGCCTCCGGAAGGAAGGGAAGGATAACATAGGACTTGAAAATTCTCCACCGCGATCGTCCAAAATGATCCGCAAGGTGGGCAACCTCCCGGAAGGCGGCAATCCAGCGTCCGGCAACTGCCAATCGGGTGATATGGCCAACACCGTAGCCAATTGCGTTATCGCCGTCATCTCCATCAAGGAGGATACGCACGCCGCTCTCCTGCGCGGCCTTGAACAGAGCCAGAAACATGAACATGCTCGGAGCCCAGAAGGGTTCATCCAGATGCCAAAATACACGGTCAGTATCCCCCAGCGGGTTGAGGCGATCAGCGGGCACGTAGTGGGGCTCGAATCCACCTTGGGCCAGGGCCGCATTGATGTACTGTCGCTCGTCGGATTCCGGCACCTCGTCAAATACGGCTGAAAAGGTATGTAGCCTCCTCTTTCCACTTTGTAACAGGATAGTTCGCGCCATACAGGCTACGGAAGAGGAGTCGAGCCCCCCGCTCAATTGCGAGCCGACTGGGAAGGCGCTCCTAAGGCGGCACCGAACCGCCTCGGCAAAGATCTCGCGAAGTGCTTCCGCATAGGCTTCATCCGAAGGAAGCTGCAGCTCGCGGCTGGGGTCCAAGGACCAATAGCATCGCAAGGAGGTTTTTTCCGGAGAGACAGTCAGGCTGTGACCGGGCGGGAGTCGCAGAATACCCTGATAGAAAGTGACGGAGGTATCGTCCATAGTCGACGTAAGGTAGTTCGCCACCATCACTTCATTCAGCTTCCTTGGTACCTCCGGAACCTTGAAGAGCGCCTTGATTTCGGAAGCAAACAGGAAAACACGGTTCGACTTATAGTAATAAAACGGCTTGACACCCATGCCATCCCTGGCGCAGAAGATGGCCTGCTTTCGGCGGTCCCAAACCGCAAAGGCAAAGTCTCCAAGGAGCCTTCCCGGGCAATCCTCACCCCACTTCTCGTAGGCCCGTAAGATCATCTCACTGTCGCTGATTTCCTGTAGAGGTCTGCCGATGAGTCTCAGAGCGGAGGCCAACTCCCCGCGATTATCAATGCGCGCGTCTGCCGTAAGGACCAGGTCTTCCGTCTGGTTCTGTAAGGGCAGTTTCTCATGCAGCGACTCGGGCGTCGTCCAGAGCATTCGGTGGCCGAGCCCAACGTTTCCTTCGCTCCAACTGGCGGACCCGTCCGGCCCCCGATGAGCGAGGATCTCCACCATCGACCCTAGCTCGCCGCGAGCAACGGCGCGACCGTCAAGAAAATAGATTCCCGCGATGCCACTCATGACTTCTCTATTTGTTGGGTTCTCGCTCCTCTGCTTGCCACGGTCTACCGCCGTTGGACGATACCTCTTCCCTCACAAGACCCGCAGCAAGCTCATGGAGATCCTTGACTCTCGACTTCTGAACCCTATGCAGACAGCGTCACAATCTCTCTTAGGAACTGCAAAGCCGCGGTCCGGGATGGGAAGCAATCCCCGTATCGGCGAAGAAGTTCCGTTTCCAGCTCTTCGATTGTCCTTTCGCCGTTGAAGGCACCCAAAAGAAATAGCAAAGCTTCTCCCTTGGGGGAAAGCTTTGGTTTGTGACTCGAAGCTTGTCTTGAAGGCCTTACCTTTGAAAGAGGAAAACCTTGAAAGCTCGAGTGTTCAAACTGCCTCTTTGGCTCGGTGAGGCTCTTTTTAGCATCTGGCTGCCCGCTCACCTTAACCTGCCACCGCCACTGCTCACCATCATTGGTGCTGAAGGTCACGCCCAGGCAGTCGCCTTGGCGCAGGAGCACGGTAGTTTCCAGAGGAAAGAATCTCTGCTGCCATTGAATTGTAGAGTTGATTGGGGAATTGGAGAAGCTGATCCCTGGCGCTAGTTCCGTAACTGCCCAGCCTGCAATTCCATGCAACACTCCGGCCCTGGTCGCGATGCAGGAAGCGTTTCCCCTGACGTAATTGCCCGCCGCTTCCGCCAGAGGAATCCTCACCAGTGGTGCGGGGTCACTGAGGAAGCTTTGGGGATCGAACCGCGCGGCATAGTAGTTGTTGACTGCAAACGATCTAATCGGTGAGAAGTCCAATCCATAGAGATCTCTTTTCCACAAGTCGATTCGGTGATACGGGTCGGCAACTTCCACCGGCGCGATAAACAACTGAAGGGAGTGTGGAATGATGCTGCCGCCCTTTCTCAAGAATCTAATTCTGGCATCGATCATCGAACCAAGGACTCCTCCCTCCAGCCCGAAATCCGCACCGATGTCAGTGATAATGGCATCGACCTGTTCGGGAAGGGAAATGTCAAACGATAGATCGTGCAGAAACACAACGCGATCCCGAAGACCGTTTCTGTCGCAGACTTGTTGAGCCAGTTCGATGGCGGGGCTAGCCTCCACGGCATAGACCTTTCGCGCACCAGCTTGGCATGAGAAGAAAGCAAGGATCCCGGTGCCAGTCCCGACATCCAACACTACGTCTCCCGGTCGTCCTGTTTGAGCGATAGCCTTCTGATAGCTTTCTGTGCGGCCCCGGTCGGCAAGCAGGAAGGCGTGGAAATGAAAGAGGTCGGTGTGATTGATGCTGTGCATGCCCAAATTGCTTGCGCGGGATCTACACGAGAGAAGTAGTTCGAAATGTTGGCATTATTAACTTGACCGCAGAGGACTGTGGCGCTCCCTATCTGTACGCCAAAACAAAATTGCCATCCAGCCGGCGCAGAGCGCTCCCTTGCTGGACCACCCAAGACTACTCTGCCCTGATGTTTAAGCCACGCGTGCGCTTCGAATCCCTCGTCTGAATTCGCTGGCCCCGGCTCCATGAATACTGTCTGGCTTACTCTACTCAGCATCTCTCGGTAGCAGGCGCCTCAGCCCTCGACGTACCACCTTCGGGACGTACTTCCTGGCGATGCTCCGGAATGACGTTCCTGGCGTCAGTTCTCTCATGCGGTTGACAGTCTCGTTCAGCATGGCCTGAAACGAGTGGTCTGCCCCAAAAATGCGTTCGTATTCAAATGCAACGTCGGCAGCGAACCCGACCTGCCCGTCAAGCAGGGCAAAGGCCCAGAGCGAAGCGCAGTCACGCGGCGAGAATTCACCTGCTGTCAGGGAATCGATCGTTCTGAAGAATCGCGCGAAAATCCAACCTGGTGTTCTCCTGTGTCGGTTGGCGAGTACCCGCCCATCCAATCGATGATCAACTTTGCGAATTCTCTCCAGTGACTCGGGCCGCATTTTTACGAAACCATAAGGTTCCAAACGCGATAGCCAAAACCCATCATCCAAAATTCCTTGATAAGCTGCCAAAGGTGAGCCCTGCTCAACCCAAAAGTCTACGAGATCAAGAACCGTGTCGAGTGCCAGAATCCGCCTCCGCAGCCGATCTTCGATACTCTGATAGAGCCGTAAATCAACTCCATTGACATTGGTGTGCAGCCAGTCAATTCTTGTCAGTGCCAGCCGACCCATTAGAGCATTGACTGTCGTACCAGGGACCATCAGTTCCCGTTCCAGGATCGCCGCCCAGTCGAGGAAACCGGTACTGTTTGCCTGCTTCGGCTCTAGCAGGCTCGAATATACTGGGTCCTTCGTCAGATATAAGGGGACCTGACCGCTCTTTGCGGTGGTTGTGACGACGCTGTCGACCAAACAGACTTGGTAAAACGCATCGCGATAGCGCGATGGCAGCAGCTTCGCTTCGGGACTAAGTCCCACATAAATAGAGTGTCGAGCTATGGTGTCCCAAATCTCTGGAGGGCGTTCCAGCGCGCCCACATCCATCAATACGGGGTGAATCTCCAATTCCGTGAACAGACTATCGATTACCTTCTTCATCAGGTTGGTCTTCCCGCATGGAGGAGAACTCCCCGCCCCGCTTTCCTCGCCGGCGAGGCCCGTTTGCCCTTTCCTCGAACTCGCCCTCCTTCCCGCTGCGCGGGTCAACTGAGGAGCCGCTCAGATTGTAGTTGCCAGCGAGCGATGCCGCTCTCCGGGTTCGCTAGCGCTCCCTACCTCTCACCAAAAGCCTATCGCCATCCCGACCGTACAGCGTCGAGTAGCGGTCCCTTGCCGGACCTCCCATGATCACTCGTCCCTGATGCTCGATCCACGCATGGGCGTCGAGTTTCCCGTCTGACTTTGCCGCTCCTATGATCACCCGAGCCTTGACACCCCTCCTCGCCAGTAATGCAAGGAGGACCAGCGCTTTTTTCAAGCAAGTCGGGCGAAGTGGGTGGAGGCGCGAAGCCAACTCCACGCAATAGCCCACCCGCTCGGGGTTGGTAGGCGCCCTGGCGCAGCCCTCCCGGTCAGCCTGCCTGTCGTTCTGAAGGAGAGCAAGCAAAGTTTTCAGCTTCAGGACGCGCAAGCCGAACTCGACCACAGCAAACCAGCCCACCGCCTGAATGACTAAAAGCCAATCCGAAGCAGAGAGCTGGAAAGCCTTTCGCAGCTTAAAAGCCAGTTTCTTTCCGTTCGTCACGTTGAGAAACACTTACCAACCCTCTGGCCCGCAGCTCCTCCACTAGCCGGAGCAAATCGCTCTCAAGCGTCTGGGGAGCGACCTCGTATTCCTGCTGCATCGCCTCGAGAACCTTGCGCAACGATCCGTGTTCCTGGATAAGCGCCCAAATTCGCGTACCGACTTCGTTCAGGCCGAAGTATACGCCGCTTTCCAGGTTCAGCATAACCGCCTCACCCTCGAGGTCGCGGGATACGACATTGTCATCGTTTATCGTAGCGAAGCAGTCGAGTGAAACCTGATTTGCCTGCATTTGTGCTTCCTTCATTTGCTCGCGTATCGGCTTTAGGACCGATTGGAGCCCAGTTTCGTCCGTCAGCCGTTGATTCCTCGTCTCACCGCCGCGGTAGTGTCCTGTCACGCTTAATTCTTTACAGTCCTCCTGCTTGGCTCGCTGTGGCGGAGGAGGATCGAAAGCCGTCCCGCCACGGCGGGACCGCAATGGAGAGCGCCGTTGGCGCCATACAGCGGTCGCCGCGGCGACCGACGCTACCACCTTGCGCTGGCAGACGCGACAGGCGTACGCTTCGTCAAGGCAACGTTGAATTCATAATCGAGCCCCAAGTACTTCCTCAGAGCGCGGTCGCCGTACGCTGCGTCAACAATTAGGCTCGACATGACACTAGCTGCGCGATCTCAAGCTCTGGGGGACCGAACTCCCAACCTAACGGGCGACTCCTGCGGCATTTTTCAGCACTTTGATAGATAACACGATCAAAGAATGATAGTCAACCACGCTCCCCTGATCCCGTCAAGTGCCGCCCTTTGTATCAACCTACAAAGAAAAGTGCGACGCTAAATTGCTGCGATGAAGGCAGTGCCACTCAGGCAGCAATTCCACGTGGAAGCCATCAGCTACCGGCCATCAGCCTTCAGTTGCAACATTGCGGTGTTCTTGCTGATTGCTAAAGGCTATGGGTTTCACTTCTGACTGCTGTACCAGCCGTCAGCTATCAGCTCTCAGTTACGACATAGAGGTGTTCTTGCTGATCGCTAAAGGCTCAGGGTTTCACTCCTGACTCCTGACTCCTGGCTTCTGACTTCTCGCCCCTTTCTGTCGTCGCTATCCCTGCAAGGACTGCAAACCATGCCGCATTGGCGGGGATGTGCAAGTTGAAATCCAAAAAGCTGTGCACCAGCATGTCACAGCATCTAATGGCGGCGCCCAACCGAATCCAGCAAGCTTGAGATCGAAAGGGGTGACCCCAATCTCGAAAGGCCAGACGAAGAAAAAGCCCCAGAGCCAAAAGAATGGGCAGCGCGCCGACCAGCCCGGTCTCAGCTACGGCCTCCACATAATCGTTATGTGCGTGATCGATCCACAAGTCAGCGGGAAAACTCTGATAGCGGGGGTAAGCGGTCTCAAAATCTCCCAAGCCAACACCCAGGACGGGATGGTCACGCCACATGCGGAGCGAATCGAGGGCCATGCTCTTACGGGGACCGACCCAATCCGCCCAAGAACCCTCAACGTAGACCACCGAGCCCAGCTTTTTCGCGACCCAGCCCGGGTCGACATAGGCAAACAGCACTACGCCCGCCAAGAGGGTGATGGCGGCGGCCATCGCCAAGCGCCGTCTCTCCGTTGTCCGAGCACCCGCCCTGCGGAGGGCACTTGTCGCGACTGCGATCTCCACTGACAGTGCCAGCAGGCCGCCTCGCGGACCGGAAGCAACAGAGAGGCGAGCGCGAGCGTAGCCGCGGAAACACGCAATACTGAGGCCTCCAGCGAGAACGTTCTATGCCGCCCAGCAATGTAGAGGACCGCAACCGGGATGAGCATCTCCATGAGTCCGGCGAATTCGATAGGCGGTGTCGTTATCCCCTTGGTCGCTCAAGAAATCCACCTAGCGAACTTCGAGCGGGACATCCGCACTATCAGCCAACACTTTTTGGAGGATAGAGTCGGGCTTCTGCACAGCTTGAAAAGAAGACCAAGTGTCCGCCGCATAGGTGGGGTCAAGTTCCAACAAGCGGCGAAATTCCGCCAGAGCCCTGTCAAGTTGATGGGTGCGCAGCGGGGATTTAGCAGCAAGCCAATGGTGAGAAGGCGCCATGGGACAAAGCTTCAGCAGGCGCTGGTTGACTACGAGCCCGAGAACTCGATTGCCGATCTCGGGAACAAAGAGAACATCCTGAAACAACGGCTTGCGGATTTGAGCAAAGACCTCACCGCGGCACAGACTGACCGCGCCAACAAGCATTCAGTGTACGAGGACGGTGAGCCACCGCTAAGGCTGTGCGCATAGAACATTGAGATCATCGAGAACGTAAGACAAATCTAATTTGAGCCCCGGGGTCGAATG
>JBEKUR010000005.1:0-75600 GCA_049514855.1 Terriglobia bacterium
GAAGTGGCTGCTGCGGAGTTCGCGGTAGGAGCCGGAGATTTCTCGCTCGCGTTCCGCCTTGGCCACGGCTTCATGGATGCGCGGGTTATCCGCGATGGCCAGCGCCTTGTTCCACTGGGCGATTGTCTCGTCCATATCCTCCATACCGTAATAAGCTGATCCCAACAGCATGGGGACGTCCGCAGATTTCGGGTAGCGGTCAGCGGCGGGCAACAGCAGGTCCAGGGCTTCCAAATAATGGCTCTGTGTCACCTGAAGGTAGCCCAGCGCCAGCGTCAGGGACAGATCGTTGGGAAGCAGCTTCAGCGCCTGTTGGTATTTCTGGATGGCGCCCTCGGGGTCGCCTTGGCGCGCCTGGAAGAGCGCAGCCTGCTGATAGCCCTGCTTGAGCAGACGGGCATTTTCCGGGGAGGGATTGTGGGTCATTTCGCTATCAAGATGTCGGAGATAGGCCTCATCCACTGCCCCGTGCTTGATGACTAGCGAATCTGTCCCGGAGGAGGGTTCCCCGGAAGGGGACGAAGGCAGCGGAACCTCCCGCGATTTCTCCGGTGGGGTTTCACTCTCCTGCGGAGGTTGCTCCTCAGCAGGGTCGGCTGATTTCTGGATGTGGTCCACCATCGACTTTGGGATAGAGAGTTCTCCGCCCTGGATCGAGTAGATCACCTGCTTCGAGTCCTCCTGCGTCACCTGTCCCACTATCTTCCGGCCATTCTTCAGATAGATAACGTCAGCAAACGCGGTGGAAGGCATAAGCGTGGCTAGAAATGGAAGGAGGAACAGGGATACACTTATCACTCTCTTCCTCCGGAGAATGATCGGCTGCGGTCCCAATGTGACTCGAGGCCCAAGCATACTCCAGGAATGATACAACACCCGCCGTGATTGGGTCGAGTTGTACTACGCGGCTCTCCGCGCTAGAGTAAGAGCTAAGAGGTAAAAAATGCTGGGCGGATCTCGTGTGGAAGGACGCTTTCGTAGCTGGGCGTGGTGTGGGCTTCTCCTCGCAATCGTCTTGTTGCCAGGAAGGGCCTGGGCCGCGAGCGGGCTTGACCCGCAAGAAGTTCTCAATCAACTCCACAACGTTAAGGTAGACCCCGGCCAGGTCTATGTGCTGCGGCACGCGCAACTGATCCGTGACCGTGTGAAGCTGTTTTTCAACCGTGGCTACATCGGCTTTTTCACCAAAGCTGCCGGAGAAATCACCGGTGCTGTCTACATCGGGGAAGGGGAAATCCTGTTGATACCCCCCACGCGGGTGGAGAAAGAGAGTCTCGCTCGGTTCATTCACTCCCCTATCCTCGAAGAACAATTCACGATGGCCATTCTGCGCTTTACCGACCAGACCGCCAGGGAACTGATCGCGGTGGCGGAAAGGCCGGAGCCCGATGACCCGGAACGGCCGCTGGACTTTCCTCAAGAGTGGAACTCCGCACCCCGTCTCTTTGCTCTGGAGGATTCGCCCCGCATCTTTGAGGATTTGCTGGGCGACCGCACATTGCCGTATTTTCACGCGCGCTTGGAAGGGTCGAGCCTTAAATGGTTCGAGGTAGTCGATGACGAACGATTCCTGGAAGCCGTGAGTGTGGTTGCGGCTCGCCGAAGCGACGATAAGCTATTCGCAGATCGCTGGTGTGCCTTTCCAAGTAAGAGCTCGGCGGCCCGTTTCGCAAATCTGGCGCCGGGGACGGTGAAAAACCTTTCCTACGACATCGACACGCACCTCGAGCCTGACAACAGCATGACGGGGCGGGCGGAGCTTCTGTTGGAATCACTCTCGGCCTCGGACCGTGTGCTGACATTTGATTTCTCCCGCTTACTCAGCGTCTCAAAGGTCCTGGACGAGCGGGGAGAGAGTCTTGCCGTGTATCAATACCCTCTGCAGGAAGATATTGAGGCGGGTGACCGAAGCAAGGGCTGGATCCAGGTGGTTTTGCCCGCCCCAAACCCGGTGGGTGAGAGATTCCGCATCCGCTTCAATTACCAGGGGAACGTCATCACCGACGTGGGGAACAACGTGTTGTACGTGGGAGAGCGAGGTAGCTGGTATCCGAACCTGGGGGTTGGATCTCCAGCTTCATTCGACCTCAAGTTTGATTATCCCGAGAGCCTCACCCTGGTCGCCACGGGAGAAAGGATCGAAGAGAAAACTGCGGACGGCCGGACTCGCAGTCGGTGGCGCTCGGACGGCGTGTTTCGAATTGCAGGCTTCAATCTGGGACCCTATCATTGGGTCGACCGCCGCGTCGGAAAGACGACGGTTGAAGTGTATGCGACCCGAGAGGCGGAAACGGCGCTGGAGGAGCGGCACACGCGGAGGGTGGTCCCCCAGTTCGTGCTCCCCCCACCCTCGCGAGGGCGGACCCCGTCGTTCCCGATCAGTCCCGACCTGGTTCCTCCCTTGGCGCCCGCTGCTTTGCTGCAAAGCGTGGCAGAGAGCGCCGCCCAAGCTCTTCAGTACTTCGAGAATTTGTTTGGCCCATTTCCTTACTCTCGCCTCGCCATCTCCCAGATTCCCGGCGACTTCGGACAAGGTTGGCCGGAACTGGTCTATCTTCCCACACTCTCGTTCTTGCGGAAGTCGGAGCGTTACGAGCTGGGCTTACCGGAAAAGGCCGAGGATCTTCTTAGCCACGGCATGGTGGCCCACGAGATTGCCCATCAATGGTGGGGCAACTTATTGGGTTGGAAGACCTACCATGACCAGTGGCTTTCCGAAGGGCTCGCGACCTACGCAGCGGCGCTCGACCTGTCCAGGCAAAAGGATGGCGATCGCAGATTCCACGAACTGCTGCGAGGCTACAAACTCGACCTGCTCAGCAAGGGCAAGAGCGGGATGAGCAACGAAGCCAGCGGTCCCATCTGGCTCGGCCAGCGACTCTCCAATTCTCTGACGCCGGGCGGCTACGACAATATCGTGTACAAGAAGGCTTGCTGGGTTTTGCACATGTTGCGAGGGCTGATGAGTGATCCCTCCACAGGCTCCGACGAGAGATTCTTCCGCCTGCTGCGCGATTTCGTCGCCACTTATCAAGGCATGGATGTTTCAACGGAAGACTTCATACGCCACGCGGAAAAGTACATGACTCGCTCGAGCGACCTCGAACACAATCGCCGGCTCGACTGGTTTTTCAATGAGTGGGTGTACGAAACCGGTGTCCCAACCTACAAACTGCAATCCAGCGTCAAGCAACTTTCCGCGAAGAGATTTTTGGTCCAGGGGACCATCACACAGAGCGGCGTATCGAGCGATTTCGAAATGCTGGTGCCTGTTGTGGCCGAGCTGGGCAAAGACAAGAAGGCCAGCTTGGGCCGCGTTCCCGTCAGCGAAGACGGGGGGCGATTCAAGTTTACAACCACAGAAAGACCGAAGCGGCTTGCCGTTGACGAGGATAACCTGCTCGCCATCTCCGAGCGGTGATGCTTGGCAAAGATTGAAGGCTCCTCCTACCCCGGGGGCCAGCGGAACACCCGCCCGCCAAGAAGGTGGAGGTGAACGTGGAAGACGGATTGGCCCGCCCATGAACCCGTGTTGATCACTGTGCGGTAGCCCTTAGGTTCCAGACCCCGCTCACGCGCCAGTTGTGCAGCGACCATGAACAGGCGCCCGAGAAGCGGAGCATCGTCGGGGGTGGCATCTTTCAACGAAGGCAGGTGTTTGCGTGGAACAATGAGTGTATGGATGGGTGCTTGCGGGTTGGTGTCCTCAAACGCCACGATTTCATCATCCTCGAAGACAATCCTGGCTGGTACGCGTCGCTCGATGATTCGGCAGAAAATGCACTGGTCCATCGTCTAATTCAACCGCACAACGAATGTCTCCGTCGCCAGGTTCGCCCTGCGCAGGCTTTGTGCCAGAGAGCGCGCGGCGTCTTCGGTGCTCTCGTGACCGACGCGGACGCGATAAAAGAGGCCGTCGCCGCGATCAAAGTCCTGAATGATGACTGGCCCGAATTGAGATTCGATGCGCTGCTTCAACCGCTCAGCGTTGCTCCGGTCCTTAAAGGCTCCTACCTGTACCGCGAAAATTCCTGGGATGGCGACGCCCTCTCCAAGTCCCAGAATCTCAAGGTACACCTGTGCAATGCCTGGCATGTGCATGGCCTGAGCTGCGGCATAGGAGAGGTCGATAATGCGTCCTTCGACGAAGGGCCCGCGGTCGTTAATTCGCACCGTCACGTCGTGGCCGTTCTCGAGGTCGTGAACATTTACCCGCGTGCCGAACGGCAACGTGCGGTGAGCCGCGGTCATGTCGTACATGTTATAGATTTCGCCGCTGGCGGTTGGACGCCCGTGATAGGGATGACCGTACCAGGAAGCGATTCCTTCTTCGCCCTGGACAATCGGGGCGGGTCTGGTCGAAGGCCCCTCCACTGGCGGGGGCGTGCCGCGCGCTGCCTGAACGGGACGATGCCGGTGCAAGCAGCCGGTCGAAACCAAAATGACACTTCCCACGGCAACGATCTGCACCGCCAGCCGCAGATCGGTTCGGCTCGATTTCCAAGCCAAGCTACCGGCCACTTGTTCCGGGCTCTTCCTTCTCCAGGTTCCTGGCCAACTTGGCCAGGTGGCGGGACGCCCTGCGGAGCAGCGTGGCCATTTCCTGGCGAGTTGCAGGCTTCAGCTTCTTGTCGAGAAAGTCCGCCAGTTTTGCTACTTCACGATCCAGCGCACGTCCGGCTTCTTCGAATTTCATCGCCCCTCCCATTCTCGCCTGTCGCTATTCTAATCAACAAGCATGTGGGGGACAAATGAATTTCCTGACGGACCGGAACGTGCCTGGGCTATAATTGATTTTGCCGCCGGTATAAGCAGGCAACATGAATGGAACTTCCTCCTAAATTCTGGTTTCAACTGGAAAGGCTGAAGAAAGCACTCCTTTCCACATTCGGTACCTCGAGGCAGAATTACGATACTTCGCATCGGATGTGCTCGAACTGTCGCGCCCTGGTTGAACGCAATACGTCCGTCTGCCCGTTTTGCGGAGAGAAATTAGGCTCGGCCCGGGCGCGTTCGTCCCCAGGCGTCCCCGGCAGAATTTTGGGCGTAATCCCCATTCCTTCCACGGCCACCTCGGTGGTTGTGGCAGTGAATATCGCCCTTTACGCCATCTCCTGGTACATGACAGCCTCCTCCGCGTCGGCCCAGCTCAACCCGATATCTGCCATGGGCGGCATCAACGGCGAGGTGCTGCTGCGCCTCGGCGCCAAGAGTCCTTACATCCTGGTCGGGCAGTGGTGGAGACTTGTGACGGCGATCTTCCTGCACGCCGGGTTGCTGCACATCGGGCTTAACCTCTGGTGCCTATTCGATCTTGGTCCGGAAGTTGAGTCACTGTTTTCGACTACCAAGTTCGTGGTGTTCTATCTGGTTTCGGGGGTGGCGGGATTCCTCTTGAGCTTTTGGTGGAGCCCCCTCGGGATGTCGGTGGGGGCTTCGGGCGCGATCCTGGGGTTGATCGGCGTCCTGATCGGCGCCAGCTTCCATCATGGTCACCTTGGCAAGGAATATCGTGGGCAACTTTGGCGCTGGGTGATTTACATTGCCATCTTTGGCCTTTTCTTCGCCGTCGATAACGCAGCTCACTTCGGTGGCCTGGCCACCGGGGCGCTCCTTGGATACCTCGTGCCGGAAGGCGAAGCTGAGACTCGAGCCGGCCAGAACCTGTGGAACCTCCTCGCCGTGTTGTCAATCGTCATTATCGCGGGCTCGTTTGCCCTTATGGCTTTACAGTTGGGGCAGCCCCTTCGTTAGGCTCCGAGCCAGAATATCCGCCACGATTTTGAAAATGGTATAATTCATGGCATGAGAGTTACCATGGATTCTGCGGGAAGGCTCGTCATTCCCAAAAAGATTCGCGAGGAGGCAGGGCTGAAGCCCGGGGCAGTTCTCGACGTTTCTTGCCGGGACGGGCAGATTGAAATCCAGCCCGCGACCATGCGGCTACGTTTCCTGCGCCGGGGGCGATTTGTGGTTGCTCTTCCCAAGAAGCGCCACCGCGAAGCGTTTACAGCGGAAACTGTCGAGAAGACCCTGAATGCCGTGCGCGAGGAGCGGGCGGGACGTATCTGATATTCGTTTTGATTCCCATGGCGAGTTTTCTTCCAGATACCACCTGCATGATCGCTCTGGTTTGCGGTTGGCATCCTGACCATCCCCGGTCGTCCACTGAGTTTAGTCGCAGGCTCTCCCGGGGCGAGGAACTTGTCGTCGCGGCTCCGGCTCTGGTTGAAGCCTACGCCGTATTGACGCGGCTTCCTCCACCCTATCGCATTGCCCCTGCGGACGCTTTCTTTCTTCTCGAATCCAATTTCATGGGTGATCGGCGGCTGGTTTCGCTTTCAGAAAGGGCTTATGAATCTCTGCTGCGCGAATCGGCCGGACTTGGAATTGCCGGCGGAAAAGTCTACGATGCAGTTATCGCAAAATGTGCCACGCAGGCTGGGGTTGATGCGCTCCTCACGCTGAACGAGCGGCATTTCCAAGACCTGGGACGAGACCGGCTCGAAGTGGTTGTGCCCAGTAGGAAGATTCCTTGAGGCTTGTCCAGGGTTGCAGGCAGCTTTGACAGGAAATCACGCCTTCCAATTTCTGTTGGAGGATGCAGAGAGAAGGAAGGGAACCCTCAGGGCAGTGCGTTGAGCAAATCCATCGCTAAGACGAAATCCGACCAATGGTGGGCGCTCCTGCCGGATGTGTGGTTCCTGATCAGGCCGCGCCGGGGCCTGCTGGCCGTCGGCTTCTGTGTGATGGCGGTGAACCGCGTGGCAGGGCTTGTTCTGCCAGCGTCCTCGAAGTTTCTGATTGATGACATCATCGGAAAGCGTCACCTGCAACTCCTGGTTCCACTGGTGCTGGCGGTACTCGGCGCGACGGCGGTGCAGGGGGTTTCTTCTTTCGCCCTGACGCAACTGCTCTCCAAGGCTGCGCAGCGTCTTATTGCTGACTTGCGATGCCAGGTGCAAGCCCACATCGCGCGGCTGCCGGTGGCGTTCTATGACTCCAACAAGACGGGCGTCCTCGTGTCGCGCATCATGAGCGATGTGGAAGGGGTGCGAAACCTGATCGGTACCGGGCTTGTGGAGTTCGTGGGTGGACTGCTGACGGCGACGTTTGCCTCGATCATCCTGCTGCGCATAAGCGTTGTCATGACCGGCCTGGCTTGTCTGATTCTTCTCGGGTTCGGACTCGCCCTGCGCAAGGCTTTCGGAGTGATCCGTCCGATCTTCCGCGCCCGCCCCAAGATCAACGCCGAGGTTACAGGACGGCTGACCGAATCGCTGGGCGGGGTGCGGGTGGTGAAGGGCTACCACGCCGAGGCGCGGGAAGCGAGGGTCTTTGCGGCGGGGGTGCGGCGGCTCCTCGACAATGTTCTGAAAACCCTGACGGCCACTTCCCTGATGAGTCTTTCTGCGACCACGCTGCTGGGCATGGTCAGCGCCCTGATTATGTACCTGGGCGCCCGTCAAATCGTTGCCGGACACATGACCCTCGGCACTTTCGTGACCTACACCATCTTTCTGGGACTCCTGGTGGCCCCGGTTTTCCAGATTGTCCTGATCGGCACGCAGATCACGGAGGCCCTCGCAGGACTTGAACGCACGCGCGAAGTCCTTAGTGAGCGCCCGGAGGACGAGGACTCAGCGAGGTCGCTGCGCCTGGATTACATTCAAGGTGAAGTGGTCTTTGAGAACGTCAGCTTCGCTTATGAAGCAGGGAAGACGGTCCTGAACGACCTCAGCTTCAAATCCCAGCCGGGTACGGTCACCGCGCTGGTCGGGCCGTCCGGGTCGGGGAAGTCCACCATGATTGGGCTCATCGCGGCCTTCTACACACCGAGCGCCGGAAGAGTGCTGGTGGATGGAATTGACTTGGCCAAGGTGCGCCTGGACTCCTACCGCACCCGGCTGGGAGTTGTCCTACAGGAAACGTTCCTGTTCGACGGTACCATCCGGGAAAACGTCGCGTTCTCACGCCCGGACGCCTCAGAGGAACAAATCCTCGCGGCTTGCCGCATCGCCCGCGTGGATGAGTTCGCGGAGACATTCGAGAAGAAGTACGAGACACTAGTCGGCGAGCGGGGTGTGAAGCTCTCCGGCGGCCAACGCCAACGTGTTTCCATCGCGCGCGCCATCCTGGCCGACCCGAGAATTCTGATCCTCGACGAGGCAACGTCGAGCCTGGATTCCGAATCCGAGGCGATGATCCAGGAAGGGCTTTCTTACTTGATGCGCGGTAGGACCACCTTCGTTATCGCGCACCGCCTCTCAACCATCCGGCGTGCGGACCAAATCCTCGTGGTGGAGGGGGGACGCATCATCGAGCGAGGCACTCACGAGCAACTCTACGCTGCCGGGGGACGCTATTACGAGTTGTATACCAAGCAGCACGGAGTCGAGTCCAACCTCTTCCTCGCTCCGGGTGAAGGCGACAAGGTGCGGGAAAGCGCAGCACCGGCGCAACCCTCTGCCCTCACGGAACGAGAGGGGACGATCCCCAACGCCGTGCGCCTGCTGCGCGGGCGGGATGCATAATGACGGTGGCCCGCTGTAGGGGCGAATCTTGTATTCGCCCCCGTCTGGGGCGACCACAAGGATCGCCCCTACGCGGCTAGAGCGGGTATATACTTGTCAACATGGAGAGAATAAGAATCGAGCAGCACAGTCTTACGGGGATCTTGTGGGTCTGGGCATGGCTCTTCACCATCGGGTTTCTACACCTGACTTTTTGGAAGGGTGTGCTCGCGATTGTATTGTGGCCGTACTATCTTGGTACGTGGTTCAGCTCGCTGCTGCACTAATCAGAATCGGCCATTTCAGGAAAATGAAGGACACCACGCTTGTCCTTGTAACCGGGTTACAGAACTCAGGTGAAGTTCCCTCCACGGACGACTGGTTGCCGTTCGCCACGAGGTTGCGGGTAGGCGGCCTGACCTGCTCTTTAGTGTTCAAGTCGAAGCCTTGACGGTCGTTGTCCTCGCCCACGAACTTGCTCGCGGCTACAAGCACCTCGGGGCCGCCTCAATGAGAAATCCCGATCAGATCGGGACGGCACCTCGCCACGGGAGATGGCGGCGTCCCGATTAAATCTGGACAGGTTCCCCCGCCACTACATCGAACTCCCCCACTACCAGAAGGGCCGACCCGTTGACAGCGAGGGAACATTGGAGATATCGTTAAGCGTACGTCTGGAGGTTACATCTATGGCAAAGCTGCCCGACATCATTCCCATTACCGACCTTCGACAAGACGCAGCCGCCGCCTTGAAGCACCTCAAGTTATCGAGGCAACCTGTCGTCATTACGCAGCGGGGAAGGGCCGCGGCGGTTCTTCTGAGCATGGAAGCTTACGAGCGCAGTGAACACGAGCGCCAACTTCTGCATCTCCTGGCACGGGGCGAACAAGAAATCACTGCTGGGAGGGGATTCGAGCTGGATGAGGTCCTCGCTGAGGCAGACGCTCTTCTTGCCGGTGGCCCAAAGTGAAAGTCCGGTTCACACCCTCCGGACGAATCCAGTTTCTCAAGGCAGTGTCCTATATTCTGCAGGACAATCCGAAAGTAGCCATCCAGTTCCGTAAGAGAGCGGAGCACGTACTGCAACGCCTCACGCGATATCCGGAGTCCGGTCGACTTATTCCAGAGTTTCCGGATCTTCCCTTTCGCGAGGTGATTGTTCGGCCCTATCGTTTTTTTTACCGTCGTGAGGACAGGACCATTTGGGTGGTCGCATGCTGGCATGGAGCACAGTTGCCGACGGAACCGATGGGGATAAAGAAGGACGTCTAACAAACCGCTTAACGCGCTGGTCGCGTCCGTTGCCCGCGGGTCAGCGGTCTGTAGCAGGCATAACCCATCTCGAAAGAAGGAGATTATGGCGCCCGTTTGGCAAGGGTCGGATCCACGGGTTCGCACATGGCGGCGGATGGATGGTGACCTTCCTCGAAGGCGGCGATGCGGTCGGCGAGGCGCAGAGTCAGGCCGATGTCGTCGAGGCCTTTCAGCAGGCATTGGCGTCGGAAGGGATCGATTTGGAAGGAGAGTTTGAGACCAAAGTCATCTGTAAGGGTCTGATTTTCGAGGTCAACGGCCAGCCGGTATCCCTCATTCTTCTCAGTCCGCTGGAATAGCTCGTTCACTTCGGCGTCGGGCAGTGTGACCAGCAGCACGCCGGTCTTGAAGCAATTGTTATAGAAGATGTCGGCGTAGCTGGGCGCGATAACGGCGCGAAAGCCGTAGTCAAGAATCGCCCAGGGAACATGCTCGCGACTGGAGCCGCAGCCGAAGTTGGCGCACGCCAGCAGAATCGATGCGCCCTTGTAACGGGGATAGTTCAACACGAAGTCCGGATTGGGCTTTTCCCCATCCAGGTAACGCCAGTCGTAGAAGAGCACTCGACCGTAGCCCTCCCGCGTAGTCCACTTGAGGAACTGCTTGGGCACCATCTGGTCGGTGTCAACGTTGACGCGATCGAGCGGGACGACAAGTCCTGTGTGTTTTATGAATGGTTTCATTTTCTCGTTCCGTGGTCCGTTGTCCGTGGCCGATCCCTCGGTCTCTGCCCGGCCGGCATGTGGTTTAGTCTGGTATGGCCCGTTCGAGGTACGGCTTCGAAATCGCCGAAATTTTCAAATCTTTGTCAGCAGGGAGGGTCTCGCGCGAGGCTGCCGGCGGCAACTCGAATTCGACATCTACCTTAATCATGTCGCAGCGAGGGAGGCTGTATCGCCTCGGTGGAATTCTCTGCAATCCTCCGTCGATGTTGAAGATCTTCAGCAGATCCGCCCTGGACATGCCCACATGGATTGAGTATGCCTCGTCCATGCGGTGTCGCAGCCAGTCAAAATACCGCGATTCCTCTCGCGCTTGCTCTCTTGTCAAGATCCTCGGCGGTGTTTGGGCCGGTCCCAAAGCAAGACACGCGGCGGCGAGAATGATCGCAGCCGTGAAACGGATGTAGGGCCTCATTGTTCACCACCTCCGACTGGCACTGGCGGCCCAGCGGAGCATGAAGCTCTTTGCCCCCGCCGACCTCGATTCCCTCAAAACTGCGCACCTTCCGTGCGCCAACCTCCGGAGCGGGCTTGTAGAATTCACCATTCATAATTCAAAGTTCACTATTTCTTGTCACAGCCTCCACTCCCTGATATCCACAAAGTGGCCGGCGATGGCAGCGGCGGCGGCCATCATGGGGCTGACCAGGTGAGTGCGGCCGCCCTTGCCCTGGCGTCCTTCGAAGTTTCTGTTCGATGTGCTGGCGCTGCGCTCGCCGCTGGGGAGCACGTCGGCATTCATCCCGATGCACATGCTGCAACCGGCATCGCGCCACTCGAATCCCGCCTCGCGGAAAATCTCATCCAAGCCTTCCTTTTCCGCCTGGGCTTTCACACGCCTGGAGCCGGGAACGACCAGCGCGCTTTTCAGTGTCTTCGATACCTTCCTGCCCGCCGCAACACGCGCTGCCAGGCGCAGGTCCTCAATGCGGGAGTTGGTGCACGAACCGATGAACACGTAATCAAGCGGGATATCGACGATACGTGTTCCCGGTTCGAGGCCCATATACTCGAGGGCGCGCTCGGCGGCTTTGCGGTCCACAGGGTCCGAAAAACTGCTCGGCTCGGGCACTTTTCCCGTAACCTCCGCGACCATTCCTGGATTTGTGCCCCAAGTAACCTGTGGCGCGATCGCGGCCGCGTCCAATTCAAGCACGCGGTCGAAAGCCGCACCGGGGTCCGAGGGCAAAGACTTCCAACAATCGACGGCGATTTGAAAATCCTTGCCACGCGGAACAAAGGGGCGACCTTCCAGGAACGCGAACGTGGTGTCGTCCGGCGCTACCATTCCTGTGCGCGCCCCGCCCTCGATGGTCATGTTGCAGACCGTCATCCGGCCATCCATGGACAGGGCGCGGATGGCCTCGCCGGCGTATTCGACGGCGTGTCCGGTCCCCCCCGCGATGCCAATCTTGCCAATGACGGTGAGGATGATGTCCTTTGCCGTCACGCCCGGGATGAGGCTTCCGTCGACCCGGACCAGCATGGTCTTTGATTTGAATTGCGGGAGACATTGAGTGGCCAGGACGTGCTCAATTTCGCTGGTGCCGATGCCGAAGGCCAGCGCGCCGAGGGCGCCGTGAGTCGCCGTGTGACTGTCACCGCAAACGATGGTCTGCCCCGGCTGAGTGATGCCGAGTTCGGGCCCTATCACATGCACGATCCCCTGATTGGGATTCTGCATGTCGAAGAGCATGATGCCCGTTTCGCGGCAGTTGCGCTCCAGGGCCTCAAACTGTGCGGCCGCCACCGTATCCAGCAAAGGAAGGTGTCGGTCCTTGGTAGGCACGGAGTGGTCCATGACCGCAAACGTAAGGTCAGGTCGCCGCACCTTGCGTCCCGCCGCTTTCAGGCCGGCGAAAGCTTGCGGGGATGTTACTTCGTGGACGAGATGGCGGTCGATATAAATGAGCGGGGGTTGCCCGGGCTCTTCAGCCACCAAGTGAGCTTCCCAGATCTTTTCGTGCATTGTGCGTGCAGGCATGATTTTCAGTGGCGGGGCAACAACCCTTATTTCCCCGAGCGTTAAATTATACGCTAATTTGAGTTAAAATTGGCACCTGTCATTCCGAGCGCAGCGAGGAATCTCGCTTTGGTCCGACGCGGCCACGCCGAGCAGGAGCGAAGAATCAGAGCGAGATTCCTCGCTGCGCTCGGAATGACACTTGACTCGGGGTGCGCGGGTTTGCGGCATCCTCGAATAGAGCGGTTGCTTAATGAGATTTACCCATTTAGATCCGAGCCAAAGATCTGCTGCCCTTGGCGGTCCTACTTGCTGTCGAAGGGATTTCCTGAAAAAAGCCACAGGCGTTTGCACCGCTTATGCGGGCTTGGCAACCCTTGATGCAGCAAGCGGGGCGAAGGCTCCCGAGAGGAAAAGAGTTATGGTCCGTTGGCAAGCACACACCATTGCAAAGATTCCGAACGGCTACCAGGTGGCGGTTGCCGATGTCAACGGCGATGGCAAGCCTGACATCCTGGCGTTAAGCTCAGTGGAGAGCATTGTGGAATGGTATGAGAATCCTTCCTGGAAGGCTCGGCCCATCACCACGGCAAGCCATCAGAACATCAGCCTGGCGCCGCTGTTTCGCAATGGCTATCCGGAACGCGGCTTGGCGCTGGCCAGCGACTTTGCACTTAATGACAGCACCTATGGCGGAAGTCTTTGGTGGGCGGAACCGGGGAATTCGTTAGACTCCGAATGGTCGTTGCGCTTGCTCGGCCGGATACCCACCTCGCACCGATTGCGCTGGGCGGACCTGGACGGGAGTGGTCGCCTGGGGTTGGTGGATGTTCCCTTGTTGGGTTATGGTGCGAAGGAGCCGGACTACAAAGTCGCTGCGCCGCTCACTTGGTTCGAGCCTCCGGAGCCACTCCTGCGCGGGCACGTATCTGCCACTGACGCCGGCAAGGGTGAGTGGCTTTCCCACCTGATTGACGACTCTCTGACGGTCGTCCATGGCGTCCACATCATTGACTGGGACAACGACGGCCGCGATGAAATCCTGACTGCCAGTTTTGAAGGCGTCCACCTTTTCTGCTCCACCGGGACGGGCCGCGACCTCCTTTGGACGAAGACCCACCTCGCTGCGGGCGACCAGCTTTCACGCCCCCATCGCGGGTCGAGCGAAATCGGCGTCGGCAAGCTGGAGGGGCGGCGTTTCCTCGCCACCATCGAGCCCTGGCATGGCGAGCACGTGGTTGTTTATACGCAAGGCAAACCGGGCGATTTGTGGAGTCGCCATGCGATTGACGACAGTTTACGCGACGGCCACGCCCTGGTGTGCGCCGACCTCAATGGCGACGGCAATGATGAAATCGTGGCGGGGTTTCGCGGTCCAGGCACCAGCCTCTATGTGTACTACGCCTCAGACGCCTCCGGCCTGAAGTGGGAGCGCCAGACGCTGGATACTCAGATGGCGGCGTCAGGAGTGGTCGTCGCCGACATCAAGGGCGACGGCCACGCGGGTGTTGTGGCCATCGGCGCTTCGACGGCAAACGTGAAGTGGTACGAGAATCTGGGCGCCTGAGCATTGAGTGATTGATTCATTGAGTCATTGAAAAAGTGAGCTGTCCCCTGAGAAGGGAACTTCAGGGCGTGCCAGGAAGACCACAAACATCAGCGCAGTCAGGACCACCAGGAATTGAATGAGAAAGATGATAAGCAGGACCAGGACTATGTACAGCATCGACCACCTACGGCCTTCACACTTAACCTATCGGCACAGGCAAGCAGTTTGATGAGGGTAAACCGAGCCTTCTCTCAGGCGCGATCTTGGTGGGTATGTCATTCCGAGCGCAGCGAGGAATCTCGCTCTGGACGGAGGTTGATCGGAGCTCAAGGCGGACTAAGGGTTGGAAGAAAGAATCAGAACGAGATTCCTCTCCCGCGTCTGCGGGATCGGAATGACAGTCGGGCAGGTGTGCGGCAGGTGATGGAGTCTGTTACGGCTGGCGATTCGGTGGGTGACGGCGCATGATGATAGCCGTGCCGTCCCCAAACTTGAATTGGACCTCGTCCATGAGCTGTTGGATCAGATACACTCCGCGGCCACCTTCGCGGTAAATGTTTTCCCCCATGGTTGGATCGGGAACCTTGCTCGGGTCAAACCCGGTACCGGAGTCTTTGACGACGATGAGTATTCCGCCGCCTTCCTCAATAGCCACGCACGTTCGCACGTACTTTTCGGGGTCGCTGCGATTGCCATGAAGGATGGCGTTCATGAGCGCTTCTTGCAGGGCAAGCTGGACATTCCCCAGATCGTGACAACAACCATTTTCTTCGAGCAAACCAAGGACCCTGGAAACAACGCCTTCAATATGGCGAGTGTCCGAAGGAATCAATTCGTCCAGCTTGACGACCAGCTTATCCTGGTCAAACTCGCACTGGGGCGGGATGTGCTTCAAGTCCGGCATAGCACGGGCTTTTCTACGGCAATAAAAACTCTACCACACCGGAGGAACTGACTCAACCTTCAAAAAATGTCACATCGGATATTGTCCAATTCGATCCATTATAGGCATCGCAGCTAAGGGAGGTGCGCGTTACATCTGGTGTAGAAACCCCCTTAACATCCCTCCCGAACACACCGGCTACCTCTTCGGGAAGTGTCTCTAGAGGCGCTTTGAGCGTTTCCCGGTTAATGGATTCGGTTCTAAAGGGTCGGGACTCAATCAACAGTTCTCGACCCTTTTGATTTTTGCCCCACTACTTATTAAGATACACTAGCGACTTGAGACACCGGAAAAATAGAAGACACCAACACAGATTTAGACACTACCCAGATGTGCATCTGAAACTGAGGAGAACACTATGAAAGAATCGTCTGCACTGGAGAAGCAGGCTGCTTACCACGTTGCCGCCTTGATGGCGGCCGCAGCCAGAACGGCTCCCAAGACTCGCGGGATTGACAATATCCAGGTCGTGGCCATCGACGACCAGATTGCCAAGCAGAACCTGGTCGACAAAATGAAGGAGATCGCGCGCTCGGAAAACCGTCCTAGCTTTGCGCGGGACGCCGACAGCATCCTGGCCTCGCCGGTCATCGTCGTGATCGGTGTTCTATCGAATCCGGCCGGCCTCAATTGCGGTTTCTGCGGAAACCCAACTTGTGACTCGTTGAAGGACAAGAACGGAGTTTGCAGCTTCAACTCGATGGACCTGGGCATTGCGGCTTGCTCGGCGGCAGCGATGGCGGCCAACTTCCACGTGGATAACCGAATGATGTTCTCCATCGGGAGGTCGTGCCTTGACCTGAAGCTGTTGGCGGAAGGAGTCAAGCAGGCCATTGGAATCCCCTTGAGCATCACCGGTAAGAGTCCTTTCTTCGACCGAAGGCCGTAACCCATTGCAGCAGCAGGCATCGGTCAGGAGTCAGGAGGCAGGAGTCAGAAGAAGAGCCCCGGGCCCTAGCAAGCGTAACGCCCGCCAAGAAGAGCGGCGGGCCTTCTGGACGTGTGACTCTTCAAAAGCAGAACGCAATCGGCAGCGAAGAAGGGTGCTGGTGTCATTTGGAATGGGATCCACTCGAGCCGCCGGTCATTCCCGCGAAAGCGGGAATCCAGTCCCAGGACAGCACATTTCCAAAGGTTTGCCGAGTAGATTCCCGCTTTCGCGGGAATGACTGGGTCTCGCAAATGGCACTAACACCCGAAGAAGCTTGGATTTATGAGGTACCAAAGCTGAAAGCTGATCGTGCCCCCTGATACCTGTCGCCTGAAACCGACTATTCTGACTCCTGACTTCTGACTCCTGACTTCTTCCCTCACGCTGATCGCCTCAGACCTTCCACAGCGCTTCCCAGGAGGCCGCGCTGGATGTCACGAACACGGTGTTTCCCTCCTGGCGGGCTTGAGCGCCATGGATTTCGACGAAGCGGAAGCGGGAGGCCAGTATCAGCGGCAACTGGACACTCGAAGGCGTGGGCCCTGAGCCTCGCTGGAACTTCAAGCGCCAGCCTTGATGGCGGTCGAGGGATTCGATGTTCATGTCGATGCGGCCGAAGCGCGTAGGAGACTGGGCAATGCTCAGAGGCTCGCCGTCGGCCAATTCAGACTCGCCGACTCCCGCCAGCAAGCGCAACGCTTGGCCGTCTTCGAGCGCCAGCATGTGACGCAGGTAGAGAATGCATTCCGCGCTTGCCCAGTTGTGGGGCATGTCACCAACGTAATCCGCAGTCAGGCTCCCTCGCATAGGTTGTTCCTCCCGCCAACAATAAAGCTGTGTGGCGTGGTTGAGAAAGCCCCTGAAAGTCAACCTTGCCCAATCAGGGATCCCGGCCCAGAGGTAGACATGAGCCACGAAACCCGCGTTGTAATTCCAAACTCCTCCGTGCGGAAGCCAGCCGGTTTCCGCAGGAATATCTTCTTGGGTGCAAGCCTGCATCAACTGGACATGTCCCTTCACAATCGCATCGTCCTTCTCGAACACCAAGCCCGGATAGATCGCATGGGAAAGAGCCCATTGTGCATTTTGGGGTCTCGGGCGATCCCACTCATCTCGAGTGGCCCACTGGGGGTCTCCCTTCGTCAGCATCGGCAGGTAATCGAACCCCTCGGGATGGCGACGCATCTCCTGGCGGGCCGCCGCAAACAGCGCGGCTCGCAACTCGTTATAGAACCGTTGGGCGCCGTCGAGGTCCGGAAGACCAAGCCGGTCCGTCGCTTCGGTGACTGCCTTCAAGCCCGCCAGCACCCACAGGGTGTTGGTGAACTCGGAACGGACGCCTCCTAACCCTCCGTCGCCAAAACCAGGGGCCAGGAGACCGTAGCGGCCGTTCATGCTCCCATCGCTCTGGGCTTTATCGCGCAGACTCGCAAGAAACTTCACGGCCCGCACAACACTGGGTTGCATCTCCCGGAAGTAGCTCCAGTCCTGGCTGAGTTCAGCCTGGCGTACCAGTGTGAACATGGCGATGCCTGTATCCTTCCAATGCTCGCGCCCTCCACCCGCGAACACGCCCCCATCTGCTTCCTGATACTTCCAGGTTGCTTCGAGTCCCTGCTGGGCCTCCTTGTCGTAACCAAGATAACGGGCGGCCTCGAGGATAAAGTTTCCATCCACCACCCAGAGGCCGCGGTAAACCGTCGGCCCCACCTGGAACGTAATCCTTCCTGCTTTCTCCTCGCGAGCCTGCTGGAGGTTGCGTGCGCAGGCAACCAGGAACTCCCCGTGGCGTCCCGGAAGTTGCCAGGACACCTTCCCTTCAAAGGGCTTCCAGTTCTGCCAGTACTGTCGAGCCTCCGCCAACAAGCGGTCTGGAGTCTCAAGTCCCTCTTTTAATTTGTCGATCTCCTGGCCCTCCTGGGGAAATCGAAAGAAACAGCGGGAGGGCCTGCCCTCCGTAGCGATGCCCGCTTGCAGCAAAAACGACTGATAGACGACTCCATCTTCGTGGCGCGAGAGTGGCACATCCACGAGGAGGAACGGCGCCGCCGCCTCATCATCGAGGCGCAGTAGGGTGATTCCAGCGGATTCTTGCAGCTTGATCTCTCGCTTCGTGCTCAAAACCATCACCGGAACCGCCTGCAAGGTGTGTAAGGTACGCGGTTCGACTTCCAGAATCACGTTATCGACGCGACCTTCGCCGGCGCGCTGGGTGGCAAAAGTGGTGAGCTCCAGGAAGGCTTCGGGACGGTCAATCCGGGTGTGGATGATCGGTACACCTGGGGCTTCAAGCCGCTGCCCGCGCACCTCGTTTGCTTCCATGCCGAGAAGTGAGAATTCCACGACTTCCGGAAAGTATTTGCTGCCTGCGCCTTGGCCGGGATGACCGTAGCGCAGATCGCCATGCTCGCCGATCAGACTCTTGTAGTGATCGTCCGGAAAGCAGTAGGCCGTCTGCCAGGAAAGCGGCGAGTAGCGAAAATCGATGGCGGGTAGCGCGGACCTGCGTTCCTCAGGTCCGCGGCTTTTCTCAATATCAGGGAGGGAATCCCCAGCCTCCGACTCGATGGGGGCGAGGCTTCGAGCCTTGCTCAAGAATGATGCGGGACCTGCCATGCTGGCCGTCCCCAACCCCAAGCTGATATTTCGTAGAAACTTGCGCCTGCTTGATTCGCTCACGGTTCCTTCTCCTGCGCCTGACATGACGATCTGTGCAGACGCTGGCCGATTATATCCCGCGTCAAGGTTCTGGGACCAATACTTCCAGGCTGCGGCCTTCACCTTGACCGGAATTCGTAACATGTACTTGAGCAGCCTGCGCAAAATCATCCAGGCATTGGGCGGGGATCTCGAGGTTCGTGCCATCTTTCCCAGCGGCCCCGCGCAGATCAAGCAATTCCGGGAACTCCGCCGAGGCCGCGCGGTCAGGCGAATATGACGAACGACGTCGGAGAAGGAGCATATGTGGAAGACTCGCCGGCTGGCGCAGACATCGGATTATGATGTCTGTGATCCCGCGGTTAACCATAGCTCTTGGTGAGTGGCCAGAGATCTTTCAGGGGCGCTTTGGGCTTTCTACAGATGCAAATCAGCACGCCGCTTTCGTAAGGCATGCAGTACTCGTCTGTAGCCTGCGCGGCCACGCTGACTTCGGCAAATACTTTGCGCAGCTCTTCAGGGCTATCGCTCACTACGATCATGACCTCACCGGTATAAGCGCGGGGTCCCCAAAGGAAATAGCTGTTGTGCCCACAGATGGATTTCGGCAGGCCGTAGCGTTTGCCAAAGAGGTCGATGGCCCCGGCGCGGCCGTAATTCGTCGTGTAGATCGCGCATTGTGCGCGGTCCTTCGCGGGCAGGCTGTTATAGACGCGCGCTACGTTGGCCACCAGGTTTTCCCATCCAAACATGTCGGCGAAGTGCTGCGGGAGCTTGCCCATTTTGTGGCGCTCGCCGGAGGGGACCTCGAGACCCAGGAGAGCGGCGTAACGGATGTAGGTCTCGACTGGCAGCACAGGCACGAAGAGCGGGACGAGAATCGCCTGGCTCAGCGCAACCACCGCGAGCACCACGGGCATGAGCCACACAAGTCGGAATCGATCGAACAGGGCCGCAATCGCCGCGCTGCCCGCGGCCATCATCAGGGGGAGGGCTGGGGCCGCGTAATAGGGTTTCGATCTGGTGGCGATGAGCAGGCCGAACACGAATAGCGACATCCAGCCGAGCGCGCGGAACGGTCGCACCTGAGGCGCGAATAAGAGATAGCCAAGTCCCGCCATCCAGATGGGCAGGGTGACCGGGTGGGCGCTCAGGGCAACGAGTTTCAGAAAGCCGAACGGGGAAAGCGGGACGATTTTGTTCGACCCGGCGGAGGCAATGAATTCGCGCGTGGGAAAGGCGTTGTGAATTTCCCAGAGAATGTGGGGCAGGAAAATCGCAAAGGCCAGCGCACCGCCCAGCCACAGCCATTTGCTCTTGAGATGTCTCCACCCCGCCGCGATCGCCAGGCCCGCCACCAGGCCCGCTCCCAGGAAGCCCATGGAGTACTTGTTCATCAGCCCCACGCCCGCGATGAGCCCGAACGCGAGCCACAGTTTCGGCCGATCATATTTCAAGATCAGAATCAGAACATAACTGGCAAGCGCCCAGAAGAGGTAATCGAAAGCGTTCATGGAAAGGACATGGCCGATGAAAAGGAAAATCGGCGCCAGCGCCACGGAAAGCGCGGCCAGTGGCGGGGCGAAGCGGCCAGCGCCGAATTCGCGCGCCATCAAACCGGTGAGCACAACGAGGGCGGATTCCGCGAGCGCAGGAAGGATGCGAATGGCCAACAGTGATTCACCAAATACCTTGCGCACCAGAAACGCCACCAGCGCGATGAAGGGCGGGTGATCGACATAGCCCCAGTCGAGGTGCTCGCCGCACGCGAGGTAATACAGTTCGTCGCGGGAGTACCCGTACTGGTCAATGAAGAGTAAATGCAGAACCAGCGGCACCAGTGCAATGCCGAGCAACACGGCCAAATCACTGCGCAGGAATTCGCGGGAGAAGAGTTTAAGTCGCATAGAACCTCACGCTCAGTCGGAAGAGGGGGAAAGCTTCGCAGAAATCTTCGCCAGGGTCAAATCAAGGCAAGAGGCGAGCACGAAAGAAAGACGCCTTCTGCATTTCGCGCCGTCAGGTTAACGCTTATGCGCCATTCGTCAGGGGCCATCCCGCCTTGCCGGAGCCCTGACGGGACCCAAGCCGACTTCGTGGAAGCCCTAATCTAAGGCATACCAGGGGACGCTTGATGGCGGGGGTTAACCCCGCTCTCCCGCCGCGAATGCTCAGCGAAGCCAATTCGGTTTTGGGTCCATCCCCGATATTTTCGTTTGTGGATTCATCAACGACGTGGGCCCTTCAAACTGTTCCTCTCGGAGCTTGGTGTTATGACGGGCGAATGGTTGCTTCCGTGGTATCTGTATCGCTAATCTAATGTCGAGCAATTGGGTGGACAGTGTAGCGCCCCCGCCCGCCCCGGTCCCGCCACTGGGGATGGGTCCATGTGGAATTTGCTGGCAAGACCCATCCCGCCGCGCGGGAGCGGCGCTACGGCGAGCGCCTTGTCCAGATATTTCGTGGACACTGAAGATCCTTTTGGGGCTGTGAGCCGTCGAGGTTGTAGTTTCTGGGAGGTAGGGATAACCTCGGCACTAATCTTCCCGGCGGAAGCAGTCATAGGTGTAAAGAAATGTTCACCAGGTTGAAATCATCAGCATTCCCATCCGCGACCAGAACACGACGGTCCGCCCCGCTCGACTTGGATTGTTCAAAGGCAAAGTACCGTTGGTCGCAAGCGTTCCCAGCCTTGCCATGCATCGTCTTGCTTTTGGCATTTCCGTCCCCGGCGCAAACTGAGACAAAGCGCACTTATGAGCAAATGGTCTGCGATCGCTTCGCTCTCGAGGACGCCAGCATACCGGTGACCATTCGCCAAGCCCTGAACAGCCCACCTAAGAAGCAGGTTCGCGACGCACAGCAAAGGCTCTGGCAAGCCTCGTCAAACGGCCTTGTGGAAGTTGAATCCTCCGGCATGAAGAAGCTATGGACAGGGGAAGATGGTCTGCCGATCCTGTCATTGACCGGGGTCGCCCTGGGGCCCGACGGCAGATTGTGGCTCGCCACGCGCCAGGGCGCCATCTGCTTCCAGCCCGACGCGCCTGCCGGTCAGCAGTGGTTCTATTTCTGGGGCAAGCGCTATCTGAGCGACAACCGGGTCGCGCAGATCGTGGCGGAGAAGGACCGAGCTTGGGTTCGCACACAAACCGGTGTCTCACGAATCGAGTTCGAGCCCTTTGATCTCGAACGCAAGAGTGCGTTGTTTGTTGCACGCTTGCAGCGCCGGCACAATCGCTACGGTTATACAGCCGATTGTGAATTGCTACGCCCTGGGCACACCTCTTCGTTTCGCTTGGCGCCCAGCGATAATGACGGCCTGTGGACAGCGCTCTACGTGACGGCGGAGTGCTTTCGTTTTGCGGCGACCCATTCACCTGAGGCGCTGCGCAACGCACGCCTTTCACTGGCAGCCCTGTTGCGCCTGGAGTCGATAACCGGAATTCCGGGATTCCCGGCCCGAGCGCTGATCCATCGCGGCGACTCCCGCCAACAGGATGGTGAATGGCATTGGACATCGGAGGGCGAGTGGGAGTGGAAAGGCGACACAAGTTCGGACGAATTAGTGGGACACTTCCTCGCCTACGGGGTTGCCTATGACCTGCTCCCCGATGAGTCGGATCGCGCGCCTATCCGGGCAGCGGCAGCGCGAATTGCCGGTCATCTTTTGGACCACGGGTTGGAGCTCGTGGGTTTCGGCGGCCGTGTGCCCCGTTGGGGCAAGTACTCTCCAGCGTACTTCCAAACCGAGGAAGGCAAGGAGGACGTTGCGCTGAATTCTCTCGAGCTGCTCTCACACTTAAGGGTCGCTTACCATATCACCGGCGAGGCGCGATTCTTATCCGCTTATCACGAACTCATCCGCCAGCGAGGCTATCTCGAAAACGTTACGCGGGGCGCCCTGGAGGCCCCACACGAGGTCAATTATTCGGATGAGGAGCTGGCCTTCCTTTCCTTTTATCCCTTGCTCAGGTACGAGGACGATCCCGCGTTGCGCGAGCCGTTCCAGGCAGCCCTCGAACGCTTTTGGCGCTCCTGCCAAGCTGAACGAAACCCATTATGGAACTTCATCTATGCCTCAGGCACAGGCGCGAATGACTACGACGCGGGCGAGGCCCTTGAAACCCTGGAGCGGATTCCTCTGGACACCATCTCTTGGACCGTCAGGAATTCCCAGCGCGTGGATCTGCCCCGCGCGCCGAGCGCGGACCGTTTTCGAGAGAAGCAATCCCGGCGCGCCCTCCCCCCGAACGAACGCTGTGTGATGAAGTGGAACGGCAACCCCTTCCAGTTGGATTGTACCTCTGAGGGCCGAGCCGAGGACGAAGGAGCTTTTTTCCTTCTGCCCTATTGGCTTGGGCGGCATCACAAGCTCGTTCACTAATCTGTCAGAGCCGCGTCAAAGTCCCTGAAGGGTAAGATCCCAAAGCGGCTCTGCCGCCTGCTGTGCGGAAAGGCTTCGCCTTTCCGGGGGCCTGCGCTCTGACCAACCCTCTCCGCTCGGCTGGAAGGCTCAGCCTTCCAGCCGAGCGGAGGGCTAAAAGGAGGCGGGCTACGCCGGAAAGCCAGAGGCTTTCCGCACAGCAGGCGGCAGAGCCGCTTTTTCCCCGACTTTGACGCGACCCTGACTAATCTGTTGACGAATGGGATTTTACAAATCCATACTTCCGTACGTTAGAGGGATCTGATCGTACATGAGGAGAAGTGCGATGAACGGGGCGGAGACCATCACAGTGAAGGAAGTTTCTGCGACGAAGCTCCGTGACCATTTCAGGCGGTACACGAAAGAGGCCAAGGGCAAGAAGGTCATCCTGATCCGTAACCATCGTCAGAAGTCGAAGTATCTGATGGACAAGGAGTGGTTTGATAAGATGATCCGTGAACACGAATCTGTACTGGCCACTCTGGAAGTTTTGGTTAACCCGGAACTGACCGAGCGTCTTCTCAGGCTTGCCAAGACCATCGATGACGACGTCCGGGCGGGCCGCCTACACTCCATGGAAGAGGTCTTTGGCAAAGATTGACCGCTCCTCAGCCACGTTACCAGGTTAAGTTCACCAGCGAGGCCAAGTCCACTTTGCAGTCCCGCTGAACCAGGCCTCAACTTACGAATTCGGGGCTACCTCCAATCGATCTCGGGTCTGGATTCTCAGGATTTCGCTCTCTCTTCCAGGAGGCGGCGCAGGACTGGCAGGACAGCTTTATCCTTTTCCTGGCCGGTTTCTTCTTTAGTCTTAACGAGGCGCTCCAGGCTCAATACTCGAACCTTGAGGCCCCCACCAATTTCCAGTTCCACGGTTTCATGGAGAAGCTGGCCGTAGTCGTGACCTTGGCCAATGGTCCCCAGGAGGTCGAGAGGCCCGAAGCGGGTCATCAACAATTGGTGACCAGCAGATGCAAGGTGGGAAGGGCCGGGTTTCTTGTCCCGGCGTCCGGGAATGCGGTAGTGGACGTCCAACTCTTCTAAGGCTGCCATAAGGCGGGCGAGGTTGTGCGGCTCGCGGGAATGGACCACATCGAGATCAAAAGTTGCCAGAGGAGCGCCATGCAGGACTGCACAAACTCCACCGACAACGACCAAATCCACCCCATGGCTGCGAAGGGTCTTCAGGATAGCCAGATAATCAACGATTGGCTTTGCCATCTCGTAGCCTCAGAAGAGATTGCACGGATTGCTGGAGGACTTGCAGGCGCTCTGCGGGCGTGAGCGAAAGCATCCAACGGATGAGGGTCAGGTCCACGCCGTCTTCGCTGTGGGTTGGCTCATTCCCAAGGAAGTGTTTCGTTTCATGGTTCGCACTTGGGGAGTTGCCTTCTGCCATATCACCCCTTCAAAGGCCCATCCGCTGATGAAAAGCAAGAATCATCGGCAACGGCTTGAGGTCCCTGCGCAGGGGATCAAGCGTTAGCCCAAGTGCTTCCAGCGTAAAGGCGCCTAACAGCACGCTGTCGCCTTCCTCACCGAAGATGACGTCAGCTCCACCGATTCGATCTCCGTATTTGAAAAGGGCGATGCCCTTCTGGCGCGTAGTCTTGGTCCCGTCGGCCAGCCGGAACTCTTGAGCTGTCAATGGCTGGATGCCGAGCCTCTCCAAAATCGGCGTGGGTACCACGGAATATACAGTGCCGGAATCGATGAGGAATTCGACCTTTTCTAGCGCTTCCCGGTTGGCAGGATTTCCTACTTCTATCTCCAGCGTAGTCAATCCCATCGTCATCTCCCTCCCCAAACAGGCCGCTTGGGCTCCCCCATAGGGTAACATGCCGGAGCCATCCAGCACACCTTTGATACTACTTTCAGGGCTGTCATGCTGAGTCCGTCGGCCTAGGCCGAACGAAGCATCTCGCCCTGCTGTTTGTCGGCGGAAAAGTCCAGAGCGACCCGCCGCGGCGGGTTCGTCCGCCAATAAGAATGGCGGACTCAGAATGACAGCATGGTCACGTCCAGTAATTGCGGTCAAGCGAGCGATACTGAATGGCTTCGGAGATGTGCGTTGTGCCGATGGCGTCGGCGGCGTCGAGGTCGGAAATCGTGAGCGCCACTTTCAGGATGCGGTCATGGGCGCGGGCGCTGAGGCCCAAGCGCGTCATGGCGCTCTCCAGCAGGCGCTCGCAGTCGGCGGAGATGTTGCAGTACTTGCGGATCTGCCGCGAGCTCATCTGGGCATTGCTATAAATCTTTTCGCCCGGGAAGCGCCGCAACTGGCGCTGGCGGGCTTTTATGACGCGCTCCCGGATCTGGTCCGAACTTTCCCCGCCCGAGTCCTGCCGCAGCTCCTGGTAACGGACGGCGGGCATGTCGATGTGGATATCAATGCGGTCGAGCAGCGGCCCGGAAATCTTCGAGATGTAGCGCTGAATGAGGGGTGGCGTGCAGGTGCACTCGCGCGTGGGGTCATTGAAGAACCCGCAAGGGTACGGGTATCTTTGTTGCTGAACGACACCTTGTCTATTTGCCACTAAAGACCACATGAGTTGATGCCCCGACTGTGCTCGGAGAAACGACCGTCCTTACTGTTTCTCGAATTCCGACGACTTCCTGTGCTCGACCACCCTTTCATAGCTCACCGCAAGCTCGTCGCCCACACGGAGGCCAGTGTCCAGCAGCGGCCCGTTGTCGAGCCTTCCGAAGAGGACGCCCTCCCCGTCGTCGCAGGAGTCCACCTGCACCCACATCCGCTCGCTCTCGCCCGTCCCCTCGTCCTTGAACTCAGCCTTGACGTAGTCGCCGGGCTGGAACTTCGGCATGTGCGGCCTCCTTCCGGCTCCTGTGCTGGTCGAGCCGGGCCTTCAGCCTGCGGGCTTGAACCACCGGGGAATCCGGCTCCCCTATGAGTATACATCGGCGAATCCCGTCGCACGCCGGTGTATATTGTGAATGATGGACTCCGCCCACACCGACCCCGAATTGCATGACTGGCTTCGCTGGGCATCCGAGAGCGGCAGGACGCCGATGTTTGTCCGCGCGGTCGCCGAGGCCGCTCTCATGGCTTGCTCGCCTGATTACGCAATGCTCCGCCCGGTGCTACTTGAGTTCAAGGGGCGGTACCATCTTGAGCGTGGGGCAAGCCATGGCGTCACCACGCGGTTCGGTCCAAGGCGCTAGTGGTTTACCCGCTTCGAAAGGCGCTCGTAGCCTTCGCGGAAGATGGGATTTTGAGGGGCGAGTTCGTGGGCGGCGCGATATTCCCCCAGGGCTGCCTCGTAGTTGCCTTTCCTTTCCAGCGCCATGCCGAGGAGGTAATGGGCCTTTTCGTTGTTGGGGTTCAGGCGGAGCGCCTCGCGCTCTTCGGCAATCGCCCCCTTGTCGTCCCCCTTCTTTGTCAACGCCACGCCGAGATTGACGTGCACAGCATCAGCGTTCGGGTCAAGGCGCAGGGCCTCGCGATACTCCGCAATCGCCCCGTCCAAGTCCCCCTTCATCTCAAGTCCTATACCGAGGAGGTCATGCGCGTGGGCCTTTGTCGGATTCAGGCGCAGAGCCGCGCGCTCTTCGACAATCACTCCGTCCCAATCGCCTTTGTTTGTCAGGGCCCTGCCGAAGTCAAGGTGCGCCTCGGGATTTCTTGGGTTGAGGTGCAGGGTCTCCCGATACTCCGCAATCGCCCCGTTCCAGTCCCCGTTGCCGTCAAGCGCCAAGCCGAGGACGAAATGCGCGTCCTCATTATTCGGGTCCAGGCGCAGCGCCTCGCGCTCTTCTGCAATCGCCCCGTCCCAGTCCCCCTTCATCTCAAGCGCCAGGCCGAGGATGACGTGCGCATCCACGTTCCTCGGATTCAGGCCCTGAGCCTCGCGCTCCTCCGCTATCGCCCCGTCCCAATCCCCTTTGTGTCCAAGCGCCCGGCCGAGTTCGACCTGGGCGTTCTCATTTTTCGGGTTTAGGCGCAGCACCTCGCGGCGCTCCGCGATGGCCCCGTCCCAATCCCCCTTACTTGCAAGCGCGATGCCGAGGTTATAGTGAGCGTCCTCATTTTTCGGGTTCAGTCGCAGCGCCGCACGAAACTCAGCAATCGCTCCGTCCCAGTCCTCCTTCTTCGCAAGCGCCTTGCCGAGGTTAGCGTGGGCGTGCTCATTTCTCGGGTTCAGGCGCAAGGCCTCGCGATACTCCGCAATGGCCCCGTCCAAGTCCCCCTTACGTGCAAGCGCCGCGCCGAGGGTGACGTGTGCGTCATCGCTCTTGGGGTTAACGATTTGCTGTCCCTTGGCGGGCAGCGCCAGAATAATGATTGCGGTGAGAATCAGGATGCTCGCGGCGGGTCGGTGCGTCATGGGAACCTCCGGGGAACGGGAATCACTCTGCGAGTCGGGCGTATTGTAGCACTTCTCAGGAAAGGTCATCCATGCCGAAGGAGGGACGCCTCAAGGGCATGGAAGCGGGTAGCTGGTAGCGCATCTATAACGGCAGGGCCTTCGAGAGCGGCAAAGTGCCGATGTTTGTCCGAACAGTTGCTGAAGCTGCTCTCATTGCCTGCTCGCCCGATTACGTCCTGCTGCGGCCAGTGGTAACGCGTAATTCCAACCACGCTTTGTTATGTGCGTCGAAGATGGCCTGTAATTCCTCGTACAACCCGTATGGTAGCTTTTCGTCCTGTTCAAAGGCGCTTGGATTGGTTTTCATGAACTCCATCTTCATTTTGAGCGCCCGTAACTGATTCAGGCTTGATGCGTATATCAGCCAGGAATCCTTGGGTGAGTAGAACATGCCCCAACCGGACGCGACTGTGATAAGGGCTGCAAGAATAAGCACGACATTGTTCGTATTGACCCCGGCATGTGTCTCAAGCTTCCAACCGGCGATTACGGTGATGGCCCCAGAGAGCAAAAGAGTCGCCATTGATGTATAGAAATAAACGTGCCGATACCAAGTGGTGGCGCTTTGAAATGAACGAATGGAGTCATCCAACCTTCCAGAGACATAGTCCACTTTTTCTTTCGGAGAAGCTGGCAGTGTATTCGTGTCCATAGAACCTCCCATTACAGCGCCTTAATCCCTGACACTAATCACCGGCCCGTGGAACCCGCCTCATCCTGGAAGCGCAGCAGGAAGTCGGGGTCGTCGAGGAGCTTGCGGTTCAGGACCTTTAGCGCCACGGGGCGGTTTCCCACCCCAATCTGCTCGGCGAGGAAGACCGTGCCCATCGCGCCCGCGCCCAGGCGGCGGACAATGCGGAAGCGTCGGGACAGCCCGGCGGCAAGCTGCGCCTCGGTCTCCGTGGCTGGGGCGGCAAGTTGAGCGCCGTCTCGTGGACAGAGGGAGAAATCGTCCGGGTAAGTATTACGGCAAGCGGGACAGGCCTTCATCTGCGCCGGTGAAACTCTCCTGCGGCACGGATTCTAACAAAGATACTGCTGCAAAGGAATAGGTGCTTGAAGGCAGCAAGTAGTTCTTGCGCACTTTGCCATTCATTTTCCAAATGACACCGCTGCCCCGCCGGGACTGAGTCGCCGCTTATTATTCTGAAGGGCGGAGGGCACCGTTTTCTACCGAATGAACAGGTATCCCCTGCTAGCTTCGTACCGGCGACCGCCTCGGTCACGCTGAGGCGGGGGCAGGAGATTCTGGCTGGCGACTGGTATGCCTGCTACGTTTCGATAGAGAAAGGGAAGCCGTGCAAGTGAGGCGGTCGCCACAGCATCGTCCGGCTGCCTGCTCACGGACGGTGACAGAACGGGAGGCGAGCAACTCAGGGCAGCCCTCGCCGATAGGGGGCAATTGGGATTTCAACCTCGCTCGGAAATGCGAAGGGCGGCTTCATACTCCTTTGACAGGTCGAACCCTATGTCCAACTGGGGGGCTATGCGCTTGAAGCCGACGAACTGATAGCACACCAATTGCAGCCCCGAAAAGGTCCCTTCCATTGATTTCAGGGTGTACCTCTTGTCCGGGTCGTTCACCTTGATTCCCTTCGTTCCCAACATGGCGATTTCGTATGCGCACCGCTGGATTTCGGCGTGGGTCATCTTGGAGAACTTCTCGATGGCCGACACACAATACATCACAGCGTCAGGCCGGACGCCGCCAATTCCCGTCTCCTTGAAGCTGCTTTCCGCAATCCGGGACAAGGCTCTCCGGGCCGACTCCGCAACCGGGTTTCCCGGATTGATTTCGACTGCCTTCCGGTAGGCTGCGTCTGCCTCGACGGCCTTGTCCTGGGATTCCAGGGCTTGGCCAAGGTTCATCCAGGACTGCTGGTCTTCCGGCAGGATGGCTGTCGCTATGCGAAGGTACTCCGTCGCCCTTGCTGCATCCCTTCCCAGTTTTAGAAGGCAGGCCGCCAGGGTGCGAAGCGCATAAGGATTGTCGGGTTCCCCCGCCACAGCGCCTTCCAGGACGGTCGCCGCCTGTTCCCACTGGCGCTTCCGGGAGAGCGCCACCCCCAGGGCCACCCTGGCCTCCGTGAAGTCCGGGTCGATTTCGACGGCTTTCCTCAGGTGCTCCTCGGCTTCGTCAAGCTCCCCCGTGTCGCTCAGCGCCATGCCCAGGTTGTAGCGGACGGCTGCGTCCTTCTCCCTTGACGGGAGCAGGAAGCGCAGCAACTGGATGCCTTCCTGGTACTCGCCATCCCTGAGCTTCTTTATGATTTCGGAGAGGGCGCCCGCCTTGTCCGCGCTCGCTTTCCAAGAGACCCGTATCTTGTCGTCCTCCACGGAGATGTCATGCCAGCCCGCGAATGCCTCAAGGTTCCGCTCGAAGAACCCGCGAACCTGGTCCTTGAACTCCGGCGACCCTACTTGCCGAGCGGACTCGGGAAGCAATCCCGCGTCAAAGTCCTCAGGCGCAATCTCGAAGACGTAAACGTCGTCCGTGCTCATCAGCTACCCGTCCGTCCTGTGGGGAATCCAACGATACCAGCCACCCAGTCCAACTTCCGCTGCCCAGGAATCCACGAGGTTCCGGTCCTCGGAAGGCGTGCTCCCCACCTGCTCAAAAATCCGAATCAATGTCTCCCCTTGGGGCAAGAACCCGGTTGACTTGTATGGCAGCGAGATGGAGTCGTCGGCGAGGGACTTCGCCCAATACAGGGCAAACGCCGAGTTCATCGCCGCATTCGCCCTGAACACCAGCCGTGGCACCTGCCGCTTTATCTCAGGACTCAGCGCCCGAGAATTGTCACGGAGTTGCGCCTTGGCACCGGCAACCTGCTGCAACCGGAGTTCCGGGTATTCATGGAACAGCCAATCATCAATTCTCATGCCAATCGGCATGGACCTGAGCTGCGTCATCAGGCCGCCGAGAAGCATGTCCTTCATTTGCGATGCCGCCGGGTTGCCCTTCAGCAGGGACGCCATCCTCGCAGGGGCGTCGGGGCTGCCCTCGAAATTGGGCTAACGACCAGATCATGAGCAGGATTTCTTGAGGAAATAGGGTAACACTCCAGAGCTCGGGTTCCCGGAAGGGACCGAAAGGAGTGTTACCTATGGAAGGTATCAGCGAGGTTCAAGGGAAGAGGAAGGAGACCCGCCCCCCGAGGGGGGCGGCCCGACGGACAATTCGTCCGCACGCCCATTCTCATCCGTTTGAGGTGCGGCGGAAGGCCGTGCAGTTATGTTTGGAGGAAAGCTTCCCCGTGCAGCGGGTAGCCCACGAAATGGGGGTGGGCCAGAGCACTTTATCCAAGTGGGTGAGGCTGTACCGCGAGCAGGGCGAAGCGGGTTTGCAGTCGAACCCGGGACGCCGGAATCGTCAGCGGCCGAAAGTGGCGCCGGCGGTGAAGACGCAAGTCGTCGACCTCAAGCGGCACCATCCCGACTTCGGAATCAAGAAAATCAGCCAGTTCCTGCGGCGCATGTGGTTTCTACCGGTGAGCCGGGAGACGGTTCGCCGCACCTTACATGAGCAGCAGTTGCTCAAGAAACCTCGCCGTAAACCCCAGCGTAATCCCCCACGACCGCGCTTCTTCGAACGCTCTACTCCCAACCAGATGTGGCAGACCGATATCTTCACCTTCCGGCTGGGAGGCAAGAACGCTTACCTGATCGGCTTTATCGACGATCACTCTCGCTATGTGGTGGGGCTGGACGTGTTCCGTAGCCAGACGGCGGAGCACGTCTTAGAGGTGTACCGGCGGGCGGTGGCGGAGTACGGCGTGCCCAAAGAGATGCTCTCCGATCAGGGACGCCAGTACTCGAGCTGGCGTGGGACCACCCGCTTCGAGGCGGAGTTGCGCAAGGATCGGGTTCACCACATTAAGAGCCGGCCGCATCATCCCATGACCCTGGGCAAGATCGAACGCTTCTGGAAGACCATCTGGGAGGAGTTCCTGGAGCGCGCCCAGTTTGACAGTTTCGAATCGGCCTGCGAGCGGATTCGGCTGTGGGTAAAGCACTACAACCATCGGCGGCCCCATCAATCCCTGGAGGGGTTGTGTCCGGCCGATCGCTTCTTTGCCATTGCCCAGGAGTTGCGCCAAGTCATTGAGCGCGGCATCCAGGACAATGTGTTGGAACTGGCGTTGCGAGGGCAGCCGCGCAGTCCCTTCTACATGGTGGGGCGGATGGGCGAGCAGTCGGTGGTCATCCGCGCTGAGAAGGGGCAAGTGAAGATGCTCGTCGATGGCGAGGAGCCACAACCTCATCGGGAGGTCATCTACGACTTGGAAGGAGGATCTCATGAGCACCGAAATCAAAGCCAAGAAGGAACCGTTGCCTTACAATGCCCAGCAGCGGGCCCAAGCGGTGCTGTCGATCTGGAGCGAGCGTCGGCGGCCGGGGGAAGTCTGTCAAGAACTGGCGATCAGTGCGGCCGTGCTGGCAGCATGGGAGAAGCGGGCGCTGGCGGCGATGCTCAAAGCGCTGGAGTCGCAAACACGCCTGGAACCGGGACCGGCGCTGAGTCCCAAACTGGAGCGGTTGCTGGCACGCCAGGCCTTGCAGCAGAAGGGGCGCATGGCCAAACTGGAGAAGCGGCTGGTGAAGCTGCAAGAGCCGAAAGCGCCGCCGCCGGCCAAGTAGACCAAGCTCGTGGGGTGGGAGGATGCCGCGATGAACGATCCGAAATCCAGCGCTCAGCAGCAAGCCTTAGCGCGGCAGCGGGCGCAGCTGATCATGCAAGTGCGGAGCGGGTTGTTGAGTGCTCAGGAAGCGGCCCGGCAACTGGGCATCTCCCGCAAGACCTATTACAAGTGGGAGCGGCGGGCGTTGGCGGCGATGGTCAAGGCGCTAGGCAATCGGGAAGCGGGGCGCCCGCCGCTGCCCATCGACCCGGAGAAGCAGGCCCTCGAACGCCAGACCCAGGAGTTACAGGCGAAGCTGGAAGTGCTGGAGCAAACGGAGCAGATCCGTCAGCGGTTGGAGCAGCTGGATAAAAAAAAAGCATGAGGCAGCCGAAATGATAGTTACTACCCTGAGCGGACTGAAGCGACAAGTGGGCTGGCCGTACCCATGCCTCTGTGCATCCCTGGGGCTGTCGTATGCGAGCTTCCGGCGTTGGCAGCACCGTCTCGAGCATGGCCAGCCAGCCCTCCTCAAGCCGGGTCCCCACAAGGTGGCGCCGTTAAAACTGGAGGAGTTGCACATTGCCTTGTACCACCTGCAGCATGGCCGCCAGCGCAGCCGTGGAGTGGGCAGGCTGTACCGGCAGTACCAAGATCAGATCTCCCGGCGCGATCTGCAGGCGCTGACGAGAAGGGTGCGGTGGGAGTTGGCCCACCAACACCAGGCGGAATTACGCCACATCACCTGGAAGATTCCCGGCTTGGTCTGGTCACTGGATGACGCGGAGTTGGCGAGGTTCGCCCACCACAAATTGCATCTGCATCAAGTGCAGGACCTCGCCTCGCGCTATAAGTTCACGCCCTGGGTGGGAGAGCGGGTGTTGGGAGAAACCGTGGCTGTTCACCTGGAGCAACTGTTCTTGCGGCATGGACCGCCACTGGTGCTCAAACGTGACAATGGTTCCAATCTCAATCAACAGGCGGTCGATGAGGTACTCGCCCGTTACCTGGTCATGCCGCTGAACTCACCACCCCACTATCCGCCTTACAACGGTGGGATGGAATGCGCGGTGCGGGAATTGAAAACTCCGCTGCTAGAGAAGATTCTCGCCAGCGGTCCAACTGCGGAGTCCCAGGTGCAAGTCTGGGCGGAGGTGCTGGCGCATGAACTGAACCATCGCTCCCGCGACTGTCTCGACGGGCACATTGCCTGCAGGGTCTTTCAGGATGCGAAGTTGGCCCTGAAGGCGTATACTCTCCGCAAGCGAAGGGAGATCTTCGATTGGATCAACGAACTGACCAGGGCGCTTATCCAGGTCTCGGCGGCTCACACTCAACACCAAGTCGAAACAGCGCGGCGTCTGGCGGTGGAAACTTGGTTACAAAGAAACGGAGTGATCACCATCACTCAGAACAAAAAAGTGTTACCCATTTTCCCCGAAAAAACTGCTCATAATTAGGTTGCCCCCACACCTTTGACAGCGGAACTGTAGGGCACATGGCCGCGCGCGAGCGTTCCCGCTACATTCAAACCCTCGATTTAGAGTTCCAACGTCGGATTGCAACGATGGAAGAACCTCTTCGTAATTGTGCAAGTAGAGTGCGGTATGAAGAGGATTCATGGCAACTCTGGGCCAATGACCTAAGCCAAGCAATCGAAGGTGATATCGTAACGGCCAAGGCAGCCGAGTCAAACCCCAGCGTGCCCCGATACTATTCGGCCAGGTACAGATTAGGCTCGTCTTCCAGAATTGAGGTGCCGAATTGTGAGCTTCCTGACTATTCCGAATTCGTTTCACCGACACCTCCGAATGCGGTAGATGCTTGGGGTGCTTTCCGATTTTTTGCAGGCTGGTTGCTGCAATCGGAGTCCCTCCCTCTGGCGGTGATTACAGGTATGCTAGGCGTCGGCCTCCTCGGAGCGGCGGCCTCTTCGTTCATTCGCCAACAGCCGAAACGCGAGGCGGGCGACCCCTTCGTTGAAGACTTGGCGGGAGTAGTAATCCGCGGTTTCTCGGCAGCCATTGTCATTTTCCTTGCTGTCGAAGGTGGGCTTAATATTTTCGGGACGGGTACCGGTGAACCGAATTCTTACGTGCTTTTGTGCACTTGCATGGTCGGGGCGGTGTTTAGTGAGGATGTTTGGAAGAAGGCTCACGACTGGTTTGAGAGCAAAAAACAGACAGAGGTCGGGAATGGAACCCCAAAGGATTCACCAACAGGAAAGAACGGCGCACAGGAAGGAGGCAACAAAGGGCTCAGCACAGCTGGTGACAAGCAGAGTGGAACCCCGGACACAACAATTCCGCCTGGTGAATAAACCCAACGTTCTTGAACTTCAAGTCTCGAAACGGGTAATTTCGGAGAGCCTCAGACGTGGGATGGGTTTTCGAGTTTGTTTCTGTTCTTGGCCAAACGCTATGCCTCCAGTTTTACGCGGGCAGAAATAGACTGGCTGGAAGCGCTCCAAGCAAACCGCTCAGCTGAAGGAATGGCTGGCGGGAAATCCCTTCTCCCCAGTACTCCAGTAACAGGAGTGTCGGGGCGGCAGCGACCTGCTCCTAATCTTTTCCATACCCGAAAACGTGAGCGGCACTTTGTACAAATCTGATTGCCGGAGTGCTTAACTGATAAATTATGAAAATTGTTGCTGTTCGCCAGGAAGCTTTCCAGTTCCCCTGCTGGCAACCATTGCATGCTCGCAGTCGGCCCCAATCCAGACCTCGGGCTGAGCCTCACTCCTATTTCGGACCACTCCTTTGCTACGGTCGATGAACTTTGTGAGTTCATCGACAAGTCCAAGGCCATGAAAGCGCCTGAGGTCGAGGCCCTGCGCAGAACCATGGACGCGGGGGAGCAGCTTGTAGCTCAAATCAGCGATGAAAAAGAACGCTGCATGGGTTCAAGGTCTAATACCGAGTCAGCCAAGAGGAGGGACTAACCTGATGGCTCCAAACTCGCAAGAGTTGTATGTGTGTGATTTGCTGAACCTGCCGCTCGAAGAAGCAAAGGACAAGCTGTGGGCGGACGGCTGGCTTGTAGCCACTCGTCCCGAGACCCAAGGCGCGTCTCAAACTTATCAGGACAAAGCGGGCAATTCTTTCGCCGGAAAGGACAGAGCAGGGTGGTTGCTTGCAGACCTAGTGGTTAAGAACGACCGATTAGAAGGCATCACCTTTTACGATACAAATACAACGACGGGGGACCCTGTGCCAATGCCTCCGAACCGTATTCTTGTTCGATGAGCCAAAACGCTCTCCCACCCCGCCCACATAAACCAATGGCAGGTGCCTAACGCGGGCCACTGAGGCGCGGCAAGCCCCGCTGTCGCAGAACTCAACGCACGGGTGATTGCCTGGTTCGCCATCCATGGGACCACACAGCGCTTCCCCATTGGGCAGTAACTCCCATGGTAGCAGTCGGGCCGTGCGGTTACAGTGGTGCGTCCGAACCTATGCCCCCTTCGGTTGCGCACGCAGGAGGTTAGGTGTATGTTATCGAATAGTCAAAACTTGAAAACAGAAATCCTGGTTGGAACCTTGTGACGGGAGGAAACTATGGGTGCTACGCCAACGGGGAGCATTCTAGTCAACTTGGTTGACGGTACTCGTCAACCTCTACCAGCGAATGTGCAGTGGTCCGCGAGGATTTTTGACGGCCGTGCGCCGAGCGAGTGGCAAGAGAGCGACGTGAACGGAACCGGCTCGGCGGAACTCATCAAGGGCCTGACCTACTTCGACAACCTCTTCGACAACTACACCGTGATTGTCTCCGCGAAAGGGTACCAGGGCGCAGCCTGGAAGCCCGTCAACATTTCTCCGGCGAAACCAGCGGCTTTGGAGCTGATGCTTGTTCCTGAGGGCGCTCACTTGAATTTCGGCGGTGCAAGCTGGCAAGCGCTGAACAGCGTTCGCCCGCGCTTTGGCCAGATTATCTCAGCGGGCATCCCTGACGCGGGCGCACGGTACAGCAACCTGATGGAACAATCCGGGGGCCTGGTGCTGGCCTGCCTGCTGAACCTGCTTACCGCCATGTCAAAAATCACCTTGGCGAGCGGAAAGAGTCCGCTCGGCTACTACTGGCAACCCATCTGGGACGATTCTCAGTTCGCAATGGCACAGGACAGATTCTTTGCATATGTGGACCAGTCCCTCATCGGTGATGTTGTGAAGGCCGCTGCCATGGGGGCATTTTCCGAGGAAAAGGACCCCGGCATCTTCCATCCGGGCGCAACTTTGAGCTACAAGCAGAGGCAGTTTGACGTGACCAACGTGCAGTTGACTTTCCACCAGGGGAACGCCAAGACCCTTCCCGGCCCGGATGGGTCGCCGGTCGATTGCGTCGTCGTCGAGCCGGACATCGACTACTATAAAGACCTGCTGGCCCACTTTTTCTTGGAGGTAGTGCCAAACAAGTTCACCAAAGGACTCACCGACCCGCGAGCTGTCTACGTTCTGCGCTGGATGGCGGGTAAGCAAGCAGCGTCGGATTTTAACCCGCTCTACACCATGACCGCGTAGCAACCGCTGGTCAGGGTTGAATGGCACCTCTGGAGCCACAGGCTCGCACGGAAAGGGGCATTGGTCCTGCCGGAAGGATGACCAAGAACCCACAGCACTGACACGGAAGACCGGGCGATTGTGGTGGACGGCACTCATTTTTACACGCTTGGTGGCTCCATCAAGGGCATGCGGGCGAAGCTTACGTTTCTGAACAAAGTCGAAGGCGTGACCAACATGAACAAGCTCCGAACGAAGCTCGACCGGATTTGGGCGTCGGCAGTGCCCCTGTCCTGATGCGCTGGGGACTTGGTGAAGGGTATACGCGTGAACCGAATGGCTTCGGTAAAACTTGTTGTAGCGAAAGTCCTGCGGGTCTCCTCCCTTGTTGCCTATTACATCAATGCAAAACGGAAAACACTGTCCCCTCAAGCGGTTCCCCTTACCCAGGCGCAGCGGGCGGCCATGGCTGGCTTTTTCCTGCCTCAGGTGCTCGACGAGGCGCGGCTCCTTGTGCGGGAGGGCATCCGGCTGGAATATCCGCCGTTCTACCGGACACTGAGGCGCATGGGCATTTCGGGCCTGCGAGACATGTCTAAAATCAATGCTATCACGTTCGGCGAAGTGGTCGTGTCGCACGTGCCGTTTACGGACGGGCTACTGTTCCATGAACTCGTCCACGTGGAGCAATACCACCAGCTTGGGATTCGGCGATTCTCGGAACTATACGTCCGAGGGTTCCTGGCCAGCGGCAGTTACGAAGGCATCCCTCTGGAGGCGAATGCCTACGCCCTTGGCCGCCGGTTCGACGCAGACCCTCGGCAGCGATTCTCCGTGGTCGATGAAGTGGCGAGATGCGTTCCAGAGGACAGGTTTTGACTCGCATGAGATTCGAGTTGATTTTCGCCGCCGCTCCAATCCGATGGGCTGACCCGAGGACATGGCCGTGGGTCGTGTGGGTATGGCTCGCCATGCTTTTTTCGGGTGCGCCAAGCCGCTTTGGGCGCGTCTCCACCGGCAGCGAACCCAAGTCGGTTCGTGCAGTCAAGGCGACTCGTCAGGGTAGATAATGGAGGGTGCAATGGGTCAATTCCTCGAAATCGAGAAGCCGCAACAGGCAAAGTTTAAGACGAGCTCGTCATACTTTTCTGACGCGGCTCGCGGCGATGGTATTTACAAAGGCAAGACACGCCCGTTTTGTTTGCCACTCGAATACGCCGAAGAAAACCTCTTTCCCGGAATTCGCAAAAGCGCCCCAGCCTATTTCGCCTCTCAAGGCATTAAATGGCATGACGGGCGGGACGGCAAGCCGAGCAATCATCTTTGCGACTCGCGGGTCTGTTGTCTGAATTTTCTGTTCCCGTTTGCGGACCGGCCCCGCGCATTGGCCGAAGTTTTGCTCCCTGTCTTCCCTGCCATTCGGCAAATGCTCCCGATAGAAGACGGCCAATACATGGCTTGCGAGTGGATAGGCCAAGAGAATTACTTGGCCGAGAAAATCGCCCGAGGCAGCAGGCGCACACGCGGGGCGAACTTCACCAGCGCAGACGCGGCGGTCATGTTCGAGCAGGCAGACGGGATGCGGCAGGTTGTCTTGGTTGAGTGGAAGTACACCGAATCGTATGGCGGCGCACCGCTGAAAAAAGCCAAAAGCGGCACCGACCGCACTGCCATCTACAGGCCGCTCTTCGACCGCGATGACTGCCCAATCGACAGGACGTTGTTGCCGAGCTTCGAGTCACTTTTCTATGAGCCTTTCTATCAGTTCATGCGTCAGCAGTTCTTGGCCAATGAAATGGAACGTGCGCATGAATTGGGGGCAAACAAGGTAAGCGTGCTTCATATCGCCCCTTCCCGTAACACTGATTTCCAGAAGGTGACCTCCGCTGAACTCCAGCCCCTGGGAAAGACTGCCACGGGAGTTTGGAAAAGACTGGTGATGCCTGGCGACAGATTTGTCAGCGTCAGCACGGAGCAGCTTTTTGGTGGGCTTTCCGAGGAACGGCTCCCCGAGATGCGGGAATGGCTGGGATACATCACTGCCCGATACGCGTGGGTTCAGGCGAAGGCAGCGGCTGCATAGCGAACCCATAACTACCTCTGGTCTGGTACGCGACGGGTGGCCTCAACGAGGGCGCACGGCGAAATAATCGCCGGTTCGCGGCAAATCTCCCCTTCAAGCCCCTGCTCGTCCCACGAACATGGGGATGACCGCAAACGCACCAAGCGTCAGAAAGTAAACGGTTGAGGCCGCACGCATTGCTAGCAGGTGCTTTCGGGTATATGTTGTCAATCAGAAATCGAAATACGAAGTCGCACCCAGGCGGTTCAGGAGGGCGCAATGTCAGCGCCACGTAAAGTTTTCTCTCGCCCCGACAAACTCGACCACGCGCAGACCGTGCTTTATGAAATTGACATGCTACGCTTTGCAAAGGAACGCCTATTCTCTGCGGATAGCCCCCGTTCTGAGGCAGACGAATGGGTGTATTTGGAAGCATTTCTTTTGCACTACCGGAACCTGATTGAGTTTTTCCGGGGAAGACGTCGTTTGAACGATGACTTGAGCATCGCCCCGCCAGACGATTTCGGGGTTGAGCAGAAGCTCGGAACAAACGGCCTCCGATTCCTCACAAGACCCGACCTGTGGGACAAATATGAGGGGGTGAACAACCCGGAGGCGATTTCGAAATACTTACATCATTGTACCCGCCAGAGGGCGATAAAGAAGAAATGGGACGTGGACGCCATGTACGAGGACCTGCGTCCACTGGTTGAACGTTTCGAAGCCGAGCTGCCAGAATACAAGCCCGCAACTCGCGTAAAGACGCTTAAGGTTGTTGCCGCTCCGTCACAGGACGGGAGTTCTACAGCCACCACAAGGGCATTGGACCTGGGTCTGAATCCTTCCTCCTCAGCTAAGTAGGGCTAGTGCGACCCGAGCAAGCGAGATGGAGATTTGCTTCTCGGTGGCTACGGAACTAGATGGTGTAAGCAAAAACACCAGCCAACGCTGGTGGCGTTCGACTCTGACGAGGGTGAGGACGATGCTCATCAGAATATGGCACAACAGAAGGGTCACTGCTGGGCTTAATGGGCCAATCTCTCCAGGGGATGATTTAATGGAAGTTCATAGCGTGCCCGATTACCCTGGTACGGCAATGGCAATTCCAGTCATCTTAGACGAGGTGCCTGAAATTCTAAATGCTGAGAACGTCTAGCAACTCGACGAGCGACGTAACAATCCAAGACGTCTACGCCGCGTTAGCTGCAATTATCGATTCGGGGGAAACGTTTGTGAGGGAGAGCTTACGCGCTATCCCGTGTGGCAGGAACTCGACCTGGCGGAATGAAGCAGCAGATTCAATAGTCCATCAGAAGTATAAGCTAAAGACCTTGAATTACCTCACCTCGAAAAGGCATCGGCTCCCTCTTCGCCAAACCAATCGAAGCTCGAGACCTTGTCCTCGAATCTCCACCGGCCGGGAGACGTGTTCTCCATCCAGTCGAGCGGCTCAGCCTCCGGCTGCCATCGAGAAGCCACGGCGAGCGCCGCCTTCAGCGACCTCTTCTCCTCATTTGTCACCGTTGACGGGTCCGTCGACATAATCAGTGTCGCTCCGCTCCGGGTTACGAGGTCAAGCCATTGCTGCGTCATCTTCCACGGCACATCTTTCGTTACCGGTACGCAGTCGGGGTCGGCCAGGAAAAACGTCCGATGCTGCGGCAGCCGGAAGGCGAGTGTGTTCACGCCCATCTTGCGGGTTCGGTTCCAGTCCCGTCCGCTCGTATCGTCACCGATCCTTTGCAGCTCAAACAACCCGGCGCCGAGGTGTCCCACCGTGTTGCAGCCGATCAAGATCGCATCCCCCGCCGCCTCGCGAAGGGCCCGGTAGAACTGCAGGATAATCTCCGCCGTGGTCCTGCTGCGATCTGCAAAGTGCCAGTCCTCGGAGGTCAACTCCGCCCCCATTTGGAAGCCCCAGCGGCCGAGCAGGTCGAAGGTCGAGAAGTCGTGCTTGATCAACTCAAATCCCCAACCGACGACGCTGCGAAGGCCTTGCTGCACGTGCGCCAGAGCCTCGGGCACGCTGGGGTCCATCACCAGAAGTGGCGGCTTGGGACCATCGACGCGGTTCACTGTCAATCGCCAAGCTTCCGGCAAGGCCTCGACCGTGAGCAGCGGCCTGACCCAGATCCCCGGCCGCACTCCGCGTTTCTTCATGTCTGCGGCTAGGCCCGGCATATCCGCGAACCGGTTGTCGTCGACCGTCCACGGCCCGGCGCCTTCGGGCGCTTGGCCCCAGCCCATATCGATCACCATGAACGGACGGTTCGCGCCCGCCGGTGAAAGCTCTGCCGTCAAGTCCGAGTCGCGCAGGATGCCCGCCTCGGTCATATTCTTGCCATACAGGTAATACCAGTTGTTTGAACCGTAAACCGGTTGTCCCGGCAGACGCGGGTGGTCGCATAATCTGCGGCAGAACTCCCTTGCCGCCTGAAACGGCCTCGTAGAGGGCTGGCCCTGGAGGGCAACCACCACCGCTGCCGCCAGCTGTCGTTGGCCGAGTTGTACACCGCCGCCCCCGTTTCGTACATCGAGCCACAACGAGATTCCTGCTGGATCGGCCTGCCAGAAGCAGAACGCGCCCGCGCCCGTCTTCACCCCATAGCCGTGCGTGACTTTGCCTTCAGAGGCCATGAAATACCACGGCATGATCCGGTCTCCCACCAAGCCGCGCCATTCCAGATCGCCGTAAGATCGTTCCCAGTGGTCCCCCAGGAACCGCAGGTTGTCGGCCAGCACGCCCGACCACCGGAGGTGCACGTGCTTGAGCGCGCTGCGAGGCGATGCCATCACGATTGGAAGCTCACGGCCTGCCTGCCCTTGCTTCGGCTCGATGGTGATTTCGATATCTCCGGCCTGCCAGCGCCCACCGGAGCGCTGCAGATGCAGTGGACCTCCGCCGCCTTCGGTGTACGCCGTCACGTGATGGGGCGGACGGATGATATCGAGGAACGCTGTCTGGCTTCTGCCCGCGGTCGTCCGGATCGAACCTGCCGCCGCCGCTGCCACGACCCCCTGACCCAGAAACGTTCTGCGAGAAGTCTTCACGGGAACTTCCTATTTCAACTTTATTTGGCTCTGTTGACATCCTCAGGAAAAGATAGCGATGCCTCAAGCGATAGAGGTTGAAACTCAGTCCGAGCAGCAGGGCTTGGCGCATCTGCATCCGGAGCGAGCGGCCGGGCGCCCGAGCCGAGAGCTTGCGCTTCACCGAAGAGAACACCGTTTCGATCAGGGCGCGGCGCCGGTAGAGCTTTCGCGGAAACGCCCGCCGCATTTCGGCCCGCACTCCGCGCACCCGCCAGGTCTTCTTCCCACGCTTGGCCGGGATCACGCTCCGGGCCCCCAGTGGGCGCCGGAGGTAGGCATGATTCCTCTCGCTATCGAATTCGGCGTCGGCCAGCACCACTCCGATGCGCGTCTGCTGGGAAGCCGCTTCGCTCAGGCTCGGCAAATTCGCGCAGTCGTTCCACGGACCGCGTCGCGCGCTCTGCCAGAGCAGGAACTGCTGATCCAGATCCGCCACGACCATCCACTTCAGCCAGTGCCGCCAGGGCAGGGGTTTTTGCCCGTGATGATGCAGGCGCCGCACAAAAAACGTGCTGACCGCTCCTGGCGCCAAGCCGGTCGCGTCGACGGCCACCCGAGCCCGCCGGTGGCCCCGGCGTCGCCAAGCGCGCATCCGGCGCACCGTCTCGCCGACAGCCCGATCGATGCGCTGGTCTTCGAGACGCCGCAGGAAACGGTACAACGTCGTGAAGTCGGGCACACTCGACAGTCCCAAGGTCTGACGCAATTCGCGGTGCTCGCCCAACCGCACCTCGGCTTCGCGAAAGGTCCAGTCCTCGTAACGCATCAGACAGAGGATGGCCAGCAACTGCGGTTGGGTGAACTGGTGCTTGCTGAAGCGAGTTCGATAGGGTGGGAGCACTGCCCGACCCACTTCCCAAGCGGTGCGGGCAAATGCCAAGAGTCCAATCTCCGCCATCGCGCTGGCTGCCTCCTACCAAGCGGACCCTTCCCAAGGGCTGGCGCACTTGAATTCTCCGTGGTTGAGATAAGGATGTCAACAGAGCCACTTTATTTCTACGCGACAACCATAGGCCTGCCGCTCTCTCGTGTCAAGCTCCAATCGCCCTGGTGTCAAAGCTCCTTAGAAATGTCCCCTCTGAAGCTCTCTGCTTTTTGCTTTCCGTGTGGGGGCACTCACGGGTTCCGGCCTGCGCTCCGCCCTAAACGCTTCGCCCTTCGGGCTTCGCAGGGCTCCGCTCCGACCGGAACCCGTAAGAGACCTCAACACCCAAAGCAACCGTCAGAGAATTTCAGAGGGGACACTTCTAAAGAGCTAAGAAAGGGGGACATTTCTAAAGAGCTTTGACAGGACCCAAGAAAAAGCTTGACAAGCAGCCGCGTTGGGCGTATATGAATGGATTTATTAAAACGATTTTCAAGGAGGGACGAAGATATGCGTAAGATAATTACCATGCTAGTTTACAGCGTTGCCCTTGCGCTCAACGCTGCTTGGGCACAGGAAACTTCCGGCCTGGTGGGCACCGTGACAGACCAGTCCGGGGCAGTTGTCGCGGGCGCTGAGATTACAGTGACCAACTTAGGAACCGGCCTCACTCGCACCGTCAAGACGGCCAGCACAGGGGACTACGCCGCGCCGAGCCTCCCTGTGGGAACCTACAAAATCACCGCCGAGATGGCAGGCTTTAAGCTCGGTGTCGCCTCGGACGTCAAACTGGACGTTCAACACGCGGCGCGAGTGGATTTCAGCCTGCAAGTCGGCGAGGTGACACAGCAGGTCAACATAACCAGCGTTGCGCCACTGCTGCAGACCCATGACTCTCAAGTTGGCTCGCTCATTGAAAACCGGCGCATTTTGGACTTGCCCCTCAATGGACGCAATTTCACGCAACTCAATCTGCTCGTGCCCGGGGTTGTCGAGGGATCTCCGGGCGACTATGTGGAGACTTACAGTCTGGGACCGCGGAACAGCGGGGTGTCCTTCAGTGTGGACGGTCAGAACGCGAACTATAACGAGTACCTGCTGGACGGTGTTCCCATCAAGGAAGTCCAGCACGAAGGTCCAGCTATTAGCCCTACCGTGGATGCAATCGAGGAATTCCGCGTCCAGACGAGCAACTATGACGCACAGCTCGGGAGCGAAGCTGGCGGCCAGATCAATCTGGTGACGAAATCCGGCACCAACAGATTCCACGGTTCAGCTTATGATTTCGTTCGCAACGACAAGTTCGATGCTCGGAACTTTTTCGCCAACCGCTTACCGGAGTTGCGCCGCAACCAGTTCGGAGGCACAATGGGCGGGCCAATCCGCAAGGACAACACCTTCGCCTTCGGGAGCTACGAAGGAACGCGCATCCGCAAAGGCTACACTCAGCTCGGTTTGGTCCCGGGAGCGGCCGAACGTTCGGGCGACTTCTCGGACCTCCTTCCTCAGGGCATCCAAATTATCGATCCTCTGACCGGCCAACCCTTTGACGGAAACCGGATACCGCAAGGGAGGCTGAGCTCTTACGCCACGCAGCTTCTCCAAAAGTACGTTCCCCTGCCGGACAATCCCGCGAATCCAGTACTCAACTGGATCTCAACTGATCCCAACAAGGTTGGTGTAGACCAGGGTTTGGGACGAATCGATCATCGCTTCTCGCAGAACGACGTTCTCTACGGTCGCTTTGTAGTCGAGGATGTGGGCAACGTCAGCCCCAAGCTTTTCCCCACTGATTCGTTCGTGCAGGAATCGCGGGGCCTGAACATTGCGCTGTCGGAGACACACACCTTCGCCTCGAACAAGGTCAATGAATTCAAGATGGCTTACAACCGCCATCGGCAACGCGAAGTGGTGGGACGGGCGTTCACGGAAAATGTCGGCAATGAGTTGGGTCTGCAAGGCATCTGCGAGGCCCCCGCTTGCTGGGGCATCCCCGACAACTACGTCGGCCCCTTCCTGGACTTCGGCGAGCACGGTCAAGGGCAGACAGTTTCCGGGCCGCGCTCATGGGAGAACGAGATGTACTACTTCGACGAGGCCTTCTATTGGACCAAGGGAAGTCACGTCATCCGATTCGGCATGTGGGTCAACCGCCACCGTGATACCTTCCCGGAGGCGATTTTTCCGCGCGGGCTGTTCGGCTATGACGGCCGCTTCACGAGTCCGGACGGGAGCCCAAACTCCTATACGGCGCTCGCCGATTATCTGTTGGGCCTGCCACGCTCCAGTTTGGCCAGCATCGACATTTTCGATGCTAATCTGCGAAACACCGAACTCTATCCGTGGTTTCAAGACGACTGGCGCATCACCCGAAGTCTGACCTTGAACCTGGGCTTGAGCTGGTACTGGTTTGGCCGGCCACAATCGAAAAGGGACGTGATTTCCAACATCGATTTTGCCGCCAATCCCATCCAACTGGTGACCGCTAAGGATCATGCCCAGTTCGGTTTCCCGCGGTCGCTCATGGACAATGACAACAACAATTTCGCTCCCCGCGTTGGTTTCGCCTGGGCCCCCGAGCGGCTCAAACGCTTGGTGGTGCGCGGCGGCTACGGAATGTTCTACCAGCGAGACGCGGTGAATAACTTCGGTGACCTCGCCGTCAACCCGCCGTTTGTGCGCGAGATGAACTACATCCTGGAGCCAAGCGCGGTCCCGACCTTCAATATTGATACAATCTTTACACAGGCCCAGCCGTTTCCGCTGGTCTTCTACGCGATGGCCCGGGCTAGGCGCGATGCCTACATCCAGGGATGGAACTTGACCGCGCAATATCAGCCAAGCACGAACACAGTCATCACCCTGGGCTACGTGGGCAACAAGGACACCAAGCTCCCCACCTGGATCGCCGGGTATGACGTGAACGAAGCCCTGCCGGGACCGGGCTCGGTGCAATCGCGGCGCCCCTACTCGAATTTCGGGACGCTCAATTACTTCGATGACTCCCTTGCCTCCAACTACCACTCGCTCCAAGCCGAAGTTCGCCGGCAGTTCTCGAACGGGCTGTCACTCCTGGGCGCCTATACCTGGTCGAAGTGCCTCGACAACGAAGGGTTCCAGGATCCCCGCTATCGCAACCTCAAAGGGCTGAGCGGAATCGACGCTCGCCAGCGCTTCGTCCTCAGCTACATCTATGAGTTGCCCTTCGGGCCGGGCAAGCCCTTTGCCAGCAGAGTGAGTGGGCCGACCAAGCAACTGATCGCCGGCTGGCAGGTGAACGGCATCACCACCTTTGCCAGTGGCCAGCCCGCTACAGCCTACATGCCGGGCGACTGGGCCAACGTGGGCGGCAGCGCTTACCCCGACTTGATTGCCAACCCGAATCTGTCCGGATCCCAGCGGACACCGACCCACTATTTCAACACCGCGGCGTTCATCGCTCCGCCTCCGGGCAGCTTCGGAACCGCGGGCCGGAACATCATCATCGGCCCGGGCATCAACAACTTTGACTTCGCGGTCATGAAGATGTTCCCGATTCGCGAGCAGACGCACCTGGAGTTTCGGGCGGAGTTCTTCAATATCTGCAACCACGCGAATTTCATCTGGCTTGACACCACTTTCGCGTCGCCCACCTTCGGCGTTGTCACCGGGGCAAGAGATCCGCGTGACATCCAGTTCGGATTGAAGTTGGTCTTCTAGATCTATAGCAGGGCGCAGGGACGCAACGTCAACAACCCCGGCGACGCGTCCCTGCGACGTCCGGAAGAATAAACGCAGCCGGGGGTTGCTATGTTAAAATCCGTTCAGATCTATTCAGACGTTCACAGCCGTGAGGACACCGATGATCTTACGTTCACTCCGTTGGGTACTCCTTCTTTTGGCGATTTTGATGGTCGGCTCGGTCCCCGTTGTGGCCCAGCCAGTCTCGCTCGACGTTCAAACCCCGAACCGCTTCGTTGTTCCCGGCGCGGAGTTCTCTTTCGCCGTCCGGGTACGCGGTTTCGCGGATATGAGCGAATCGGCACGTCTCGGGATTCTCGGCAGGCTGGCGCTCAGCTTCCCAGGCTTCGAGGCCTCGGCCAAGCCTGCTCCGGATAGCCAGGGGCTGGTGACTTTCCGGGGGCGGATCAAGCAGCCAGGCTTCTTCCCCTTCGAAGTCTCGCTTCGTGGTGAAGGCGAAACATCTTCCGCGCGAGATTACTTCGTTGTGCTGCCCGGGCGACAGGCCGGGGTGTTCAACCACACCGGATTTTACAGCTTCCTCGGGCGGGGAGACTATTGGGACCCAACTCACAAACTGGCCCTCTGGAAGTTGGAAGACTGGATGGACTTTGTGGATTGGATGGCCGACCACCAGGCTGACACTTTGTATGTGGCTTTAAACGGGTACACGCTGGCTTATCCCTCTCAGAAATACCCCGAGCTGAGAGACCCCTACGCACTCAACGTGAAGCTCAACTTCCTCGGCAAGTTGATCGACTACGCGCACGGCAAGGGCGTGAAGGTTTCCCTCCTTCTCGCTACCGACGATCACGCCGACGGCTTTGGGAAACTTCATCCCGAATCAGTGCGTGTCAACCGTGACGGCCATATCTCGAGTCCGCGGGCCCTGTGCCTGGAGAATCCGCGCGCGCAGCAATACATCCTGGATATGTTCGAGGAGACCCTCAGCCTTTATCCGAAAGCGGACGGTGTTATTATCCACCCCACGGAGGAATCTCCCGAACGATACAACGAAGAGACGAAGGCGCTCTTCCACAAGGAGACGGGAACCGAGCTAGTGCGCGCCGGCAAAAACGAGCGGTTCCGCTGGTACAACCAGAAGTTTGCAGAGTTCGCGGTCAAGCTCTACAACCTGGTCAAGTCCAAGAATCCCGCCATGGATTTCATCATGGCCAACTGCTGGTGGCAGGATGATTGGGTCCCGATCTACAGGAAGATATTCCCTGACCCCGTTCGCATCTGCGTCTGGTATTACGGCTGGGACCAAGCCGACTTCCAGAAGTGGCCTATCTGGAACTGGACGGAAGCGTTTGGCGCCGATCGCATCATCTACATGCCCACTGGTCCCGCGTTTTTGTACCCGGCCGACCCCTGGCAGCAGATGGAACGCCATATTGGGACGGATCGATTGGTTAGTACCGTGGAGGCCTTCGGGGTCAAGAGCTGCGTCTTTTTTGCCGGCTGGGATGTCGGGACGGAGAGAGACCGATTGCGAGACTTGGTCATCGCGCAGTTTCCTGCTACCGCCCGGGCCGGCGACCGGGACAAGAAACTCGAATGGGTGAAGAAGCTCTACGACGACTATTTTGGTGCACGAAAGAGTCTGCTCCAATAGACCACGCGCGGCGGAGGATCAAACCGGATGTCCACACAACTGAAAGCCGGCGCAGCCAAATGTGACATCACGCCTGCGGTTGGAGCCTATCTTTGCGGGTTCATTGCCCGGCTCGAGCCATCGAATGCCGTGGCCGAGCCGCTCCACGTCCGCACTTTAGTTCTCTCGAGTGGGACCAAGAATGTGGCGCTGGTTCAGGCGGACGTCGTGGCTTTCGCCCCCTGGCAGGTGGCCGAAACGCGGGAATTCGCCTACACCCGCCTGGGCATTCCGAGAGACGCCGTGATGCTCTCGGCGACGCACACTCACTCCGGACCAGGGCTCATCCCCGTCCGCGGGTGCCGGATGGCCCCCTATGCGTACCAGCGCGAAGTCATAGAGAAAATTCAGGTGGCCCTGGGGCAAGCGCGCGAGTCTCTGCGTCCCGCCACATTGGAGATCGGCTCAGTTCCGTACTTGCTGGGCATCAACCGCCGTCAGGAAACCTCGAATGGTGTTGTGCTCGGGTTCGCGCCGGAAAAGGCACGGCCGCAGAACCTGAAAATGGCCAGGGTGCGGACGAAGAAACAGGAGATTCTCCTTCTCTCTTACGCCTGCCACCCCTACATTCTGGGAGGGGACAGTCTTTGGATCAGTGGTGATTTCCCCTCTCTTGCCTGCCTCGATTTGGAGCACGAGTTCGACCGGTTGGTCTTTTTTCTCAACGGATGTGCGGGCAATATCGCGCCGCGGAGCGCCTTCCAGGGAATCGAGAAAGCGCGCGACGAGGGCTTGCAGCTTTCCAAGATCGTTCAGGCGGGGGCGAAAAGGCTGCGACGCACGCAAGGGACTCTGCTCGCGGCCAGAAGCCGGCTTGTCCATTTACCCTATCAGCCCCTCCCCACGGACGACGAGATTGACGCCCTGGCAGCCCAGGAAGAGCGCGTCGTGCGTCCGGAGGAAAAGGGGAGCATGGAGATTCGGCGGCGCATTGACGCGGCTCTCGAGCAGTGGCGGACCGAGATGAAGCAGGTAGTCCAGATGACTCGCCCTCTTGACCCCGTCCTGTGCGAGATTCAAGCACTGCGCATCGGGCCGCTGGTGCTGCTCGGAATCTCCGGAGAGCCCTTCTTCGAAATCGGCGAGGCGCTTCGCCAGTCCAAGAAATCCTCCAGCTTATGGCCTTTGGGAAATACCAACGCGTACTGCGGTTACATTCCCACTCGCGCGGAATACCCTAACGGAGGCTACGGGGTCAACGACTCCTGGAAGTACGCCGGGATGTGGAAGATCGACGAAACCTGCGAAGAACGGGTGACCAAGGCTGGAATCGAAGTCCTGGCAGAGGTTCTCGCGGGTCGGTGATCCCGATACGCCCAAGCCTCCACATCATCCGACGGTCGGGACACTCCGCCGACGGGATCACATGGCTGGTAAGCAGGTCGTTTTTTTCTGGCATTCCTCGTGGGTGCACCTCTAGCACTCGCAGCGGCTCCGTCGGAGGTATCCCTCAGCATTGAGATCCCGCAGCGTGTCGTGCCTGCCGGATCGGAGTGCTCCTTCGAGGTAGTGATGAAGCATTTTTCCAGACTGCCCCAGGCCCTTGGCCGGAGCCACCCGCTGGCCTTCCGCCCTGATGCGAGTGTCACATGTCATGGCATGGGCGCATTTCCCACGGTACATCACTAGCGCATGTTTGCTGTAGCCGCCTGTAACACCTTGAAACTACGTGGCCGATTTTTGAGTTTGGTCACTACACGAGCCATGGGCGACTCTTCGGAGGAGACGGCGGATCCAGTCGGGTGATGCCGAGAGCCCGCAGCACTTCGGCGGCCTGTTTGCTACCGCGAGTGACGCAAGTCTTCTGGCTCTGGCCGAGATCGACTTCCACGCAACGGTTGGTCTCCAGGGCTTGCCAAACAAACGGTGTGGACAGGTGGCTGCCCGCCGCCCGCAGGCTCTTCTCCAAGGCTCGATCCAGCAACAGCCCCAGCGCTGCCACGAACACATGGGCTTGCACCCGGGTGTCCCTCTGATGGTAGGCCGGGCGCAGTTCCAGCAGATCCTTCAGATGACAGAATCCACGCTCGACTTCGTTCAACTCCTTGTAAGCCGCCACGGCCTCGACCGCCGACAAATTCCGCTCCTCGGTCTGGATGACGTACTTGCCTTCCAGAGCCTTCTCCCGCGCCCCATCCACCGGGTGCTCAAAGAAGCGAAACTTCCCCTGGCGCCACTCCCAGTCAAAATAACGGTGACCGTGATGGCGGCGTAGGACGGTGGCGGCCGCAGCCCCAATCTTGTCCGGCTCCTTCAGTTCGCCTTTCTCAACTCGCGCCTCGAGGGCCTCCAGCTCCTTGCGCACTCGCTCCATCGAGAGTTCCCGCAGGCTGCGCTCATACCGTTCGCGCTCTTCACTGTGAACCACGAACACGCGCACGCCCGGTTCTTTACCCGCCACCTCGACCACGCGGGTCCTCGGCACTACCGCCTTCTCGGCGGCAGCAATCCCCGCCGGACATTCCTGCCAGTCCCGCTGCGCTTCCGCCTGCTGGAGGTACGCCCACGTGTCTTTGCGATTCCGCCGTTTCAGGCCCAGCAAATAGCCCTGTCCCAATTTCCGCAGTCCCTCCACCGTGCCGACGGTCGTCATGCCCCGGTCTCCTACGAACCACGCGGTTCAACGCGAATCGCTCGTTCAAATCCCGCACCACTTCGATCACCGTGGTCTGGTCCAGACGATTGCCAGCAAAGACATGATGCGCAATCGGCCATCCGTCCATCATCACCATGCCGATCACGATTTGTCGATTCCGCGGCCTGCCATCACGGCTGTATCCAAAGCGGCCCAACTCCGCCGGGCCAGCCCCTTCGAAGTAGGTGGACGTGATGTCGTAGAAAGTCAGGTCCGGCCGCAGACTGAACAGATTCCCCAACTCCAGGTAGACGGCTTTCTTGCCGGGCCGCAACTTCGCCACCAGACTGTCTCCCTGACTGTTGAACAGAAACAGCGGATGGTAGCAGACCGACCCGAGATACCCGTTGTAAGCGCTCTGTTCCTGCTCTCCATAGACCGGACTCTCACTGCTGTCCATGTCGAGTACCAGGCGATGTGGCGAGCCGACACCTTCCGCCTGGGCCACCAGTTCTCGGTTGAGCGTCGCCAAACCGGTCAAGTTCTCCTTCCGCGCCAGCAAGTCCGTCTCGAACCAATGCAGCTTACAGGTCAACGCTACACCGCGCTCCCAGACTTTCTCTGAGCCCAGCAGCCGGAAGGTTGGGTCTGCCGACAACCGGGCCGCATCGTTCAGGTCTTCGTAGCCTGCTAGCCGGCTGTAGACCGATTGCCGCAGCAGGTCGGCCAGCGGGAACTGTCGGTTGCGTCCCCTGCGAAAATCCACCAGATGCTGCCCGATCAGGTCGCTCAAGCCGAACCTTTCGTCCAGCTCCCGAACCAGGATCAGACCGCTATCGGAAGTTACTCGTGATCCCTGAAAATCGACACGCAAAAGCTTATTGAACGAGAGTTGAAAGGGCTGATTTTGGCTCTCACGCACTGGGTTTCTACCTCCTGAAGGCCGTATTGACGCTGGAACCAGCATGAATATTGGCGTCGGGGCTCAGTATACGGTTAGCTCTGGGATTTGAAAACGGAAATGCGGGTTAAGAGCAATCTCAATCGCAGCGGTTCCATTGGCACAGGCGATGTCATCCCTCGCCTGCTGTTGTTTTGCGAACGCCTCCTGGAACTCGACGACCTTGGAGCGAGGCTGGCCCACCTCCGGCTCCTTCAACTCGACGCCTTCCCCGTACGAAAAGCACCACCATTTGCCGCTGCGCAGAACTTCCACCAGCAGGAGTTCTTCATCCTGGTCAAAGATCGGCTATGAGGGAAATGGCCGACTTCGAACCGGAGTGCCGCCAAGCAGGGCCAGATCCGTCATCACAGACTCCCCTTCCAGTTGAGCAGGCTAGCCCAATTTAACCGTTTTATTAAACCAAATAGGATGCCGCCTTACTCTCCGGGGTTGTCAGCCAGCAAGGCCGCATCCCTCGTACAACTCAGGAACGCCTAAGCGGTGCGGTGGATTTCCGGACCACCAGTTCGGCGGCCACCTTTTGGTGTACTGGGCTGAACACTTTCTTTTCGACCGAAGCATTCACGGCATCCAGCAAGATCTTGACGCCAATCGACCCAAGACCTTCCATTGGCTGGCGCATGGTGGTCAGGGGTGGGCTATAAAAAGCGGCCGGCGCGACATCGTCAAAGCCGATGACCGAGCAGCTTTCGGGAACTTTGTGGCCTGCATCGGAAAGTGCCCTTATCGCCCCAAAAGCGGCCATATCGTCAAAGGCCATCAAGGCGGTGAAGGAGTGCCTTCGCTTCAGCAATTCCTGCGTCAGCGCATAGCCGCACTGGAAACTGGAGGTCGGCTCATAGATATCCGCCATATCCAAAACCAGTCGCGAGTCGATGTGCAGCGCCACTTCCTGGGCATAGGCGCGAATCCCTTTCCAACGCTGGCTACTATCCACCAGCGTCTTGGGCCCGCGGATAAACGCGATGCGGCGATGGCCGAGTGTTAAGAGGTGCTCCAGAGCAGATCGCGCACCGGCTTCGTTGTCCACTACTACCGAGCTCATGAAAGCGTGCTTGACCTCCCGGCCGATAATGACGGTCGGCACATTCCGCCGCTCCAGGGCCGCGAGAAGCTCGATGTCTAGGAAAATCGAGTTGGCGAGGGTGATGAGGCCTTCGACCTGCCGGTCAAGCAAAAGCTCAAGATAGCGCTCGAAGCGCCCGCGGTCGTTCTGGATGTCGGTGAGAATCGGCAGATATGAGGAATGGTAAAGAGACTCCTCGATGCCGCGCAGAATGTGAGCACAGTATGGATCGGTAATATCCAGCACGAAGACGCCTACGGTATGACTCCGTTTGCTGCGCAGAGACCGCGCGAACACATTCGGACGATAACGCAGACGCTTGGCGACCTGCTTGATGCGCGTTTTGGTTTTCAGGGGAATATACTGGGCGATCGGAGCGTCGTTGAGGACGATCGACACTGTGGTGGAGGAAAATCCACTCTCCTTGGCAACTTCACGAATGGTTACCATCGGTTTGCTCACCTGAAGTTCAAATTCACATTCTACCTCAACCCACGACTTAAGATTAGACCTGTCCCGAACAGATTTCAAGGAGTTGGTTTCGGCCCCCCTCGAACCCCTGCCCAGGACGCTCTCGGTTGTTGCTCACGCCGTGGCCTGTCAGGGGCTCCTCTGTCATCAAGTCTCGCTGAAGTCGATCATTGCTGGGGCCGCCCGGAAGCCACGTGTGTTGATGGCGGCGTAGGCCACACCCACCGGTGACCTGACCGATGTTTTGTACCAGCGGTAGTGAGAGAGTTTACAATTTTTTCATTGACAAACACGCACGGCGTGCGTTACAAAAGAAACCGTTCATTGAAACGATTATCTGGAAGAATCAGATCTCTTCTTGGAGAGGGGCATGACCCAATTGGCCATTCTCGGCGGCCAGCCGATTCGAAGAAAGCCTTTCCCCTCGTGGCCAATCTTTGACGAGAGCGAAGAGCAGGCGTTGCTCGGAGTTCTCCGAAGCGGGAAATGGTGGCGGTTCTCTTATGGGGAGGGGGTGGAACTGAAGGAACCCGAACAAGGACTACCCCGTTCGAAGGTGGTTGAGTTTCAAGAAGCTTTCGCCCGGCTGCAGCAGGCGCGGCACGGCATCGCTTGTGCCAACGGGACGGCCGCAATTGAAATCGCGCTGAAGGCTCTAGGCGTAGGCCCAGGGCACGAAGTCATTGTTCCCGCTTACACTTTCATTGCCACCGCGAGCGCGGTCCTTCAAGTCAACGCCGTTCCCATCTTTGTTGATATTGAACTCGACACTCTCAACGTTGATCCTCGGCGAGTCGAGCAAGGTGTGACCCCGGAGACAAAGGCGATTATTCCCGTTCATTTCGGCGGACAGGCCTGTGATATGGACGCGCTTTTGGCCATCGCTGAGCGCTACAATCTGTTTGTTGTTGAGGACGCCGCACATGGGCACGCCGGTGCGTGGAAAGGCCAAGGGCTTGGCACTGTCGGGAACGCCGGGACGTTCAGTTTTCAGGCGTCCAAAAACATGACTGCGGGTGAAGGCGGCCTGATCACAACAAACGACCGCGATCTTGCAGTGATGTGTGAGTCGTATCTCTGGGCGGGTCGCAAGGTCGGCCGACCCTGGTATGAACACTACCGGCTGGGGTGGAACTATCGGATTACGGAATTCCAAGCCGCCATCCTTCTGCAGCAGTTGAAGCGTGTAGAGGCTCAAAATGCGAAGCGGCGAGAGAACGCTTCTTATCTGATTCGACGCCTTGCCCAAATCCCCGGTATTCACCCATTGAGGCTTCCTGAGTACGTCACCAAGGCCACCTATCACATCTTTGCGTTCAGGCTGGATGAACAGGAGTTCGGCGTGTCACGGAAGGACTTTCTTGAGGCGCTTGCGGGCGAGGGCATTCCGTGCTTCGGGGGCTACGCTCACCCGCTATATAGGAATCCGATGTTCCTGCACAAGGACTTTTGCCCGCGCGGTTGCCCGCTGACGTGCGGCCACTACACAAAGCCCATTGACTACGCCTCGTTCGAAGGCCGTTGCCCGAACTCCGAGCGAGCTTGCCGCGAGATGGTCTGGCTTGAGCATCGTCTACTCCTAGCTGAAGAAAAGGACATGGACGACATTGTTTCGGCCATCTCCAAGATCTGCGAACACCGTTCGAAACTGGGCGAGGTAGCGGAGAAATCGAGGAGCTGAGACAGATGCTTCGTGTGGGCATTATTGGAATGGGTTGCATGGGGCGCATTCACTATGAGGCGCTCCGGCATGTTCCCGACGCTCAAGTCGTCGCCGTCACCGATGTCAGATTGGAAGAAGTCCGCAACGTTTATCCGGAATTGCCGATTTTTCCCGACTACCGAGATCTGTTTCGCGATGCCCGCCCAGATGCGGTCGTCGTGGCAGTCCCCACATTCCTGCATGAGGCCTGCGCGGTCGAAGCAGCCAAGGCCGGCTGCGCCATCCTGTGTGAGAAGCCTTTTGCGCTGGATGTGGCGTCGGCGCAGCGGATGCTGGAGGCCGCCGAGGGCTACGGCGTGATTCTGATGGTGGGACAGGTGCTTCGCTTCTGGCCCCAATACCGGCGAATCAAAGAGCTTGTGGACAAGGGTGCGCTCGGCTCCGTCCAGTCGATAACCGCCCACAGGCTCTCGAGGCTGCCTCCATGGAGCTCCTGGTTCGCCGATCCCCTGAAAAGCGGCGGGTGTCTGTTTGACCTGCAGGTACATGACGTGGATTTCGTTCACTGGATTCTCGGACACCCCGAACAAGTACGCACGACTGGAATTCGCTCGCAAGCGGGGAGCTGGGACCACGTGTGGACGTCATTGACGTATGGCGATCGGGTGGCGCATGTCGAGGCAAGCTACCTGATGCCCGCTTCGTGGCCCTTTTCATCCGGGATCCGCGTCCGGGGTTCGAAGGGTTGTGTCGAATACTCGTTTGGGGTCCGAGGCAACATCGAAGAACGCGAGCAGGCTCAACATCGGTTCGCATTTTACGGAGAGGACGGGAGCGTGTCCATACCCGAAGTCCCTCCGGGAGACGCCTATGTCAACGAACTCCAGTATTTCTTCGAGTGTGTTCGGTCCCATCAAAAACCCGAGCTTTGCCCGGCAAAGGAATCAGTTCAAGTCATACAGGTCATAGCCGCGAGCTGGCGGTCCGCCGAAAGTCGAGATGCGGTTCAACTTCCGAGCGACTATTGTTAGGAGGAACTTGTGAATACGGAAACAACAGAAGCCTTAAAGATGGCGTCCCGGGGGGAATTCCCCTTCGAGTTGTCAAAATTCATCACGTTCCGCGACGCCGAAGCGTGCGAACGCGTGAGACGTATCAAGAAGAAAGACATTTCGAAGCATCCCAACCCGGACTTCAGGATCCGGGTTGTCGAAGATCCACAGGCCTTTTATTTCGAATTTGCGCTGGATGTCGTCACGCGAATTCGCCGATCCCTCGACGCCGGCAAGAAATTTGTGCTCATCCTACCCGTCGGCCCAACACCCCAGTACGAACTGGCAACGCGGATGATCAATGATCTGAGGATCTCTTGTCATCACGTGCACACCTTCAACATGGACGAGTACGCGGATGAAAATGGGAATACGCCGCCTAGCAGTTGGCCCGGTTCCTTTCAGAGTTCGATGATGGACAATTTCTTCCTGAAGATCGATCCCGATCTTCGTCCACCTCTCAAACAGACCCACTTCCCGGACAAGAAGAACAATCAGAGCTACAGCCGCATGATCGAGGACGCTGGCGAAGCCGACGTGTGTTACGGTGGCATCGGCTGGTGCGGTCACATCGCCTTCTGGGAGGCTCACCTGGGCTTGGAATTCGGCAATGACCTTGCTGCTTACAAAAAGGCTGGCGCGCGGCTTGTCGAACTTCATCCCATGACCATCATGCAAAACGCGCTGCACTCGTTCGGCGGCGACTGGTCGTGGGTTCCTCCGAAGGCATACAGCATTGGGCCGCGGGATATCCTCGGCGCGCGGGATCGGAGCTTTTGGCTTGACGGCTGTATCGGCGGAGGCATCAGTTGGCAGCGCTTCATTGCCCGCTTGGTGGCTCATGGGCCTGTGAATGCGCTCGTCCCAGGCTCAATCCTGCAAGAAGTCCCCGGGACTTACACAATCCTCGGCGGAGTGGCCGACGACGTTGTCATCTCGATGAGATAGACAGCGCACCACTTTCCGCCAAGCAAAGGTTCTCATGGCCTCAATCGACTGGCTGGCCGTCGGCGGGTACTTGGCAATCGGCCTTTTTATCGGTCTCTACTTCCTTCGCCGAGCCTCGGCCAGCATGGAGAACTATTTCGTCGCTGGCCGGTCGCTCTCCTGGTGGGTGATCGGGGTGGCGAGCTGCGCCACTTTTACGGGCGGCAGCGCCGGATTCGTGATGCTTGTCTTCCAGTACGGCCTAGTGGGTAATTTCTGGTGGTGGCCGAGCTGGGTGGTCTGGATGCCTCTTGTGGCCGTTTTCTGGGCGCGCTACTGGCGGCGCATCGGCATTGTAACTACTGCGGAGTTCATCGAGCTTCGCTACAGCGGGCGCAGCGCCAAGGCCTACCGGGTCATCTTCGCAATTTACAACTGCTTCGGCTGGGCTCCTCTCGTGACTGGATATATGACAGGCTGGATGGTCGTCGAGCTCCAACCTATCTTAGGTTGGACCAAGTTCCAGATCGTTTTGGCCTGCGGCATCGTCGTCCTCCTTTACACAGTGGTTTCGGGGCTGTTCGGCGTCGTGTACAACCAGATCTTCCAGTTCTCCTTTTACCTGATCGGGGCATCGCTGCTGATTCCATACTTGATCGGCCATTTCGGCGGATGGGAGAAGACCGTATCCGCCGCCGTGGCGGCCCGCGGCCCCCAGTTCATGAACCCTCTTCCGCCATCGACTTCAATCACACCGCTGGTCTTACTGGCGCTCTTCATTCAGGGATTCTTCTTTGCCGCAAATCCCACCGCAGGCGAAGGGAGTACGGCCCAGCGATTCATGGCGGCTCGTGATGAGACCCATGCAGCCTTGGGCCAGATTCTCAGCGCATTTCTGGCTCTGGTGCTCCGACTAATTCCCTTCATCATTTATGGCGTTGCCGCTGCCGCCCTTTTTCGGAGAGACACCATGGCTCCAGAGCTGGCCTGGGGCCGCCTGGTGACAAAATTTGCACCCCAGGGATTGCTCGGAGTGCTCGTCGCCGCGGAACTCGCGGGCTACATGGCCATCGCCAACGCTTACATGAACTGGGGTGGGTCCTTCATCACCAATGACATCTACAAGCGGTTGCTCGAACCGGATGCCTCCGATCGGAAGCTCGCTTGGGTGGGCAAGCTTGCCACGATAGGCATCGTCACCCTATCGTTTCTGATCGCGCTGTTTCTAGTTGACCGCATGATGTCCTGGTTTCTGTACATCAACGCCGTCATGGTTGCGTTCATTCTTCCGCTGGCCTGGCTGCGGTTTTTCTGGTGGAGGCTGAATATCTGGGGCGAAGCCGCCGGCGTGCTCCTGGGCCTTCCGCTCGGGTACCTGGTTTGGTTTCAGCTGGGCTTTTCACAGAAACCGTTCTGGTTGGCGTTTTTCGTCCTGTTCGGGGCCGGTTGGGCAATCATATTGATTACAACCTGGCTGACACAACCGGAAAGCATGGAAACACTGCGACGCTTCTATGAACTCTGCTCGCCGCCGGGCCTCTGGGGACCTGTCGCTTCGGCTTATCCGGCGGAGGTGGGACAAAGGATTCAAGCTGAATTTCGTGGCGATTTGTTGAACTCAGTACTCGGTATCGTGTTGTTCAGCTCAATGATCGTCGCATTGAACGCAGCCGTGGCCAGCTGGTGGACCCTATTCGTCGGCTGCGTGGTTACGGCCGCGAGCTCAGGGCTGCTTTTCATCCGTCGCTGGCGCGCCTCAGCACCACTGGCTGTCGGGAGACCGCTCGCATCCCCGGAAACCACCGGGCAGGACAACTGAGCGCAAAGACCGGAGCTTCCAGACCCGCGAGAACGCCGGTCCACGGTCCCAGCTTATGTGCCGAATGAAAAGAACTACTTTCAACAAGCCCTCGCAGAAGAGCGACGCCCTCGGTTCAAGGGGTGGGCCTTCGGCCTAGTCCGAACAGGAATACAACGAAGACTTCGTCGAAAAGAGGGTACGATGACTCTGGGCAACAAGAAGATTCTGGCTGTCGGTGCGCATCCCGATGACGTAGAAATCATGTGTGCCGGCACTCTCTTTCTTCTGGGCAACATCGGCTATGAACTCCATGTGGCTACAATGAGCCTAGGGGACTGTGGTTCGATGGAACACGCCGCGCAGGAGATCCGGCGCATTCGCCGAACCGAGGCGGAAGACGCCTGCCGCGCCCTCGGTGCAATGTATCACTATCTTGGGTTCAGCGACTTTGCGATTTTCAATACTGACGAGGCCAATCGACGAACGACCGCGCTCTTGCGCGAAATCGATCCTGCAGTGGTTTTCACTCATCCGCCTCAAGACTATTTGACCGATCATGAGATGACCAGCCTGTTGGTACGCAACGCATGCTTCTACGCGCCAGCGCCAAATTACGACACGCTGAGCTTCACATGCGCGGTCCGCAGCTCTGGGATCCCCTTTTTTTTCTACGCACACTCCATGGAGGGGACCGATCTGTTTGGCAAACCCATCACGCCGCAATTCTACGTAGACATCAGCTCTTCGATTGAGAAGAAACTCGAAATGCTCGGTCAGCACAAAACCCAGCGCGGGTGGCTGCGTGCCCATCACGGCATCGACGAATATATCGAGAGCGTTCGTCGCTGGAACGCGCAGCTGGCCAAGCGGGCGGCCTCGGCTTCAAGCCGTTCTCTTCAGTACGCCGAGGGATTCCGGCAGCATCGGGGCCATTCCTATCCACGCGAAAACGTGCTGACGACGCTGCTCGAAGGGGAAGTCATCCCGGAGCCTTCGTACTGACCACGGGCCGCTGAGTGCCGATTCGGCATCCTTCCGCCTCGGCCGCAGAAGCGTATTCGGCAGCACAAATATCCGCGAGCGAGGGACATTGTGACCAGAATGATCCAGCCTATGGCGGAGCTGATTCTCTTCGCGGCCAATATCTTGAACCCGGGCGCCTGGTGAAGCACGCGCGGTATTACTGGCTACTATTGGCCGAAGGGCACCTGCGTCGGAGGCGCTTCGGAAGTATGCTAAGAATCATCGCGGCGCTGCCGCTGCCGGACGGCTAGCGAACCAAGGGAGACGGTGAATGGAGCACTCAGAAGCCATCCAGGGGGGACGCGTGTCAGCCGAGAGGCTGGTCAGAGGCGGGAAACAGATCAAGAGGCTCAACAGAAAGGCCGAAACGAGCCGCGATGCCGCCCCAAAGAGGGCATGACGTTCTGACTTTGACTTGACAGGGCGGCTGCTTTGTCTTTTTTTTGGCCGAAGGCAAAGCTCAAATCGGAAATTCCTGTTAAGAACAACCCTAGGAGGAGGTGCGGTGTGAAGACAATCAAATCGGGCGGACACTGGCTGTTCGAACGGGACGAAGAGGCAAGCCGCGTTGTCTCTGAAATGTTGTGCGATCTGGAAAGAAACGGCATGGACGCCGTTCGCCGGTACAGCCAGCAATTCGATAATTGGAACCCTCCGAGCTTTGAAATGACTCTAACCGAAATCGAAAAGGCCATTGCAGAGGTCCCGGAGCAAGCTCTCAAGGATACCGATTACTGCCAGGAGAACGTCCGGCGCTTTGCCCAGGAGCAGATGAAGACGCTCCTGCCGCTGGAGACCGAAATCCGGCCTGGCATTATCCTCGGCCACAAGCACATTCCGGTCAATTCTGTAGGCAGCTATATTCCGGGAGGCCGTTATCCCATGTTCGGCTCAGCCCAGATGAGCATCATTCCGGCTAAGGTGGCGGGCGTGAAGCAAGTCGTAGCCTGCACGCCGTCCGTGAAGGGACATGGCTACTACCCGGCAACGATCAATGCGATGAAGAGAGCCGGGGCTGACAGAATCTTTATCCTCGGCGGAGTTCCCGCTCTCGCGCTGATGGCTTTGGGCCTGGGCGGCGTCCTCCCGGTGGATGTGCTGTGTGGAGCTGGCAATAAATATGTAGTGGAAGCGAAGCGGCAGCTTTTCGGTCGCTGTGGCATCGATTTATTGGCAGGCCCAACGGAAATTCTGGTGATTGCTGATGATGAAGCCGAGCCGACCCTGGTGGCCTGCGACCTGTTAGGACAGGCCGAGCATGATCCCAATAGCGGCATCTGCCTGATCTGTTTGAGCGAAGCCTTCGCCCACGAGGCTATGGCCGAGGTGGAGAAGCAACTGGCGACTCTTCCCACGCGCGAAGTCGCCGAGATTAGCTGGCGCACGAACGGCATCGTCCAAGTCGCAGACAATCTGGAAGAGGCCGTGAGACTTAGTGACGAGTACGCCCCCGAGCACCTCGAACTCCACGTGAAGCAGACTGACTATTTCTTTGACTGCCTGACCAACTACGGTTCTCTGTTTATCGGCGAAGAGACAACCGTGGCGTATGGCGACAAGGCAATTGGTACAAACCACATCCTTCCTACCGGGCGGGCGGGGCGGTACACCGGCGGCGTTTGGGTGGGGAAATTCTTGAAGACTTGCACCTACCAGCGAGCCACGCGGGCGGCCAGCCGCATGATCGGCGAGATCACCGCACGTCAGTGTGAGCTCGAACACATGCTGGCTCACCGTATCACCGCCCAGGTTCGGGTTGAACGATACCGTAACGCATAGTTTGAAAGGATGAGACTGACTGTGGAAAAGCCAATGTTTCGATTGGAGGGGAAGGTAGCGCTCATAACCGGCGCAGCCACAGGCCTTGGAGCCGGCATCTCAATCGCATTTGCCCGCCAAGGGGCGGACATTGCTATTTCGGACAAACCCGGGGTAATCCTAGAGCAAACCGCCAGGAAGGCCGAGGCGTATGGCCACCGAGTATTGGCCATTGAGATGGACGTTCGGAAAACAGACCAGTTAGAACAAGGCGTCGAGGCAGTCAGGGAGGAGTTCAGACAGATCAATATACTTGTTAACAATGCTGGAATTAACCGTCCCTTGCCCGGTTTAGAGGTTGAGGAAGAAAACTGGGACGATCACTTCAACACTAACGTCAAGGGTGGATTTTTCCTGGCCCAGAAAGTGGTCCCCATGATGATTGCGAAGAACTGGGGAAGGATCATATGGATTTCGAGTCAATCCGGTTTGGTTGGAATTCCCGGCCAGCCAGTTTATTGTTCCACGAAAGGCGCGGTCATACAGCTAGTTCGTACCCTCGGGCTGGAATGGGCAAAACGCGGTATCACGGTCAATTCCATCGCCCCCACCTTCGTGGAAACCAACATGACTCGAACGAGGCTTCAACAGGAAGATTTTCGAAGATTTGTTCTAGGACACATTCCCTCTGGCAGGCTGGCCGAAGTGGACGATGTCGCGTCGGCTGCAGTCTTCCTCGCGAGCAAAGAAGCAAGAATGGTTAATTGTCACACCCTCTCCGTCGATGGTGGGTGGACGGCGTGGTGAAACCAACGAATAACTACCCTTGCTATCGCGACCTTGCTGGCAGCTGGTTTGGTGATAGTCGAGCTTTCCTTAGAGATTCCGATTCGCCTACATGCGGATATTGGTGGAGACATCGACGACGGGTCCGCGCTGACACTCATTGTGGTTATTCGGGCTAGGAGCCTGTCAGAGATACGGTTTCTGAAATTCGCTTTTTTGTTATGCGCCGTTCTCTGAGAGTAGCACTCCGACCTTTTTACTCCCTCAAGGCTGCCCGAAGTGTGACTTTTGTGGGTCAGGCAGGCCTGTTCATGCCCTTTGTGGGCTCCATCCCGACTGGAAGAGCTTCAACAGATTGTGCGTGACGCAGATGAGCTTCCATTCTGCCTGCACTTTCTCCAGCCCCCGCAGCAGAAATTTGCGGAACCCTCGCGCCTCTTTGATCTGTCCAAAAACTGGCTCCACCACGGCCTTGCGCATCTTATAAACGGCCCGTCCCTCCACGGTGCGAAGCTTCTCCCGCATCCGCTCCGCCACCCCCGCCTCGGGCGGCGGAGGCCCGGTCGCGCAGGGTACTTCCTCGCCGTGCTTCTGCTGGTCCGGCGCCACCAGCAAATCAATCCCCTCTAACTTCGCGTCGCCCACGCTCTGCTCACTGAAATACCCCGCGTCCGCCGTCGCTTGCTCCGGCTTGCTCCCCGTCATCACTTCCACCTGCTCCAGCATCGGCACCAACTGCTTCTTGTCATTGGCTTCCTGCGTCACCGACGCCGCCACGATGACCTGGGCTTGGCTGTCCACTGCCGCCTGCGCGTTGTAGCCTTGCACAAACTCCTTAGTCGCTCCGTCCTTCATGATCCGCGAATCCGGGTCGGTGAAGTTGCGTTGCGCCTTCGGCTCCGGCTTCGCTTGCTCCGGGTCCGGAGCTTGCGGCGGCCGCCCGCCCAGCTTCCGCCCCCGCTCTTCCTCCTGCCTCTCCCGCTCCCTTAATCTCGCCTCCACCTCCGCCTGCTTCTTCTTCGCCGCTTCTCTCGCCTCTTCCTCCAGCGCCGCCTTGGCCTCGCGAATCTTCGCTAACCGGCTCTCCCGCCGCGCCAATTCCTCCGGCAGTTCGTCGCCCCGTTTCCCCTTCCCATATTTCCCATCTTCCTCGGCATTGATCCGCGCCGCCTCCGCCAGCAACGCCTGGACCTCCGCCTCTAACTTCTTCTCCGTCTCCCCCATGCGCTCGTAGCTCATCGCCTTGTGCTTGCTGGCATTGGCCTTGACCTTGGTCCCATCCAGCGCCACGTGCCCCAGCTTCACCAGCCCCGCTCGCTGGCACAGCTTCAACACCTGCACGAACAGTTGCGAGAGGTTCGCCAAGTGTTCCTTCCGGAAATCCGCGATCGTGGTGTGGTCTGGATGCTGGTCCGCGGCCAAGTACCGGAACACCAAGTCCTCATAGGTCGCCCGCTCGATCCGCCGCGAACCCGGCACCCCTCGGCAGTATGCATAAATCAGCAGCCGCACCATCATCCGCGGATCATACGCCGCCAGCCCCCGTCCGTCCCCCTCCTCGTACTTGGCGTAAATCGCTGACAGGTCTAACGTTTCCACCAGGTCCGCCACAAACCGCGCCAAGTGCCCTTCCGGTAACCAGTCCTGCAACGACGGGGGCAACAGGTAAGCCTGATTTAGATCGCAATTCCGAAACTGTTTGCTCATAACCTGATATTACACAGAAGAACTTAACTGTCAATACTACAAAAGGTGATTTATAAGAAAACTTGCGCCCCCCTCCCCTCTGAAGCGAAAATCTATCTCCGACAGGCTCCTAGGACCAGCAAAATTACTGTTAGTTCATCAGCTCGCCCGGCAAGCGAGATGGATTGTACTGGGACGCAGCCGCGGGCGATGATCCAAGCTCCTTGGGGAGCCTTGTCGCCGCCGCCCGGGCGGAAGGCTACGCCATCAAGACCCCTGGCAAAAATGATCATGCCGTCCGACAACGCCAGCCCTACCACGGATACTATTTCAAGATTCTCACTCGGCAGGGCCCGCACGCACCGGGAGGAAAGTACAGTTAGATCATCAACGGCAACATGATTGCTGGCTGCGCCGTGGTCGCCTATCCGGCTGATTGGGCGAATTCAGGTGTGATGACGTTTATTGTCAATCAGCAGGGACGGGTGTATCAGAAGGATCTCGGTCCTAAGACGTGGGTGATTGCCGGCCATGTTCGAATACGACCCGGATCCAACGTGGAAGTTTGTGAAGGAGTGAGATCGGTGTTGGGAAGTTCAAATCTCCCGTCCCGGCCAACCTTTCAAGTGGCCCCCCCCTTGACGACTCAAAAATATGCGTATATAAACTCCGCTTTAGGCTCAAAAAAATGCAATTTCCAACTAATTAGGCACCGGAATGCATCAAGAATTGCCGAAACCCCCTCCAATTTTGAGTGATTCGGTTCCGTATGGCCAACTCGATCAACTCGAAATACTTATCGAATCCGCCTACGGAGGACTCCCGCCGCCCCTGACGGACAGCCCGCGGCCGCGCCGGAACCGGAAAGCCCAAGAGCAACCCCTGGCGACGCTACCAGATCCGGGTGGAGAAGTCGCGGCGGCACCTCTCCCCGTTCGCCCGCCTGACCAAACCTGATTACATCGCGGACCGGGCGGGGCTGAGTCACGCAAAAGGCAGAGCATTTTTAGCCTGGCGGTCGCAGGAACAACTTTTGACGAATGGGAAGAGAGGTTGGTCCGCGACCGGTGGGCTAAAAAGGCATTGCATTAAACCGCTGAGCGAGGCGCAGGTGTATGGGCATTGAATCACGAGCAGGAATGGGAAAGCGGCGGGTGAGGAAGAAGCTAAGGGGCCGGCCTGTGTCCTGAGGGAGGCAGAAAAGGGTTCGAGGAACTGGAAGCGTGTGTCCTCTGGCGACGACGGTTGCGGCGTAGGCGCTCCGGTGGGCTGAGAAACGGCGCGAGGTTAGTGGCAGGCACACGGGTGAGCGGACTTGGCGAGGGCCAAGCGTGCGAACCGGTGGACAAGGGAATCGTCGTCGAGTCATGAGCTATCTTGGATGGGCACGATGGGGAGGAGAATCTCCACCCGCACCATGCGGCCCTGACGACACACCGGGCACTGAAGCAAAGAGAGGCCCGTGAGTTCTTCATACAGGGTACGATAGTCCGTGCTGGGGGACGTCGGCTCCGTCGGGGCTGCGGGCATGCCGAGCAGGCGACGGCACAGTTCCAACCGGCTTTGGCGGTGGCGATTGCCGAGGAAACCGTAGTAGCGGATGCGCTGGAAACCCTCGGGCAAGACATGCAACAGGAAGCGGCGAATAAGCTCCCCGGCCTCCAGGGTCATGGTCTTTTGCTGGTCATGGTGGCGATAATCCTTCCAGCGGAAGGCGACCTTGCCGTTGTCGATGCCGAGCAGACGGTTGTTGGAAATGGCCACGCGATGCGCGATGGAAGCCAACATCACCCGAGTTTGGGCAGACCCCGCCGGGCTTGGCCCACCCGTCTCTGATCAGATGACACCAGAGCATGTTGCGGAAGCTAAGAAAGCTCTCCGCGAGGCACAGCGTAAGGCAGCGTTGGCAGCTCGCACCGAACAGAGTGGCCGACAGGGTGAAGCTCTCCAAATCTGGCGCGAAGTCCTCGGCGATTACTTTCCTTTGTCATAACTGAGGTGCATACGATTATGTGGTCTCTCCCGCAACTCCTCGCCGGACTTCATGACGACATCGAGAACCGCTTAGCGACCGCACGCAAGACGTTCGGGCATCCTGGCACGAAAGGGGACGCTAGCGAAAATGTCTGGCTGGAGATGCTTCGGACTTATCTGCCCCGGCGTTACCACACGGAGAAGGCACACGTGGTTGACAGCAACGGCTCTTTCAGCGAGCAGATTGATGTCGTTGTGTTCGATCAGCAATATTCGCCCTTCATCTTCCACTATCAAGGCCAGATCGTTATCCCGGCAGAGAGCGTTTATGCCGTGTTTGAAGCTAAGCAGAGCATCAACGCAGGGGAAGTCGGGCACGCGCAGAAAAAGGTTGCAAGTGTTCGCCGCCTTTATCGGACGAGCCTTCCAATCCCACACGCAGGGGGCACTTTCCCACTCAAGCCTTTACCGCATATTCTCGGGGGATTATTGACCTTCGAGAGCGATTGGAATCCTCCCTTGGGTCAGCCATTAACTGAGGCGCTACGCGGTGGAGAACCGGATGGGCGCCTCGATCTTGGGTGTGTTGCGGCTCACGGCATGTTCGGCTGCGATGCGAAGGACTGCCACACGATCACGCCGCAGGGCAAGCCGGCGACGGCTTTTTTGCTCGAGCTGGTTGCGAAACTCCAGAGTACCGCGACTGTACCCATGATTGATATCCGCGCTTATGCGCGATGGCTCGCAAGATAATCCGAATTTTCATGGGGCGCTACGCCAAAACCACGGCGCGGTGGAAAAGCCGCAAGACTGGAGAGCGGCAGCGGCTAGCTAAGAATCGGCGATGTCGTTCAAATCGACAGCCGCTTTTGGGCTGTCGATACTTGCGACGTCGGGCAACGCACTGTTGGATGGCTTGAGTTGGAGCTAAGAGACCGGATGCTTCTGACATGGACCAGTATTTCACACAGCCAGAAAGCCCCTTGCGGGTGTCCCGATTGTCTTCAACTTGTTTCAGTAGGTAGCCGTTGAGAGAGAACTTCGGTCTTTGTTGTCAAGCATGGGGAAGGCCCAACCACCTTGGCCGGTGCTGCTCAGACGCTCCAACTCGGCATAAGAACTTCGCTAACCAGGTCAACTGACTGTAGTCAACGGACCGGCGAACCAGCGGCAAAATGCGATTTGCAACCCCCCTGAAGACAGCCACTTACCACACCCCGATTTCCAGCCTTATGGACCACCCGCCTGAGGACTTGCTCACGACCGTTTTAGCCGTTCCTTCCCCGGACCAGGCAGCCCTCCCCTCGACCCCAAGCGTCTCGTACCTGCGCCTGACTGGCGACAAATGTCGTGACTTTCTCCCTCGCCGCTCTTCTCGTTGCGCCGCAAGCCTCTGCAATCCCTCCTCGTCTCCGTGGGCCGCCGGACAAGGGTGACACCGCCACGACCCCGAACTGCGCCGGGGCTTCCCGCCTGGCTTCCTGCGGCGACTGTAGAATCCCGCAGGAAACTCCAAGGCCCTCGGTATATTGCAAAGGAGAGGCCAGGTGCGGCTGGACAGTCCTGGCCGGAGGAAAGGGAATGGCTGACGGGGAGGAGAAGGAAACCAAGCAGGTAACCCAGGACCCGGTGCTTGCGACCGCCTGCCACGAGGCTGCGCACGCCGTCGCCAGCATACTGTTCGGCGTTCCCTTCGCCTACGCCGAGATAGGACCCGGCGATGCCAGCCTGGGCGGGGGCAGGGCCGTGGCGGACGGCAGGCCCTGCTGGGCGGCCGAGGATGGCGTAGCCTGCGCCCTGGCGGGGGCGGCCTTCGATTCCCTCCTCCGCCCGAAGGGCTCCCTCGCCTCCGTCCTCGCCCGTTCCTTCCGGTGCGGCTCCTGCAAGGCAGCCTGGCAGGCCAGGTCCATGCTTCTCGCCCCTCCCGGCGGCGACAGGGCGGGCAGGAAGAAGGCCATGGAAATATACCTCCGCTCCAAGGGACTTGTCCGGGAGAACTGGGGCACCATCGTCAGGGTCGGGCGGATGCTTGCGGTGCGGGGGCGCATGACCTACGACGAGATTCTGGAGGCCGCCACCGATCCGGAGGCAGCGTGCCCTCCCGGCCGCCGGCCGCAAGCAGGGACCGCCACAAGCGCAGGCAAAGGCAAAAAGCGCAACCCCTTGGAGGATGTCGCACGCAGGCATTGGGACACCTGCCTCCACGAGGCGGCGCACGCCGTTATGGACACAAGGGACGGGCATGGCGTGTCCATGGCCGAGATAGCGACCTGGCCCTCCGTCTTTGAGCGAGGCAGGGTTACCTGCTTGGGCGGCAAACCCCTCCTGTCGTCGCTCGTGGCGGGAAACCTGGCGCAGCGCCTATGGGGAGTCGGCAAATATTGCCAGCTCGGCCGCAGGGGGAATGGGGCGTGGGGAGACTTTGGCACTGTCGCCCTGCTTGAGGCCAGCAAGCGTGGCAGCGGGACAATCTCATGGGAAGACCGCAAGGCGGCGATGCAAGTCTGGCAGGAGGAGGACCGGAAGCTGAAGTCCCGCTTCATGCTTGACCCGACCCTTAAACTGCAAGTCAAGGCCGTGGCGAAGGCGCTCAGCCTCCGTGGCACGCTGGACGGCGGCGGGGTGCGGAGGGCCATGGAGGAGGCATTGGGAATTGGCAGCAGCCCTGCTGCTCCTGCTCCTGCCGCTAGCCATGGCGGGTGAACTGTGCGCCGTGCGAGCCTTTCTTCACCCTCCCTGCGCATCGTGGCTGCTTCGCACCACTAGTCTTCCCGGCGGTCGCCATTGCGATACTTGCCTGTGGGCATCCTCCCTTCGGGAGAGTTCCGCCTTCGCTCATGGAACACCGGGTACGGCACGGGAGACAAAGGGGCGTATACTCTAGCTCGCCGCAACGATAGAGCTTAAATCCGCACACGAAGGAGGCTTTATGAACTTTATGACGTTAGCTAGAGTTACTGTTATTACCGTGGCGTTTGTTGTGGGTCTGACAGTAGGTATCTTCTTGCTTAAACCCGCCCATGCAGCCAGCACAATTCAGTACGCAGTAGTACCAACACACACAGGTGCAGCTACCCAGGCGCAGTTGCAGACCATCCTGAATCAGCAAGGCAGTCAAGGGTGGGAACTGATTATGAAGTACGGGACGCCCGACGGAGACGTCCTCGTATTTAAGAAGTAGATTCGTCCTGCCCGCACGGGAGAGCTTGCCGCCTCCACCGCACAGAATACCCAAGCCATGCTGCCATCGGGGAGGTCAAGAAGCTTCATCCCGCCCACCGGGTCGGTGTGGCATATGTCGCAGCAGCCTACGCCAAGGTCCCTGAAGGCCCCGCATGTTGTGATTTCGCCGTCAGGTAGCCTGCGCTGAAGCTCGGCGATGACGATAGGGATGAACCCAATCTTCTCGGCAAAACGGGGGTCGTGCTCCGACAGCGGAAGCATGCCCATTTCTTCGAGACTCCTCACGATGAGTTCCGCCCTGGTCAATTCCTGCCTGTCGCCGTAATTGCCGTCCAGCACAGAAGGCGGAAAGACGCCCGCCTCCCTCAAGGCCCTCTCGATGAGTTCATCCTTGGTCATCAGCAGCGTCCTTTCATGCGCTGGAGGCAGGTCAGCGGCGGAATCCTCTCGCAGGGATTCCATGCAGGCGGGGAAAGAGACGGCAATGTCTAGCGGGCTTGGAAGTCAACCACGAGCGGCTTTCTCCTCAGGCTGCCATCCTCGCCCATGAGGGAAGCGTTCACAAACAGCGTGTCGGTCGTCCGCAGCGTCCCGGCTCCCGCATGGATGTGCCCGAAAACGTGGAGCCGTGGAAATGCTCGGAAGACCGCCTCCAGAAGTTGGGGGCAGCCTTCCCGGCGCTCGGCACTGCCGCCGTGGTCGAGAATTGCGAACGGCGGGGTGTGTGTAATCAGGATGTCCAAACCATCTGGAATCTGCGCCCAAAGCCTCTTGCGGTCTTCCGGTCTCGACTTGCCGAAAGCGCCTCCGTATAACGCCGTGGTTGGCGACCCCCAAATCTTCAGGCCCTCGATTTCCACGCCCGAGTCCACGAGCAAGATTGCGTTGGTGATTGCGCCCCGGTTTCGCTGCTCCTCCAGGATGAACTCGTGGTTGCCGGGGATGATTATCTTGTAGCGGTGCGGCAGCGACCCGAGCCAGCTATTGAAGTCGGAGACGATGGAGGGCGGCTTGGAATTGAGCGTGAAATCTCCCGCATGTATGAGCAGGTCCCCATTGGGCACTTCCAGTTGGCGGTGCAGTCCGTGAGTGTCGCTGATTAGGACGATGCGCATGGTTGGGGTCCTTTCTGGCTAGCCAGCCCTCTTATGCTTCTTCTCTATCGGTCTCGGCCCCTCGCCCTTCTAGGGCCTCGTGGATGGCGGCATCAACCCGCCCCCAGAACTCTTCTTCCAGTTCCCACACGTTCTCGGGCAGGCGGATTTTCGATGTGTCCTCTCCCACGCTCCTCGCCCAGAAGCGCCGTGCGACTTCCCAATACCGGCTGCTGTCCCACCTTGCCCTTGCCGCCATCTCGCCGATAGCCTGGCGGCGAAAGTCCTCATCAGCGTGCCTGAGCAGGCGACGAACCACGACGCAAAAAGGAGCCCGGCGAATGTGTTCCGGCGTGCGGGCAGAAGGCTCCCCGTCAGGAAACGGGTCATTTGTCTTCCGAACTTCTTCCCGGATGAAATCGGCTGCCCGTTCACGCAGGAACTTCTCGAACCCTCTCATGAAGTCGCAGCGGGCGGGGCGGGTCGCCTGGTAACGGCGTTCCTTCTCCGCCTCATGCTGCCAGCACCCCTGCTCCCGGAAGGTGAGCAGTCCGGCACGTGCGGACTCCGGGTTGGCGCAGGCCCCCCAGTCCTGCCACGTGCGGAATAGCTCCGTGAACCAGCAGCAGGTTGTGCAGTCGGGGCGGTCTTCCCGGCGGCCCAACCATTTGCGCTCGCCGTGCGGCTCCCAATCGGACGGCAGCTTCCTGCACGCCTCCCACAGTTCCTCGTCGCTCGGGTTCCCGGCTTCCATCGTCTGCTCCCATCAGGCTGCTGTTCATCGGAACAGCCACTCCACGATTTCCCCGGCAAGCGCATGCTTCTCCGGCCCGTCCGGCAGCGCCTTCATCCTCGCCCACTTTCCGTCAAAGCCGAACTCGGCGGCACGCCGCTCGTATTCCTTCCTGGCTTCTTCCATCCTGCGGCGCTCTTCGTCTTGGTGCTCGGGGCAGGCGACAGGCTCGACCCGGTTCTTGCAGCGGGAATGGTCGCCACCCTCCAGCGGGAGGCGGCATCCACGGCACAGGCAGAGGGACGGCTCCGTGTCGCCACGGCGCAGGGCCGTTCCGTTGCACTCCCACCAGTGGCCGGTGACATCGCAGAAGTGACGATGACTCATCTCGGCTCCTCCTTGGTTGCGTCAATCTTCAGCGTGCCGTCCCGCCGCACTTCCTGCACGGTGAATAGATTTTGTCAAGCATGGTCAAGCTCCGGCCAGGTTCCGCCGGAACGGGGCGGCCAGCCGCAGAATCCACTCGATGTCCCGCTCGATATGCTGCTCGTAGTCCCGGTAGAACAGTTCCAGCGACTCGGATGTGCCCAAATTGCTGAACCGGCACAGGGTGAACTCTCCGGCGATATTTCGCAGCACATCACGACATGCCAAGAGGGCAGAGGCGGTGTCGATTGTGAACTCGATTGCCACCCAGTCACCATGGCCCCGCAGCCGGATGCCGCCATCGGCCATCACGGTCAGCAGAATCCTCCTTCGGTTCTCGCCGCTATAATCGTTAGGGATGTCCCGAATGTGCTCCCGGACGACATCGCTCAGGCCGATGCTGGCAAGGTTGCCGGGGCGTCTCGCCCAGTCTGAGTGCTCGTCGATGAAGCGCCACTCGCCCGTGCTTGCGTTAATCCAAGCGCCTTCCCGGAGGTGTCCTGTTGCCATGAGTGTGACCCGATTTGTGAGCTTGACGCCTACGGCAGCAGCTTGCCGCCGCTCACGTTGGTCACCGTCACCTTGCCGCTCTTCAGGTCCGTGGACGTGATGTTCTGGGAGGTCGTCTTGCCGCTGTCGGTGTGCCAGGTGCTGGTGACGATTTTCTTGCCGTCAGACGTGACTACGGTGCTGTGTTCGAGCTTCATGCGAACTCCTCCTGTTGATTGATTTGTTGGTGCTCCAGAGTCCCGTTGCCGTTCCCGGCGCTCGCCCTTCCGTTCTTCCGCTCCGCCTTGCCCGGCATCTTCTCGCCAGCCGCAGCGCCGTCGCACAGCCCCGCCAGCCTCGTCCGGTATTTCGTCGTAAGCGCCTGCGCCTTCTCGATGGCCGTTCCGGCCTTGTTGAGTTGCCCCTCAATTTCATCAATGTCCACGAACGTCCGCTGGACCTCGTTGGCCAGGGCTGCGTTCCTTTGCAGGAAGTCCGGCCCTTCGGCCCTCATCTGCTCGAACACCGGGCGCAGCACTTCGAGGTCACGGGGGAGCCATGCTCGGGTGGAACGCAGCAGCCAAATCCCGTCCTCCAGCGCCCATCGGCACTGCCGGTCAACATGCCTTAACTGCGATTCCTCCCTAGTCACGAGCACGGCGACCGGAAGCTTGCGCTCCCTGGCGTCCCGCACCAGCTTCCTGATGTCTGATTCGGCGACGGTGGCCTTGTCCTTGATGTCCACGACCATGGTTGGCTCAAGGGCTTTCCCGGCCGCATCGCTGAACGCCATCAGGTAATCGCCGTTGCGTGGAAGCTTCTCCCCAACCCAGATGCCCGGCCACGACCGCGCCTCCTCGGCGAAGTCCAGTTCCTCCCTTTTCCCGACACGGGCCACCTTCTTCATCTCGGCCTCAAGCTCGTGGTTCCGCTCGCGGAGGCTGGCTATCTCCTGGAGGTAGTCTTTCCCCTGGCGGCTGAGGTCGTTCGCCCTTGCCTTCTCGCCGCTCAGCGCAGCCTCAAGCTCGGCTCTCGCCCTGGCGACCTCGGCCTTCTTCTGCTCTTCCGCCAGCCTCCGGGCGGCCTCAAGCTCGGCAATCTGCTTTGTCAGTGCGGCAAGCTGCTTCTGCAACTCTTTCTCGGCAGCCAGCCGCTCCTCCTGCCTGGCATTGTCCAATGTGGTGGAGGCATTCTTTTCGAGTCCCTTCAGGCGGGCGGCAAGCTCGCTCTTCTCGGCCTGGAGCCTCTGGAACTCGGCATTGTGCTTGTCGCTTGCGGCGGCCAGGCGTTTCGTGAGTTCGACCTCGAATTTTGCCCAGCGGGCCTGCTCGGCATCCTTCTCCTTCTTCAGGATGAGGCGAATGGCCTCTTCTGCGCTGAGCTGGGCAATTCGGGCGAAGTCTTTCATGCCCAGCCGCTCAAGCACTTCCGTCCGGCTGAGTTCGCCCTTGCCAAGGCAGAGCGGGCATTCAATGGCCTCGGGCAGGACGGCGGTGGAATCAGTCATAAGCGTTCGCCTCCGACAAAAGGGGTGTTCGTTAGGACCACTGCATGCCACCGGGGCAGCTATTCCTTCCCCGACTTCCGCCAAAGTTGAAGGGCGAAAATGCCCCATGCGGCAACGGCTATGGAGAGCAAAAGGCCAGTCTCGACATTCTTCGAGTCAGCGAAATTCCCGGAACTCGCAATGCCATAGCCGATGTTGAATGATGCGCAGCCAAGCCCGGCGGCGCTGCAAGTTGCCCCGATTGCCATGATGACCCTGCTCAGCATCTCGTTCGCCTCTCTGGTACGAGAAACCGTTTAAGCCAAGCACTCGGCTGGCGCTAGGACCGTCGCTGGCCGGAACTCGCTGACTTGTGCGGATTCGCCCTTCATTGCCGTTCGGGTGAAGCGCACCACACTTGCTCGTGAAACAGCGTATTTTTTGGAGACCTGGGTCAGCGACATTCCTGACAGGCGGTCACGAACGAGGGATTGACGGTCAATGGCGAGAGGGGCACGGCCCATAGGCAATCCTTCCAGCCGACGCCGACGCATCCCGGCCTTGATCCTCTCCACGATCAGGGACCGCTCCAGCTCGGCGATGCAGCCGATGATGGTGACGAACATGCGCCCCATGGCGCCCGATGTGTCGATGCTCTCGCGGGCGGAGACGAACTCGACCCCGAGGTCGTTCAGCTCGTCCACCACCGTCAGGAAATGCTTGACGGAGCGGGCAACGCGGTCGAACGCCGCGACCAAGACAATCGAGAACTTGCGGCGGTGGGCGTCCGCCATCAGCTCATCCAAACCTTTACGCCTGGCTTTGGAGCCGGAGACGCCGATATCCGTATATTCGTGGACAACCTCGAAGCCGCGACGGGCGGCCAGCTCGCGCAACTGGTAAAGCTGGGTCTCAATGTGCTGGTCGGGGGTGCTGACCCTCGCATAGATTGCGGCCTTCTTCACCACAGCTCCTCCTTCACGCTTCTCAGCAGGACGGGTTTGGGTTCAATCCTGCGCATTTTTCCGATTTCCGCCAGCGCCGCGTCGATTTTCTTATAGCCAACGGCATGCATCCATGCAGCGGCTATGATGGGCGAGCGGCTCGCCCCAGCGAGGCTGTGAACAAGCACATTCTCCCAGCGAATGGCCTCCCACAGGGCGTTCACAATGGCATCAAAACGCCTGACCGGGATGGGCAGGGTATTCCGCAGCGGAAAATAGAAGTAGTTGACACGGGGCGCTCCCTTCTTCAGTCTCTTCCGGCAGAGGGTGACCACTGTGGTAATCTCGATGGGATTGGACTCGGCGTCGCCAATCCCTCCAACGAAAAGCCTCTGCCAAACTTGCGTGACGATCATCCAGGCTGCCCTCCCTCCAGGTCCCCGCCCTTGGCCCCAGGCGGGCGGCGTGCTTGTAAAGCAGCAGGTTGGGAGGCCGTTTCTTCACCTGAATCACGAAGTTCCGGCTCGTGTCCCAATCGATTTCTGCGTACTCGATTTCAAAGGCGTCCCCTGGGCGGCTCGCTCGCCGGCATTCCGGGAACATGTCGAAGGCTTTTTCCAGGGCGGCCTCAGGGGCGTCCGCAAGAACGATGGCGGTGTTGCCCAAATCGCCTGGGTGGTTCTTGAAATCGACCGCAAACATGCGAGGCTTGATGTCGGAGAGTGGTTTCACATTTATGATATACATCGGGTCGAGCGGTTTTTCGGGAAAAAATTGAAGCTGGGAAAGTGAATGTCTCCCGACAAAATTCTGCCTGCGGTTATTGGGGCGGGAGGCCCATCAGGTCCTCCTCTGCCCCAAGGTTCTGCATCACCCCCAATACAATCTCCCGCCACTTCTTTCGGAGCACATCGGGGCCAATCCTGGCGCGATTTTTGGGGCAATCTAAGCAACAGCCTGGCGCTTGGGCAAAAAAAATAGGCCCGCCCCCCGTTGCGGTGGGAGCGGGCCTATGGACTGCTGAAATCAAGATGGCACCGACCAGAGTGCCTACTATAGATACCCGTATTCCAAACTTTTCTTCTCTCGAAACCCCCCTGCCCTGAATTTCCCCCGGAACCTTCCGAGCGGCTTTGCCAGCGGGCTGAAAATACCGACTACGGAAGGTATTTAACAGGGAGCCAGATAATTTCAAGCTCCCTTTGCAGGTTCCTTGACCGCAGAAAGAAGGCAGACCGTGAATTACGAAGAGATAAGAAAGACGAAAGAGAAGTTCGATGCATACGTCGGCAGCTATATCAAGACACACCCGCTTGAGAGCTACCGGGAAATCGGCTTGGCCGTGGGAATCCCCGAATGGAAGGTGCAGGCAATTGCCCAAAAGCAGGGAATACGGCGATTGGGCGGGCACCCCGGAATCCGCCTGTGCTCAGAGCACCCCGAGACCGGGAAGGAAGGGGTGAGCTAATATGAACGCTGAAACCAAGACATACGCCGACCAGCAGATTGCCGAGACCCCCAACATGCGCCTTCGCTTCGCTTGCATGCTTGCGCAGCACGGCTTCCACTTTGCCCC
>JBEKUR010000006.1:0-75561 GCA_049514855.1 Terriglobia bacterium
CCTGCTCGCTGGGCTCCAGTGGTGTGGGCGGAGTGGAAATGGCGGATGTCTCTGTGGACACCGAGACAGGAATCGTGAAGATCAACAAGATGGTGTGTGCGCAGGACTGCGGGCTCATCATCGACATCAAAACTGCGGAGAGCCAGTGCTATGGCGCGCTGACCATGGGCATCTCTTACGCACTGTTCGAGCAAAAGATCATGGACGATGCCACGGGCCGTATGCTGAATCCCAACATGGAGTTTTACAAGCTGGCGGGCATTGGGGACATCGGCGAATTGGTGGTCCACATGATGACTGGACCGGGGTTTGACGAACGCGGCACGATTGGCCTGGGTGAGCCTCCTGTGATTTCGCCCGGGGCCGCCATCTCAAACGCCGTGGCCAACGCCCTTGGTGTGCGCGTGCCCACCTTACCTATCACTCCGGAAAAGGTTCTAGCCGCACTCGAGAAAGGAGGGGGAGCCTGATGCAAGCCTTTGAATATGTAAGCCCCACAACCCTACAGGCAGCCGTCCAATTGTTGGCCGAAGCGAAGGGCGAAGCTGCGGTGCTGGCAGGGGGAACTGACCTGCTGAGCCTGATGAAAGACCGGATCGTCAGTCTAGGGCGTGTCGTCGATCTGCAGAAACTCCGGGAACTGAGGCGAATCGAATTCCAATCGGGGTCCGGCTTGCGCCTGGGTGCCTTGGTCACCTTGGACGAGTTGATCGAGAATGCGGATGTGCGACAGCATTATCCGGCCTTGGTCCAGGCTGCCCGAGGCGTCTCCAGCCCACAGATTCGCAGTGTAGGAACTGTGGGTGGCGACCTTTGCCAGCGGCCGCGCTGCTGGTACTACCGCGCGGGATATGGCCTGCTGGCGACTTATAAGGGGAAACCCTTGGTGCCGGACGGCGACAACCGCTACCACGCTATCTTGGGCAATTCCGGTCCGGCTTATTTCGTGAGTCCGTCAAGTTTGGGGCCTGCCCTGCTCACCCTGGGAGCGAGGGTTCGGCTGCAGGGTCCAGAGGGAGCGCGGGAGCTTGAGGTCGAGAAGTTCTTCGTTACGCCGGCAAGCGAAAGTGAAAGCGAGCACGCGCTCAAAGCGCACGAAATCCTCACTGAGATCGTTGTGCCCGCTGCCGACGGAATCAAGATGGCAGTGTACGAAGTTCGGCAAAAAGAGGCGCTGGACTGGCCCTTGGCTGCCGCCGCTGTTGCGCTCAGCCTCGACGGTGATGCGGTCAGAAGGGCGCGCGTCGTGCTCGGTCACGTGGCGCCCGTGCCTTGGCCCTCACCGGAGGCGGAACAAGCCCTGGTGGGAAAGACCTTTATTGACGAACTGGCGGACGAAGCCGGAAAAGCCGCCCTTAGCAAAGCCACCCCGCTGTCAAAGAATGCCTACAAGGTCCAACTGGCCCGAGTGGCGGTCAAGCGCGCACTGTTGCGCGCTGTGAAAGGAGAAGTGTGATTATGCCTGAACCCACTCCTCAGCCTGGCATTTCCCAGGAGCGTTGCCGGTTGTTGCGCTCCAAGTGGATGTTTATCGAAGCTGAACCTGACCCGGCGGTCCCCCGCTCCGACAGCGACATCTGTTGGTGCGTCCACACCCAGAATTGCCTTGGGCCGGATGGCGAGATAGCCAGTATGGAGAACTGCAAACCGGGCCGTGCTTGCTACGAATCCCTCTAATTGTGTGTGGGCATGGTGGCGTGTGAAGACTCGCCCAAGGTGCTTAGAAGCCCCTGCCAGCATTGCTCTGTTAGGTTCAGGCGAGAATACGTTGTCCGACCATCCGCAGCAGCTCCGCAAATCAAACAGGACTAAGGCAAATGAAAAATACACGACTCTCGCGTTTCGCCCTATCGCTCCTCGCCGGACTGCTCTTTGTCGCTGGCGCGCCTCAGACCCAGGCTCAGCAAGCGAACAAGAAGGCCCCCGATTTTGCCGAGAATAAGCCGGAGGCGCTCGGCTTCTCGTCCGAGCGACTCGAGCGGCTCCATGCGGCGATGCAGCGGGAAGTGGACCAGAAGCAGCTTGCCGGCGTCGTAACAATTCTGGCGCGCCACGGCAAAGTGGTCGAGGAGAGGACCTACGGCAAGAAGGACATCGCGAGCGGCGCTCCGATGACGAAGGACACGATCTTCCGCATCTTCTCCATGACCAAGCCGGTCACCGGCGTTGCCATGATGATCCTTTACGAAGAGGGCAAATGGGATCCTTTGGATCCGGTCTCGAAGTACATCCCCGAGTTCGCCCATCTGAAAGTTTTCAAGGGCGCGGATCAAAGCGGCAACATGATCGTGGAAGACCCCGTCCATCCCCCGACCATGCGCGAGCTGATGACCCACACCGCGGGCTTCACGTACGGGTTCTTCGGCAATACATTGGTCGATAAGATGTACCTGGACCAGCAGGTGTGGCAATCCCGATCCCTGCAAGAAATGATCGACAAGCTTGCGAAGATCCCGTTGCTCTACCAGCCGGGAACTCGCTGGGTCTACGGCGCGTCGATGGATATCCAGGGCTATATCGTTGAAAAATTGTCGGGCCAGTCCCTGCCCGATTTCATGCAGCAGCACATTTTCGGGCCCCTCGGCATGAACGACACTGGCTTCTTCGTTCCCCCTGAAAAGCGGAACCGGTTTGCCACGCTTTATGCATCGGGCCAGAACGGCGAACTGGTCTTGAACCAGGCGCCCGGCGCAACACCGAATGATTATGCCACGCAGCCATCGATGCCCTCGGGCGGCGGCGGTATGGTCTCGACCGCCGAGGACTATCTGCGCTTCGCTCAGATGCTCCTGAATGGCGGCGAACTGGACGGCGTGCGCATCCTGGCGCCGGCCACGGTACGGCTCATGACCACAAACCATCTGGCCCCCAGCCTTATGACGGGCGAGTTCTCAATTGGTCCAGCGATCATCCGGGCCGGAATGGGGTGGGGCTACGATTGCGCGGTCTACACGGACCCCCTCGAGGCCGACGAAGTGGTGGGCAAAGGCACTTTCTTCTGGTTGGGAGCAGCGGACACCTGGTTCTGGGTCGATCCCACCAACGATCTGATTTTTGTAGGCATGACCCAGCGCAGGATCGGCCCTGGGGAGCCCAATGTGCAGGCGTTGAGCCAACCCGTGGTCTATCAAGCACTTGTGAAGCCAAGGATGTGATCTGCGTGAGCGCGACCCGGACATCCACATCCTGAAGGAACCCGGGGCGGAATATGCGACCCCGCTGTTAGCCGCAAGATTGCCACCTCAGTCACGGGACTCCTATTCCCGTTTCGGGCCCCTCATCTGGCCTCGCAGCGCGGGACCGTGCCCCTACAAGACGCGCACAGAGCCCACTCCAACTTTGATGCAGGTTAAAACCCCGCCCTTCCGATTCAGCCGTAGGCAAGCGAGCTTTCGGAACCGGACGGCAGTGGCGGGATGAACTCGCCGAGACGCGCCGACGGGTACTGGTGTCATTTGTGAGACACGGGCATTGCAGGCCGCAGTCATTCCCGCGAAAGCGAATCCACTCCGCAAACCTTCTGAAATTCGCAATCTGCACACTGGATTCCCGCTTTCGCGGGAATGACTTGTGCTCGGGAAGGGCTCCAGTCCCAAATGACACCACTCGTGGCGGCAGAGTAACTTTCAGCTTCCTCAGACATCGAATTAGTGTGGGGCTATGTGGATAATTTGCTCGAAGGAGGGTACATCATGAGGAAGCTTCATGTTCTCGCGGTTGTGGGAATCGCTCTGATGGCGGTGTCGGCTGTCCCAGGCAGCGCGGCGATCAAGGGAGACTATATCGAAGCTCGAAGCGCAGATGTTTACACTGGCCCATGCTTCGCCAACGGCGAAGTTGGCCTGGTTGGAAACGAGGCGATCCTGGCATGGAGAATCAATGAAGGCGACTGGAGGGGAACCAGTTTGAACGGCCTGGGCGTTGTGGCGGTGGTGAAGGCCCATGCCACATTAGGTGATCCCTACCATAGTGCTTATCCAGCCGAGTCCGTACTGATTGTCGACCAACGGGCCACCCCCCGGCAACGCTTGGCCCTGCAGGCTTTCGCTGCTGCCATGGCCGGGAAACTCCTGAGCCACGTGGTTCGCGTTGAAACAGCCCCTATTCATTTGGCCTTCGCTCAGGGAGAAGACCACGGCACTGCCCGCCTTGTGGCCGGGAACTTGGCGCGCATTGAAACGCGCAGCTTGTGCCATGGCGACGACATCTGCGGGAACGAGTTCGTATACTATCCGCCGCTCGTTCAACTGGCTCACGCCATGCCTGCGTTCACCCTTGAGGACTCATTCCGAGGCAAGGGTTTGGACGTGGTTTGGAACCACAGGGGTAAACGTAGCTCCTTTGTGGGCAGCTTTTCGCTCTAGCACGTGCTGGAATGAGTATTCTGACTACTGAATCCTGACTTAGGTCAGCGTTCCCTTCACGGAGACTTCCTTCCGGCCGTCGGCCGGGGGAGGCACAGTGTCGCCCTTGATGGGCACGCCATCAACTTTCAGAGCTACGTGGTTGCCCTCGCCCGCACGCTCGATAGTGATGTGGTAAGTCACGCCGCGGAAGATGCGAGTGGCTTTAAATCCGCGCCAGCTCTTCGGGATGACGGGTGAAATCTGGAGTCCGTCATAAGAGGTGCGAATGCCCAGAATCCATTGCGTAATGGCGTAGTAGTTCCAGGCCGCAGTCCCGGTCAGCCAGGAGTTCTTCGCCTCACCGTACGTGGGAGAATCTCGTCCGGCGATCATCTGGGCGTAGACGTACGGCTCGCATCGGTGCAAATCACTGATCGGCTCTCGCGCCGAGGGATTGATGCGCGAATAATAGTCGTGCGCGCGATCGCCGTTTCCGACTCGCGTCTCGGCAATCATCACCCAGGGATTGTTGTGGCAAAAGATGCCGGCGTTTTCCTTATACCCAGGCGGATAAGACGAAATCTCACCCAGTTCGAGATAGTATTTCGAATACGCGGGCTGCTGCAGAATGATGCCATGTTCGGTGGCCAGGTATTTGGTGACCGATTCCATGGACTTGACAGCCATGCCATCGTCCAATCCGATGCCCGCCAATACGCAGAAGCCCTGGGTTTCGATGAAGATCTTTCCCTCCAGGCATTCCTTTGAACCAATCTTTCGGCCGAAGTCGTCATAGGCGCGCAGGAACCACTCGCCGTCCCAACCGTGTTGGCGGATGGTGTCTTCCATCGTCGCCACCTGGGCGAGATAATCGTTCGCTTCGTCAGCCAGGCCACGACGTTGCGCAAGGTCCGCGAGTTCTCGGCCCGCGAGCACGAAGAGCCCCGCGATAAAAACCGACTCGGCCACCTTGCCGTCCTTGTTGGTGGTTGTCTGGAACGACTGGCCAGGCGTGTCGGAAAAGCAATTCAGATTCAGGCAATCATTCCAGTCGGCACGGCCAATCAACGGCAGTCCATGCGGCCCGAGCCGGTCCAGGGTGTACTTGAAGCTGCGCTGCAGGTGCTCATACAGTGGTTGCTCTGAACCTGGATTGTTATCGTAAGGGACGGGTTCGTCCAAAATGCTCCAGTCACCCGTCTCTTTCAAATAAGCCGCCACGCCCAGGATAAGCCAGTGCGGGTCGTCGTTGAAGTTCCCGCCGACATCGTTGTTGCCGCGCTTGGTGAGCGGCTGATACTGGTGATACGCACCACCTGTGGGCAACTGCGTAGCGGCGAGATCCAGGATACGTTCGCGGGCGCGCGATGGAACCATGTGCACGAAGCCCAGCAAGTCCTGGTTGGAATCGCGGAAGCCCAGGCCGCGTCCGATGCCGGACTCATAAAACGAGGCGGAGCGCGACATGTTGAAGGTTGCCATGCACTGGTACGCGTTCCAGATGTTGGCCATGCGGTTGGTGTGCACATCCGGTGTGTCCACCTGCAGAATGCCGAGCAAACCATTCCAGTACCGGCACAAGTTCTGGAACGCGGCATCAACGTGGGCAGAATCCAGGTACTTGGCGATGACCGGCTTCACCGTTCTCTTGTTGAGGATCTGCGAATCGGGCGGCTCGAACTTCTGGTCCCGTGGGTTCTCGTGGTAACCCAGCACGAAAATGATCTGCCGGGTTTCGCCGGGCGCGAGTTCGGCTTTTACCTGATGGGCGCCGAGGGGAGCCCAGCCGTGAGCGACCGAGTTGGTCAGCTGTCCGCGCTCCAGGGCCACCGGCTTGTCCCAGCTCCGGTACGGTCCCACAAAGGCATCGCGCTGCGTGTCATAGGCCTCAACTTTGCCCGAGCAGGCGAAATACGCGAAGTGGTCGCGGCGCTCACGATATTCCGTCTTGTGGTAGATGACTCCGTCCTCGACTTCCACCTGGCCGATGCTGAAGTTGCGCTGGAAGTTCGTTGCATCATCCTGCGCATCCCACAAGCAGAACTCGACGCTGGAGAAGACTGAGAGCGAAGCGCGCTTGGAACGGTGATTGGTGACGGTGAGCTGCCAGATCTCGAGATTCTCGTCCAACGGCACGAAGTAGTTGGTGTGGGCCGCAATGCTACTGTAGCGCGAGCCAATGAGGGTGTACCCCATGCCGTGACGGCAGGTGTAATCTTCCAGATCGTGCCGCGTCGGCTGCCAGGAAGGCGACCAGAATTCGCCTGATTCGTCGTCCCGCAGATAGATATAGCGCCCGCCGAAATCGTGCGGGACATTGTTGTAGCGGTAGCGCGTGATGCGCCGCAGCCGCGCATCGCGGTAGAACGAGTAACCACCGGCCGTGTTCGAAATAATCCCGAAATAAGCCTGGCATCCGAGGTAATTGATCCACGGCAAGGGCGTATCAGGCCGCGTAATTACGTATTCTTTATTCTCGTCATCGAAATAGCCGAACGTCATATGATTGCTCCTGGAGATGGAATGTGTGCGGGCACGAAGGCATCTGCGGCAGGTCCTTGCCGGTTGGCCTCGCGAACAGCGCAGACCCTTTGACGCATGACCGCGTGATTATACCCGAATGCGGTGTGAAAACAGGAGCATTTGCGTTCCCCGCGATATCGGTAAGTTTGTCTCCACCCACGCAGAGCAACGATACCCATTGCAAATCCCTCAAGAAAGCGCGACACTCATCCGCCTGAGCTTTCCAAATCACGACGAAGCGAGATCACTGTCATGCTGCGTTCCTTTAGTGGTTCGATGGTTCAGGCGCCCTGCCGTGAGACCCTACTGAAACCGGTTTTCTTCTTCCATCTCATTTTCCTCTCAGTTGCGCTTGCAATCGGCGGCGAGACGCCCAGCCTGAACATCAAAGTGGACCAGGTGGGCTATCCAATTGGCGCTCGGAAGATTGCTGTAGTCAGCGCTCCAGCGCAGACGTTCGTGGTAAAGCGCGCCAGCGATAACGCCACGGTTTTTCAGGGGAAATTGAGCGCCAGCGCCCCGGACGCCAACTCCGGCGACACTGTCGAGGCTGCGGACTTTTCCAGCCTTCAGCAACCCGGCACGTATTATCTCGAAGTCCCCGGCGTGGGCCGCAGTTGGACGTTCTCCATTGGGCCGAATGTATTTTCCCGTACCTTTTATCTCGCGACGCGAGCGTTTTACGGACAGCGCTGCGGGACTGCCGTGGACCTTGGCCCCGAGTTTCCGGGATACACCCATGCCGCGTGCCACCTCCAGGGAAGTTTCCATACGTCTTCAGGCAAAGAGGGCCCGCGTGACAACGTCGGCGGCTGGCATGATGCCGGAGACTACGGCCGCTACATAGTAAACTCCGGAATTTCGACGGGAACGCTGCTCTGGGCCTGGGAGATCTTTGGGCGGAAGCTTGCCAGCATCAAGCTGAACATCCCCGAGACCGGAAACGGTACGCCGGATCTCCTGAATGAGGTCCGCTGGAATCTTGAGTGGATGCTCAAGATGCAGGATGACGATGGCGGTGTCTGGCACAAACAAACGAGCGAGCACTTTCCCGGCTTCGTGATGCCCGAAGAAGATCGGCTTGTGAGCCTGGTGATCGGCACAGGCATTGCGCCTTACAAGAGTACGTGCGCAACCGCTGATCTGGCTGCAGTCGCAGCGATCGCTGCCCGCGTCTATGAACCGTATGACAAGAACTTTGCCGCGAAAAACCTGCGAGCGGCCCGGCAAGCCTGGACCTGGACCGAGCGTTATCCGAACGTCACGTTCAGGAATCCGCCGGGAATCTCCACCGGGGAGTACGGCGACGCGAATTGCGGAGATGAGCGGTTGTGGGCCGCGGCCGAGCTGTGGCGAACTTCGGGTGAGCCACTCTATAACCGATATTTCCTGGACAACTATGCGAAGTACCTGCCGGACCTTCGTGCTCCCGAGCCTGAGTCCTGGCGGGTCGTGGCGCCCATGGGTTTGTGGGCCTATGCGCTGGCCACTCGCAAAGGAGCGGACGCGCGTGTGGTTGCCGACATTCGTCAGGGGGCGCTCGCCGCGGCCCGCGAGATTGTGAACCGCACGCGCGGCAACCCGTACCGGATCAGCCTGGTCGCAAAAGACTACGTGTGGGGATCGAACGGCCAGGCCGGCAACTACGGTGTGCAGTTGCTGGTCACGAATGTTCTTTCGCCGAACCCGGCCTTTGTGGAGACCGCCCTGGAGAATCTCCATTACCTTCTTGGGCGCAATACCTTCTCACTCTCCTGGGTGACGCAGGTGGGCGCCAACCCGTACCGTCATCCGCATCATCGGCCGAGTGGCGCCGACAAGAATCCTGAACCTTGGCCGGGGCTGCTCTCCGGCGGTCCCACCGCCGCCAGGCAGGACGCTGTCCTCCAAGCCCTGCCTCCCAATTTGCCGCCCGCTAAGGTCTACAGTGACGATCAAGGCTCCTACGCAAGCAATGAGATTTGTATCAACTGGCAGGCGATGCTGGTCTTCCTTCTCGCCGGAGTGCTGCCGTGAACTGCGCAGCGGCGGTTCCGGCCGGATGGAAACGGAGCGAGACTGTGTGACCCCCGGCGCGAGCGGCTCGAGACAACGCCGCGCCTGGCGGCCTGCGGGACTTGAGGTGACGAATGCATCTTCATTTTATTGATATCGCTATCATCGTGGCTTATCTGGTCACGTCGGTGTTGGTAGGCTACTGGGTCTCCCACCGGGCTTCCCGGGACATCAAGGCTTACTTTCTCGGTGGCAACGTGATGCCCTGGTACGTGCTGGGCATTTCAAACGCCTCGGGCATGTTCGACATCAGCGGCACCATGCTGCTGGTCTACTGGATGTTCATCTACGGCCTGAAGAGCGTCTGGGTCCCGTGGCTCTGGCCGACCTTCAACCAGGTTTTCCTGATGGTCTATCTCTCCGCGTGGTTGCGTCGTTCCAATGTGATGACCGGCGCGGAGTGGATCAAGACGCGGTTCGGTACGGGCCGTGGCGCCCAGCTCGCTCACCTGATCGTGGTGGTTTACGCCTTCGTCAGCATCATTGGCTTCTTCAGTTACGGGTTCAAAGGGATCGGGAAGTTTGCGGCCACGTTCCTGCCTTGGCACCTTTCTCCCAATCAATACGCTACCATTTTGATCGCGATCACCGCCATCTACGTGATCAAGGGCGGTATGTTCAGCGTTGTGATCACGGAGGTCATCCAGTTCTGCATTCTGTCGATTGCCTCGTTTGCCGTCGGCATCATTGCCATGGCGAAAGTTGCACCCGGCACGCTTCAGCATTTTGTCCCCGCCGGCTGGGACCAGATCTTCTTCGGCTGGAAGCTGAACCTCGATTGGTCCGCGCTCATCGCCTCGGCGAACTCGAAGATTGCGGAAGACGGCTACGGAATCTTCGGGTTTTTCGTCATGATGTTGTTGTTCAAGGGAGTGCTGATCAGCATGGCTGGCCCGGCCCCGAACTACGACATGCAACGGGTCCTCTCGTCGAAGAATCCCCGCGAAGCATGCATGATGAGCAGTTGGGTGAACGTCGTGCTGACCTTTCCGCGCTACTTCCTGATCACCGGGTTGACCGTCCTGGCCCTGGTTTTCTTCAGCGATCAGATTCGGGCCATGGGAACGACCATGGATTTCGAGTTGGTGCTCCCCTACGCGCTGGGCCGGTTTGTTCCGGCAGGCCTGCTCGGGTTCCTGATCGCCGGATTGCTGGCGGCGTTCATGTCCAACTTCGCAGCCACGGTGAACGCCGCGCCGCCATACTTTGTGAACGATATCTACAAGCGCTTCATCAACCCCAATGCCAGCCCCAGGACCTACGTCCGCTTGAGCTATCTGAGTTCATTCGCCGTCGTGCTGGTGGGCGTGGCCATCGGCTGGTACGTCGCGTCCGTGAATTCCGTGGTCCTTTGGATTGTTTCCGGACTCTGGGGCGGCTACACCGCTTCCAACGTTTTAAAATGGTATTGGTGGCGGTTTAACGGCTACGGGTATTTCTGGGGAATGGTCACGGGCATTGCAGGCTCGTTGATCCTGCCGACCCTTCTCCCCCAGGTTTCCCTGGTGCAGGGACTTCTGCAGGCGCATCCGGTGAACTTGAATGTGGCGCTGGTGTTCCCGCTCGTCCTTGCGATCTCCCTGGTGGGATGTCTGGTGGGTACTCTGCTGACCAAGCCGGCCGACGAGGAAGTATTGAAAGACTTCTATCGCCGGGTGCGGCCCTGGGGCTTCTGGGAACCCATTCTCGCGAAGGTCCGCGCTGAAAATCCCGCCTTCGAGCGCAACAAGGACTTCTGGCGGGACATGTTCAACGTGGTGGTAGGCATCGTCTGGCAGGTCAGCCTCGTAGCTCTACCCATCTACCTCGTGATTCGAAAGTCTAATTCCGCCCTGGTCACAGGTGCCATCATCGCCGTGACGTCGATCGTGCTGAAGTTCACTTGGTACAACCACCTGAAGGCTGGCGAAGCGATCGACCAGGCGATTGCCCGGACCGATGCCGTGCAGTCTATGCCGACAGACTGACAGGCTGCGGAAAAACGCTTCCAAGCTGTCATTCTGAGGCCACCGTTCTTTGGTGGCCGAAGAATCCCTGCAGTTCCTTAGGAAGCGCCAAGCAGTGAAGGTTCCACGCGAACTGCGGAGATCCTTCGTCGTCCCAAAGAGCGGGACTCCTCAGGATGACATGCCTGGGGTGTGGCGCTTCTTCTCGTGGAGTAACGCCGTGCACAACCTGCGACAGCGCGTTGAGACTGAACTGCGATCGAACATCCTGCCGTTCTGGCTGAAGCATGCGGTGGATGAGCAATATGGTGGCTTCAGGGGGCAGATCGCCAACGACCTCACGATCGATCCCTTCGCGCCCAAAGGGCTCATCTTGAATGCACGCATCCTGTGGACCTTCTCCAAGGCTTTCAGCGTGTACGGCGAAGAGGCCTACCTTCAAACGGCGCGCCGAGCTTACGACTACATCACCCGGTATTTCTGGGACACGGCGTTCAACGGCGTCTTCTGGCTGGTGGATTATCTCGGCCGCCCTGTGGAATCCAAAAAGCGCATCTATGGCCAGGCGTTTACCGTTTACTCGCTGGCTGAATACCACCGCGCAACCGGCGATCAGGACGCACTCACTAAAGCGATCCAGCTCTATGAGGCTATTGAGTCCGCGAGCTACGATGCACTCCACCGGGGTTATTTCGAAACCTACGAGCGCGATTGGACACTGGCTGGCGAGCAGCGCCTGAGCGAGGTCGACATGGACGAGAAGAAGTCCATGAACACGCACCTCCACCTTCTCGAGGCATACGCCAACCTCTTGCGTTGCCGGGACAACCATGCATTGCGCAGTCGCCTCAAGGAACTCATCCAGGTTTTCCTTGAGCACATCGTCGACCGCGAGACCCATCACTTTCGAATGTTCTTTGACGAAGAGTGGCATTCCAAATCCGATCACATCTCCTTTGGTCATGACATCGAAGGAACCTGGCTTCTCTCGGAGGCGGCCGAGATACTCGGCGACGAGCCGATCCTCAAAGTTGTCCAGCAAGAAGCCATTCAGATGGCCCAGGCCGTGCTCGATCAGGCAGTCGATCCCGATGGCGGTCTGCTATATGAGGCCGATGCGAACGGGATCATCAACACCGACAAGGAGTGGTGGCCTCAGGCGGAAGCCGTGGTGGGATTCCTGAACGCCTATCAGCTTTCGGGTCGGGAGCACTTCTGCGTGGCCGCTTGCAGGAGCTGGGAGTTCATCGAGAAGTACATCGTGGATCGCGAACACGGCGAGTGGTTTTGGAAGGTCTCGCGAGAGGGCATACCCAGCCACGACAAATTCAAAGTGGATCAATGGAAATGCCCGTATCATAACAGCCGGACGTGCTTCGAAGTCATGGCCCGACTGGACAATCTCGGCCACCTCAGCAGCCCGCCGGCGTCGACCGACATTCAGGCAATCGGAGAATAGACATGGAACAGGCTGAATTCAGAAGGCGGGTTCAGGAGCTTTCCAAGCGGCACGAGAAGCTGGTGACCCGCAAGAATCAAAAAATCGAAACCGGCAACGGCGTGTTCGATCGCCACGCATTTCCCGTGCTCACCGCCGAGCACACTCCGGTGTTCTGGCGCTACGACCTCGATCAAAGAACCAATCCGTATCTCATGGAGCGCATGGGCATCAATTCCACGTTCAATGCAGGAGCGATGGAATACAACGGCAAGATCGTGGTCCTGGCTCGCGTCGAAGGCGTCGACCGCAAATCGTTCCTCGCCGTTGCCGAAAGCCCGAACGGCATCGACAACTTTCGGTTTTGGGATTTCCCCATCTTGATGCCGGAGACCCAGGACCCCGATATCAACGTCTACGACATTCGCGTCGTGCGGCATGCAGACGGATGGATCTACGGCCTCTTCTGCACAGAGCGCAAAGACCCTAAAGCCCCCTCGTGGGATACTTCCTCGGCCGTCGCGCAATGCGGCATCGCCCGGACTAGGGATTTGAAGAACTGGGAGCGCTTCCCCGACTTGAAAACCAAGTCGCCGCAGCAGCGGAACGTGGTGCTGCATCCTGAATTTGTCGATGGCCAATACGGGTTCTACACGCGGCCTCAAGACGAATTCATTCAGGCCGGCAAGGGTGGAGGGATCGGCTGGGGTCTCGCCCGCAGCATGGAAAACGCGGTGATTGATGAGGAGACCATTATCGATAACCGTGAGTATCACACCATCCAAGAGGCGAAGAACGGCCTCGGTCCCGCGCCCATCAAAACCCCCAGAGGCTGGCTACACCTGGCGCATGGTGTACGTAACACGGCGGCCGGATTGCGTTATGTGCTCTACCTTCTCCTCTGCGAACTCGACCGCCCGCAGGTGGTCACCCACCGCCCGGGGGGCTACTTCCTCGCCCCACAAGGCGAGGAACGGATCGGCGATGTTTCGAGCGTGGTGTTCAGTAATGGTTGGGTGGCGCGCGCGGATGGTCAGGTCTTCATTTACTATGGCTCCTCGGACACCCGGCTGCACGTGGCCACCAGCACGATCGATAGGCTTCTCGATTACGTGTTACACACGCCGGAAGATCCGCTGCGGAGCTACGCCTGCGTCGAGCAGCGTTACGCCCTGATCGAGGAAAATCTCAAGCTTATGGGCTCCCTCCAAAAGCGTACAGCCAAGCAACCTGTCCGCCGCACCCGCAGAGCCGCCCGCCGCTGAATGCGACCAGGACCTTCCTGATCCGCGCCGGCGTCGACTGGACCTTGCATTCAGAGGCGGTCGGGTGTACGTTACCGGATAATGACTGTGGCGATGAGCGCTAAGAAATGAGGGCTATTTTATGAAACTGCACCGCGTGCAGGTGTTGATTCTCGCCTCGCAACTTGTCTTGGCAAGTATGGCGTTTGGGCAGACCTACAAAGTGGAAAACGCCGGAGCGCCGCCCGTCGCAGACCTTTCCAAACCCTTGCAAGATGCATTGGAATCACAGGGAACGCGGGTGGTAAACGACCAGGGAGGCACCTTGCTGGAGGTGTGGTTGCGCAAGAGCGTGCCCACCAGCTCCAGCGCTGGCGGTTCTTCAGACTTTCTCTATGCTTCTCTGAGTGAAGGAGTGTTCCTTGGCGTGCTGCACTTCCCCAGTCAGGGAGCTGATTTCCGCGGCCGGGCCATCAAGCCGGGGTTTTATACTTTGCGCTACGGGTTGATTCCTCAGGACGGGAATCATATGGGGGTGAACCCCACCCGGGACGTATTGATCCTCTGCCCCGTCGCTATGGACAACGATCTTGCCACGGCCCTGAGATTTGATGACCTCGTAAAGTTGGGCCGCCAATCGTCGGGCACGCCGCACCCTGGTTTCCTCGTGGGAGCGCCGGTGAATGGAGATAGCTTCCCGGCTGTGGTCAAAGATGATCAGGGGCATTGGGACCTCCAGGTGAAGGTTCACGGGTCAGGCGGCGATCTTCCCATAGCGTTCACGGTTGTCGGAAAGTGGGAGGGCTGACGAAGAGCATTGAGTGATTGGTTCATTGAGCCATTGATTCATTGAAAAGCGGTTCGAGGTTTTTTTGTCAATGAATCAATGACTCACTGAAGCAATGGTGAAATTGACTTGATGTACTCCTCAGAAGAACAACAGCACGAGACCTGCTCGAGCGCCTCAATGCGAGTGATGGCGATTGGGCTGCTTGTGTGGACGGCTGCGCTGGCAGCCTCCCCTTTATACGCGGCGCAAGGCGGGCCGCGTCATCTGGCAGCCTTGGCAGGAAAGCTGCTCTTCATCTCTGGGCAAGGGCCGGCATTACGAATAAACGAAAAGGATCAGCCCCTCTCCGCGACCACCACTTATCTGTTCCACACCTTGCTGGACAAACGCTTGGCTAACCGCGAGGTCCGGCTCGAAGGAACGATGAAATCCGATGGAACATTTGAGGTCGAGCGGCTTTACACTGTCAGGAATGGGAAACTCTACCGAGTCCGTTATTTCTGCAAAGTATGTAACATCGAGGCTCTTGAACCCGGGGATTGCGTCTGCTGCCAGCAACCTCCCGAGCTGCAGGAAATCCCTGTGACCGACGACACCAGGTAAGCAACTTCACTCCCACCCGGCTCGGATCGTTTTGCACGCTGCCCTGCTGTCAGGCAGGACGAAAGTTGATCTCGAGATTTCATAGGGGGGATCCCCCAGCATGTTAAGGCGCGCATTCCTCTCGTCGCTCACTTCGGCCCTAACTGTCGCTTCTGCCCGCGCATTCGCACCGGTTCAAACCCCAACCAACGACACCAGTGGCGGCTGGCGCAAATATGAGCACAACCCAGTGCTTGGAGGCAGTCTCGGCGTTTGCTTCGACGTATCGTTGCTGAGAGAAGGCGACAAATACCGGATGTGGTTCTCGTGGAGAACGAAGAAAAGCGTAGCCTCCGTTGAAAGTACAGACGGGATTCACTGGGGACCTCCCGCTATCGTGCTTGGCCCAAATCCCGCCACGAATTGGGAAGAGGATATAAACCGCCCCCTTGTCATCAGAAGAGGCAATACTTACTACGTGTGGTTCACTGGGCAAACCGGGGAACACTCCTGCATCGGGTTGGCGACAAGCAAGGATGGAACCCACTTCGAGCGCGCCAGCTCGGAGCCGGTGCTGTCTGCCGGTCAGCCCTGGGAGAAGGCCGCTGTCATGTGTCCGCACGTAATGTGGGACGAATCCATGCAGGTTTATCGCATGTGGTATTCGGGTGGGGAGCAGTATGAACCGGACGCCATTGGTTATGCCACCAGCCCTGACGGGCAACGTTGGACGAAGCTGGCAGTCAACCCCATCTTCAAGGCCAATCCTGAAGCCACCTGGGACTGCTACAAGGTGACGGGCTGCCAGGTGCTGCGGCGTGGCGCATGGTATTACATGTTCTACATTGGCTTCAGGGACATCGACCATTCACAGATCGGTGCGGCGCGCTCGAGGGACGGAATTACAGGCTGGCAACGTCACCCGGCCAACCCCATCATTAGACCAGGCAAGAACCAATGGGACCACGACGCTTGCTATAAGCCTTACGCGATCTTCGATGGCCAGCGCTGGCTTCTCTGGTATAACGGCCGGCACGGAGATGTGGAGCAAATCGGCTTGGCCATTCACGATGGTGAAGACCTGGGCTTCTGATTGTCGACCCCGCTTGTTGCCCGAGCCAGTTGGCAATGGTGACGTGTGATGGCGTCCTGCGCCCCCAGCTAGAGCCACCGGAAGTGGACAAACCAGTTGATTGACATCATTCCCCACCCGATGTTACAAAGGTATGAGAGCAACCTGCAAGCGAGCCCCGCAGTTGTGGTGGGTGTAGCTCAGCTGGTAGAGCGCCAGACTGTGGATCTGGACGTCGCGGGTTCGAATCCCGTCACCCACCCCATATTCATACCTGACAGTCCATTTATTTGACTTGGGCCGATGCCGCCGGTATTATCCATTTGTAAGGTGTTGGGGGCGTGTAGCTCAGGAGGATAGAGCAACGGATTTCTAATCCGTGGGTCGGGGGTTCGAGTCCCTCCACGCCTGCCATTCTCTATCACAGTTCATAGATCGTGTCGCTTGGGGTGCCTTGATCTGGACGGATGTGGTTTGTTTTCAATGCGGGCGTTTTGGTTTGGTGCAGGGATCGTGGCGCAAGTTGCGGCGACGTCACACCCTAGCTGCAACTGGCCTACTGAGGAATAAGGACTTATGTTGGGGCGAGTTGCATCTAGGTGTGACGTCCGGCCACTGGAAAAATGCAAGTCGCTACAAGTTATTGTAACTGCAACAGTTAGCGGTGTGACCTAACGCCGGAAAGCTGACCGACTCGGGAATAGAGTGTGCCATGATCTGACGAATGTCAAGAATAGAGTGTGACGCGGTTTTGAAAAGTGCCCAGGCGGAAGCAGAAAGGCGATCGAAGCGGTGCACAAAATGAGCATCAAAGCAGAGCATGAAGAGCGAGTATGAATAAAGAGCATACAAGACGAGCATCAGAATGAGCCTTAAAACGGCGTGCAAAGAGGGAGGCCAGAGGGCCAGCCGAAACCCACCCCCTAAGTGACCTACCTTGGGTTGCACGACCGGCTAACCTCTTTGACGTCGTACACGCGAAGACGATCAGTTTTGCGGTCGTATTCGAGAGCGAGAGCGCCACCTTCAACCTCCGCGCCAAAAATGATCTGATCAAGGATCTGCCCGCGAACGGCGGACAGGTCGTTAAGGGCCAGGTCCGCAGCCTGCTCAAGCCTCACAATTTCAGCAAGGTCTTCTTGCAGGATTATCGGGCCAACGTCGGAAAATTCTTGCGAAAAATCGAGGAGTGATGTAGAAACCTTTTTAGCTACCATGGGAGCTAACCCTCCTTTGGAGATAGGGGCCGCGCGCTGTTTTCAGCAACGGCGGTCCCGCTTCTTGCTTTTGAAAGTCTGCCACTATACTACTTTCCTGCATGTTGGGAAATAGCGGACTGCCCCCTCTAGGGCTTCGATGCCGCGCTTCACGCCTTGCGAAGCCGCGATTTCATTGGCGTTTTCGAGTAGCGCCTCAGCGAAACCGGGTGAGCCACCGACCAGCTTCCAGAGCAGCGCGAACTCTTCGTCAGCCACTTCGTAGCCCATAAATTGGAGCACTTTCCGCAGGTCAGCCTCGCGAAGTGGGCGCTGCTCGAACCGGATACGGATGCGGCGAAAGAGCCTCTCATGCTGGCGGTTGAGCTTTTCTGTTAGAACCTCATTGCCGACTAGGAGCATTGGCAAGCGGGCGTCATCCCAAAAGTCGCGCAAAATCTCAAAGCAATCCATGCGCAGCCGGTCGGCTTCGTCAACGATCAGAAGATACGGGCGTTCGCGGACACGTTCAACCGCGCGGTCGTAGAGGTCGGAGGCACGCAGCCAGTTGCGCCCGTGAACCGTCCATTTTTCGCCGGGGGCAAGCCCCATAGCTTGCAGGATCGTGTAGCGCGTGGTGATCTGTTTGCAGCGAATCACCCGGTGATCGAATGGAAGGGTACGTTCGGCATAGTCGATAGCAGTGGTCTTGCCGATCCCGGTCGGGGCCGTAAAGGTGATGATCCAGCGCTTCGTCCAAGCCCGCGCCGCAAGGCTTGCAAGGTTTTTCACCACGGAATTTACAAGGACGTTTGCGGGAGCTAGTGGGGTTTCATCGGGGACCGGCATTTCCTTTTCTCCCTTCCATTGTGCGCTCTACGATGCGAGTCAGTTCATCTCGCTTTTTGCTCGGCTTCTCGAATTTCAGCAGGCGGTCTAGCCAGTGTAATTCGTCCTTGCTGAGCATACCGCGCAGCACTGCCTGGGCAGCGAACTGCACATCACCCCGAGCAAGCAAAGTCGCGAGCCGCACCGTGCCCAGCAGGGCACGCCGAGACCCTTCCCCATATTCCGAATGGCAGCGAAGCAGCTCGCGTTTCTCTTGCGGCGTGAACATGCCGCGTCCGTACAGCTCGGCGATTAATTCAGGGTGCCCACCGATAGCGCGGCGCACAATCTCGCGCATAGGTCAACTCTCCAGGTCCGCGAAGTCCATGACCTTCACTCGCTTTTTGTAACGGTCGTGCTCCATAAGGTACTCTACGCTGCCGATCTCGCGCTCCGGCGCCGGAGGCGGCGCTCCCTGGGCAGCGATGAATTCCGAGGGGTGAATTAACTGTGCTGCCTTCGGCGCTTCTTGCTGAGAATCGACGGCCAAAAACTGGGAGCCAGGATCGTAGTCTAGCGGCTTCACCATTGCGCCGGCGAGCTTGTGCAAGCGATTCTGCAACTCCATCTGCCGGGCCAATTCATCGGGGTCCTTCATTCCCACGCGCACCCGACGAGGAGCAGTGATAGTCTCTCCACCCTTTTGAGCAGGGAGCACGGTAACAAATGAGTGATCGTGCCGAAGCCGCACAACCTCGCGCTTCTGACCTGCGATTCCGATCAATAACGGGTGAGAATAGCGGGAGCCATCGCGTAGCTCAATAATTCCGCCTTTTTCAATACGTTCATTCTCGAAATGCTGAGCCGTGGCAAGCGCAAGTTCGTCTTCAGAGATTCGCGGGAAGCCGGACGCCGGGGAGCGCTGGACGAAGACCGCGCGCGGGGTCAGTCCACACATATCTGTGCCCTCGGAATTGTGCTCGCGCCAAGCGTCCATCATCTTGTTCACCTCAGCCAAGACCTCATTCCGCGCCAGTAACGGTGAGCACTCACCCGGCGCGAGTTTGCCGACACACCAGCGCCTATGTTTCTCGGCATCTTGATCCCCGCGGGTCATTTTGCGCTCGATTGTGTTCCTCCCAACCCAGCCGGGCTTTCCGCGAAACCAGTCCCTTACCCAGCCGTGAAAGCGCTCCAATCGCGTGCCGCGCGGGTTGTGGACGCGCGGCATATCGTGCTGGATACCCTTGGGGTAGCCCGCAAGTTGGCCCACGCGCTGGAGGATGCCATCGGCAGGGGCAAATTCCTTATCGATGCGCTGCTGGTAGGGCTCCCCGCCCCAGACCTTTCCCCGGAACCGTCCCCGGTCAGAGTGAATTGCCGTAGGGATGCCAAAGCCTCTGACCAAGGCTACGAAAAGGTTGATTTCATCTTCGACTGCAATCCCGTGGCGCAGCTCGTACTCCGACCCTTCGCAAAGGTCCCACACAAGCGGGTAGATCGACCTGGCGTCATAGAAGGTCAAAAGCCAGTAACGACGAACCCAGGGCTCTCCCCGGCGATTCACCGGGTGACGTGGGTCGTAGGAAAACAGGTTAAGCTTGCACTCGTCAGACTCTACGCGTTCGAGTGAGGCCAAGTCGAGATATGAGCGGTCAATGTGGCCGCAGGCGGCCTTGAGCGCATCTGGACCTTCACGCGCGGCCTGGTCGATGGAATCGAGAGATTGAAGAAAACGCTCGACTGTGGTGCGACTCGGATGCGGGTAGAGATGGGCGACGCGGCAGCCGGGCGTCTTTTGTTTGCCCTCAAGGTAGGCAACTAGAGAACGATAACATTGACTTGGCCTGAGTTGCCTGATTAGATGACAATCCTGCAAGTGGGCGCGCATGTCCGCATCAAGAACTCTGCCGGTGCCGGGCATCGGGCCGGGAAGCTCGTCGGCCAAATCATTCATATCCTCGCGCTGCTTCCACGTTGATACCCAACGCTGGATTGACCTTTCCGAAGTCTCACTCTGCTTCGCGATGGCTTTCAGGAACTCGCTCTTAGAGGAATAGCCTTGAGCTCTCCAGTTGCAATTCAAGAAGAGAGTCAGGATGCGGAAGCGGCGGAGAATCACGTCGCGTTGGGAACGTGGGAGCCTCAGAGCATCGATTTGATCGTCAGCTTCCGTCCGTGGGAGAAGGCTAAACTGCGCTGGCGCGGATTCAGCTTTAGGGCTGTCGGCGCTTTCGAGGAGGTGTTTCCGCCACCGTTCTTGCGCGTCGAAGCTCATGGATCGCGGATTGATTAAGCGCCTGGCCCTGCCATCCAGCGCGCGCCAGATCAGAGGATAAGGGTCTCCCGGCTCCATCCGGCGATAGACCTCCCGGCGCGAGACACCCTCGAAATTCATTACCTGAGCAGGGGTGAGCCAGGGCGCTTGCTGTGCGGCGGGATTTTCGGACGTCGCTAACATCGGAGCACTTTGTATCCACAACTATCGTACATAGTGGATATTCTCTTGTCAAGTTATTTTTTACTTGACTTTTATTGAGCGAAATGTAGTATCTAAGGTAGATGGAAGACGGATACAAGGATGCGACAGATATGAAGCACAGGACGACACGAGACGAGGGCGCTCCGCCTAAAACGGTTCCCTTGTATGCCTCGAAGATTCTCGAACTCAGGAACGCGTATGGCCTGACCCAATTGCAGTTCGCTGGCGAGCTCAAGGCAGCTAGGATTTCAGTTGCACGATGGGAGACAGGAGCGCGGCTGCCGGGCAAGCAAAATTACCTTGCGCTGGCGGAGATGGCGGCTCGGAAGGGACTGCAACCATTGAGCGATTTTTTTTCTTCTCAAATAGAGGCCAAACTACGTTCCAAACAAAAGAAGATCGAGGAAAGAGACGCACTCCATAGCCTGCGTGAGATTCGCCAGCGGGAGGATGCAGGTGATCAGGAGGCAGCGCGCCTTCTCGGACTGGCTGCCGTCGAGCCGGCTCAGTATGCCAAAGAACAGCTGGCCGAAATTATGAAAGCCCGACAGGAACTTCAGAATGGGGAGTTTTCCATAAGGCTCTCCGAAATAGCAAACCAAGCCTCCCGCGTGAGTCAGTTACGCCTGGGTCTAGAGGTAAAGGCGCGAAGGGAAATGGAAGCGATTGACCGCGAAATCGATAAACTCTTGGCTCGCAAGAAAGAGGCACACGGCGCCAACACAGTTCTCCGCCGAGAGATTAGTCAACTTTCCTTGGCCTGGAAGGAAGCGAAACAAGAGGGACCGGATTTGGTGGAAGACGTTAGCGGAACTGTCAGAAGCTGGGCCAGAGAGATCGAATGGAAACTTTCGCAGTTGAAAAAGGGGTGAGTCCCGATGGCTATGAGGATTCGGAGGGTCACATTCGAGGTAAAAGGCGACAGGATCAGAATCGAAGGCAGAGGCCCTGTGAGCTTGATTGAATTAGAGGCAGCCGTTGCTCTAGGGATGTTTAAATTCAACAAGGGTGACCTCGCCCTCACTGCGAAGATCCTGAATGAAAAACCCAGTAAGATAAAGGCCCTTCTGAGATGGGCGCGAATCTTCCGGGGAAAGAAGAAATGAAACGGCGTATCCGGGAACTTTTGGAGGAGAAGTTGGAGCTTCGAGTGCCTGAATCGGCGCGACTGCTGACGAGCTTCGAAGTTGCCCGCTTTTTGCGGGTTTCTCACTGGACGCTCTGTGACTGGCGCAAAAACGGGGTAGGGCCGCCCTTTCTGAAGCTTTCGCGCCAGACGGTACGGTATCCCCGACGCGCCTTTGAGCGCTACATGCGCCAGCATCTTCAGGGCAGGACTTTACCGAGTGGGAATAAGCCCGCAGGGTTGCCGTTGCAAGGGAACCGCTCTTTGCTTTCGCCCTAGCGGGTCGATGCGCAAACAAAACGCAGGAAGGCGGGAGTAATGATACAAAAATCTTACGGGGGCAGAAACAGAGCGGAGGCAATTTCTCGCATCTTTACTGAAGGCGCGCGAGAGTTCGCGAAAGAGAGCGGGTGCCCACTGGGGCAGGCGCTCTCAGAGCTTGCCCAGGCGAACCCCGACCTTTGGCAAGAGTACAGCCAGGCTTCTATGCCCGTGCAGGGCGCCCCGTCGACGGAGGGTGCCTCCTCGATGCTGGCAGCCGAAATGAACACCTACGCCAACGAACATCAAGTCTCGCTGAGCGAAGCGCTCCAGCACGTCGCCAAGGCCCATCCTGGCCTTTGGGAGCGATACCGTGACCAGATCACTGTTCTTCCTTAATCGGCACCGATCAGCGAAATCCGAGGAGAGAGAAATGAGCCAAGAAACCGCCTCAGAGCATTACAGCAATCGAAGCCAGCGCAGCATCATTATCGAAGCAGGTCTGCGTAAGGAAGTCAGGAAAACAGAGTCCTTCATTGACCGCTTCCAGAAGAAGCTCGGCCCACTCGCAGAGAGCAAGGCGTTCTTGACCAACCGGATTATTGCCCATGATGAACACACGCTCCAACCGCAACTCGATGTCACGGTCACTGAAATCGCCAACGTGCATGGAGTGATCCGGGCCTATGAGGAAGAGCGCGAGAGAACTCTTGAGGCTATCCGAAAGCTCGACGAGCCCGATCCTGTGGCAATTCAGGCGCGGCTAACCCAGCAGCGGCAACTCGCACGGCTCGCCAGTGACCGATTGGATAAAGACAGGGAGCTTGATCGCCTGGCGAAAGAAGTCCGCAAGGTCCTGGGGGAGCGCAAGGCGCTAACGGAGCAGATGCAGGGACCTGCGGCGGCTCTTGAACTCATGATGCCGCAAAGCGACCTGGAAACCCGCCTCGCAAAACTTGCCGACTCACTTCCCGATGGTCTATTGAGCACAAGCGCGAGATGGCATCTCTCGTTTCTGGGAAGGGAAAAGGACTCGCGGCCTTACGTCGTGGTGGATGAGTACCTTCTACGTCCTGAAACTCTGGCGCACAATGGCCTCTATAAGTTCGGCGACACAATCCACCTCAGCGAAGAGGAAGCCGGAAAGCTACGGCGGGCAGATCGGCCAGCATCGGATCGCCGCAACGTGTGGACTTACAGCTACCCGAGCATCATGACGGTGGAGGCTTTCGAGGCAGCGACAAAGACAGCGAAAGAAAAGGGAATCTCCCCGCAAGACGTCTGCTTCTGGAATGAAGTGGAGTTCGACGCGATAGCGAAGGCTCAATATACAGCCGAAAGGAAGATGTCGCCCTCTGCTGTCGAACCGATTGCGCGGCTGGAAAGCGCCATGAAGATCAGGGGCAGGGCAAAGACCCGCTTCGTCCTGGACCGGCAATACGAGGTAGGCGAGATCGTGGAAGTGACGGGAAAGCCCCTGGCATGGAGTCTCGTTGGCTCCGGGGCGATTGGGGCGCCATAGTGTGCCTTTCAGGGGGGCCGCTCCTGCCTGCGTTCTCCCAGGCGGGGGTTGTCATTCTGATCTCCAGGCTGGGCAGAGATCAGTACGCCTGGCGGCCTTCCTGAAAGGGATAACTTGGTCGATCCCTTGGGGCTGCCCCTTTATGGGGTCTAATTGCCATCGTCCCCTCTCCCGGGGGCAGCCCCATTTTTTTGATTAGAGGCTGAGAACTGAAAATGGGCACATGGGGTGAAGCAATTCGGCTTGGCTTGCAGATCACGGCTGACACCGAGCAGATACCTATGGCGTTGAAGAAGATGGAGGACCTGATTGCCTCTTCTTTGGGCGTCTCGCAAAAATCTTTCCATCAATTCGGTGAGGCTTCCCTGGCCGCAGCCAAAGACCTGGCCATGATCGGCGGCGCGGCCACGGCAATCGGCGGAGCGCTCTTTGCCGCCGCCGAGCACGCCGCGCACTTTGCCGAAGAAATCGGCCACGTCGCCGAGAAGTCCGGAGCGACGGCAGAGCAAGTCTCCACACTCAATTTTGCGGCAAACCGCTTCGGGGTGAGCACAGATGCAGTAAGCACCGGCCTGCGCTTTCTGGCCCGCGACCTGGGCGACATAGCCGAGGGCGGCGGGAAGAAGGCGGCAACGGCGTTCCACGACCTGGGCATCAACGTCCACGACGCACACGGCAAAGTGCGCGCCGTCTCTGATGTGCTTCCCGAACTGATCGAGCGCCTGGGCGGAATGGAAGCTGGTGGACGTCGCACCGCAGACGCGATTGCCATCTTCGGCCGGGGCGGCGCCGCGCTGATCCCCATGCTGGGCGAGTTCCGAGGCGGCTTCAAGGCCATCGAGGACCAGGCGCGCTCTATGGGCCTGGTTGTTGGCCACGATGACGTCATAGCAGGCGAAAAGTTCCTCGTCACCCAAAGGCAGATGACCGCTGAGGTCAACGCCCTCACCATCCGCCTCGGGAAAGAGTTCATGCCTGTCATCGTCGAGCTCCTGATGCAGCTCGAACACTATCCGATTGTGCTCAAGGAAATCGGGCTTTCTGCGCTGAACCTCGTGTCGTATCTGGCCGGGCCCGTTGGAATGCTGACGCGGTGGCTGTACATCTCTCCGAAGTTGAGAGAAGAGCAGCAGAAGATGATCGACCTAACCAACGCGGAGGTCATCGCAATCGACAAAGAAGTGAAAGCAGCGCTGGCATCCGGCATCTCGCATGAAGGGGCTGACGCAGCCACAAAAACACACACCAAGGCGATTCACGAGTACACCGACCTGCTGGCGGGGCAGCTTCTGACGACAGAGGAAAAGTTGACTGAACTCCGGAGCCGCGAACTCCCCGCTCGGCAGCGTATCGAGTTGGAGATTCAGAAGCAAATCGACGCCGCCACACGCGAAATCGACAAAGACCGCGAATTGTTTGCGCAGAAAAAGATTGGATTAATGGAGCTCGAGAACGGGGAGCGGGAATACACGCAACTGGTGGCCTACCTAGCCGAAGAAAGATCTGCGCGGCTTCACCAGGAAATGGACAAAGAGCTGGATGATGCCGTCAAACATCTAGGGGCAATGAAATTTGCCATGCCGTTGATCCCCGCCAGTTTCTTCACCCCACTTACGGATGGAGTGAAACAACTGACAGCCGCGGAAGTCGCGGCGCTGCCCACTCAGCGCGAATTGGCAACCATCCATCGCGAACTCGTAACTCTCTTCCCGCAGTTGACCAAGGAGCAGATAGATGCAAAGACCGCCGAGCTTGCAAGGAACAGCGGCCTGATCCACCTCGTCATCCAGCAAGGGGAGATGACCAAGGGAACAAAGCTTTACCGCCAAGAGACGCAGACGCTCATCCAGACCATCAGGGAGTTGAGCGGCGTCGAGGATCCCCGGCTCGCGAAGGCGCGCGAGATGCGGGTCACCCAAGAGCAGATGCGCCAGGAAATGCTTCAGACGACCGCTGCGACGCTGGGAGCTGGGATCGCGGCGGCAATCTATGGCGAGAACATCGGCAAAGCGATGGAGCAGGCGGCGAAAGCGGCGCTCGCTTCGTTCGCTGGCGAGGCAGGCATTAATTCCCTCAAAGCCGCTCTTTACGGCGCCTATTACCTGGCGAAATATATTGGATCGTGGGGGACGGATGCGGCGGCGCTGGCCGCTTCTGAGGCGTTCTTCATCAATGCTGCGGAATGGGGTGCGATCACCGGCGGGGCAGGCGCAGCGGCCGCCGCGATGCCAAGCGGAGCTGCACGCGGCGCCGGCGCCGGGGCAGGCCGCGGATCGGGGCCAGGCCCAGCCGAGGGCTACGGCGGCGGCGCGGGCGGACCGAACACCGGCACCTACGGCATGGCCCCGGGCGCGGCGCCGCCCGGCGGTCCCCCCAGCGGCCAACTCACCGTGATGGTGGTGGGCGATGCGGTGGCGGGGCAGTGGCTGGCCGATACCCTGAATAGGTCCACCCAGCGCGGCGCGCAGTTGAACGCCACAAGCGTCCAGAAGAGCCCATACGCAGCGGGCTAGGCTTTCCCGTCCGCATCCCTCTTGCGGCGGTCGCCTTGGTGTCCCTCGGCCCTGGCTGCGACACGATCCCTGAACATTTCCCACTTTGCGCCACGATCCCTGCACCAGTTGCGCCACGATCCCCGCACAAAGACATTCTCTCAATAACTTACAGACAATCCTTGATTCGGCATCACAGGTAGCGTCACAGTTAAGCGAGAGGGCGGGGTCCGAGGCCCCGCCTTCTGCTTCTCCAGTTCCTGCTTTGCCGCCTGCAAGCGCTGCCAAACGGCGTCTGATGCTGACCGCTGGAGTGCGAGATCGGCGTGGCTGTAGATGAGGTTGGTTCTGATATTCGCGTACCCCGCCCTCTTCATTTCTGGGCTGCCTGAGTTGCTCGGGATGGAAAGGATGAAAAAAACGCTCCAACGGAGGCGGTTAGGCGTAGAATGAATGCCGGCCAGGATGCCAAAACGGAAATCTTCGCCTATCTCTTAAACAAGGAGGAATTATGTCCAAGCAGGAAATTTCCCGTCGCGAGTTCATCGGGCGCACCGTAGGGGGCGCGGCAGCGGTCAGCCTGGGATTAGGGGCGCCTGCACTTGGCCGTGTGGCGTCGCCCAACGAGAAGATCACGGTGGGCGTGATCGGGGCCGGAATCCGCGGGCTGGAAAACATGCAGAGCTTGTTGAATGCGGGCGCCAATGTGGCCGTGGTCTGTGACCTTTACGACGGCCACTTCCGTCGTGCGCAGGAGATCCAGGCCAACACGCCTACGACGCGCGACTATCGCCAGGTGCTTGATCGCAAGGATATCGACGCCGTGTTGATTGCCACTTCCGACCACTGGCACAAGCCGATTGCCGTCGAGGCCATGAAGGCCGGCAAGGATGTTTACTGCGAAAAGCCCATGACGCATACCATTCCCGAAGCGCTGGAAATGGTGAAGGTGTCAAAAGAGACCGGGCGCGTGGTGCAGGTGGGCAGCCAGAGCCTCAGCATGCAGTCCACGTATTGGGGCAAGCGGCGTCTGGACGCGGGCGACATTGGCAAGGTGTTCATGGTGCAGTGCGAGATTTATCGGCCCGAGCCGGTGGGCGCCTGGAAGTATCCCGTGCCGCCCGACGCCACGCCGCAGACGGTCGACTGGGAGCGTTACCTGGGCAACGCGCCCAAGCGGCCTTTCGACGCCGCGCGCTTCTTCCAGTTCCGCAACTGGTGGGACTACGGCACGGGCATCGCGGGCGACGAGTATGTCCACCTGCTCTCGCGTGTTCACTACTTGATGAACGTCCAGTATCCCCTGAGCGGCGTCGCGAACGGCGGCATCTACAAGTGGACCGGCGACCGCGAAGTGCCCGACATCCACAACACGCTTTACGACTACGGCACTTTCCAGGTGGTGGTGATGTCGAATCTGGTCTCCAACTGGGACGGCGGCGAGATTGTGCGCTTTATGGGCGACAAGGGTACGGTGGTGCTCACCGAGGAGTCCGCGCAGTTGAAGCCTTACGATGAGGAGTGGAGCTTCAGCTATCCGTTGGAGTCTTGGCCCAAGGACACCAAGGATCCGTTCATCGCCGCGCACAAGAACGACCCGACCGCGGATGTCGGCACCTATGAGAAGCAGCCGCACCGCAAGCCGCAATTCACGGGGCAGACCGCCGAGGGCACCGAGGACCACATGCGCAACTGGTTCGAGGCCATCAAGACGCGTAAGCAGCCGATCGAAAATGTGGACTTTGGCTGCGGCACGGCGGTGGCCTGCCACATGGCCAATATCTCCTACCACGAGAAGCAGCGCGTGTTCTGGAACGCGGAGAGGGGCGAGCTTACCGGCGACAAGGGCCCCGTCGACATGTACTGGCCGGGCGGGGAGAGGGCTGCGTAGCAACCCCGGCGCCACAAAACTTTGCGCAACTGTGTCATTCCGAGCGGAGCGAGGAATCTTGCTCTGATTCTTTCTTCCGCATAATCTTTAGTCCGAGCCTCGAGCTCCCTGTCCGCCTGAGCGCAGAGCGAGATTCCTCGCTGCGCTCGGAATGACACCGGTAAGGGGTCGGCGGAGTTGGCCTGAAGGCCGGCGCCACAAAACAGAGGAGTAACGAGCTTATGGATAAAAACACCCGTCGGCAGTTTCTCAAGAACTCGGCTGTCCTGGCTGCGGGCGCAGCCACGCTGGCCTGGAATGATACTCTCTGGCCGGCCACCAAGCCGCATTTGACCTTTCCCACCCAGCCCCGCGAGCGCATCGCGGTGGCCTCCTGGCCTTTCCGCATGTTCATTGAAGCTCCTGCCAACAAGTGGGCCCGCGATCCGAAGTTGCCTGGTATGGACCTGACGGAGTTTCCCGCCATGGTCGTAAAGCGCTTTGGCGTTCACAACTTTGAACCCCTGGACCAGCACTTCCCTTCGACTGACTCGGTTTACCTCAAGAAGTTTCGCGCGGCGGTGGAAAAGGCCGGTTGTCACGTGGTGGATATCCCGTGTGACGTGAAAGCCTCCTTCTACCACACGGACCCCGCCACGCGCAAGGTGGCGGTGGAGGATGGCAAGAAATGGGTAAACATCGCTGTCGAGCTCGGCTCGCCCAGCATCCGCACCCATATTGGAGGCCCTCCCAAACTGACTCCCGACGTTGACCGCACAGCAGAGAGCCTGACGCAACTGGCCGAGTACGGCGCTACCAAGAACATCATCGTGGCGCTCGAGAACGACGACAACCGCACGGAGGATCCCTTTTTCATCGTAGAGGTCCTCGAGAAAGTGAACAACCCCTACCTGCGCGCTTTGCCGGATTTCTGCAATTCCATGATGACCCACGACCAGGACTTCAACAATCGCGCCATGGAAGCCATGTTCAAGCACGCTTACAATATTGCGCATATGAAGGATGAAGAAGGCGACGATAAGGGGAAGTTTCGCACCGTCGACGTGGCCAAGTGTTTTGAGATCGCGCAGGCGCAAGCTTACCGCGGGTACTTCTCCATGGAATGGGAGGGCAACGGTGAGCCGTACGCCGGCACCCAGAGACTCATCGACGAGACCCTGAAGTATCTCCGCTAACTCGCCCTGGGCCAGACCATTATTTGAAACGCGCAGGCGGGACGCCAAATTCTCAGTTTCGGTTTCCTCCTCCGAAGCCCCGGTGGCTGAAGGGCTCAATCACTCAATTTCTTCGCATGACAGCTCATAGGGCTGGAGGTTGCCAACCGCCCGAGGTAGGGTATTAAGGAAGGCCAAACCAGGATGCCAAACACTTCGATTGTCTTCAAAGCTCTTATACTCCCTTTTGCGGCCGCTGCCTTGCCAAGGGAACTGCGGAGCAAGTTCTCCAGCCGGATTTGCTCAGCCGCGTCTTTCGCACGCCTATCCTCGTCGATCGGAACCCTTCCAGTGGCCGTCCGCGCGTCAACTGGGTTGCAGCCCCGGCATGATGGCGGCATGCGTTCTTCCCACGACCACCCCCCAACCCCCTCCTGAACCAGGAGGGGAGGGTGGATTTAGCTAAGTCCTTTGTATTCAATAACATTCCCGCTTTTCGCGTGTAAGTATCTGTGTTTTCAACAACATTCCCGCTTCCACCCCACTTGCGGAAGGCTCATCCTTTATTTTCATAGACATTCGCGCATCATTCGTTCACTTTTTAAACTTACTAGATTCCTTCAGTTGCTGGCATCGCGGAACGTAAAGGCAGGATTGTAGCTCGCAAGGTTTGCTCCATGATGGTTTTCGCGCTCACTCCTCACCAACCGTGAGGGGACAATTACCTCATTCATAGGTCCCCAGTCGTCCAAGAATGCCCAGCAAAAGCCGCTCACTCCGCCCACAATAACAGGTCAGCCGGTTTTCCCCAGCAATCTTGTAATGGCACGGCTCAGCTTCGTCTTCCGAGTTAGATTGGGAAAAGTCTTTTCCCTCTTCAGGTGATTCGATCAACTTGGCAGTTTCACCCACAACACGGCCTCTCCACAGAGCGGGCAGGGAGGAAATAGGACGCCTTGAGTCATTTTCAGGCGTTGGGTCGAGGCAGAAGTGAAAAAACAGTTTGCGCAAACGTAATCCGAGGTTTGAGGGACACTATCGCTCGGATTGAATCCAAATTGTCGTCCCTGAAGCTCCGCGAGTCGCGCTTGCAGTTTCGCCGTTCGTGCGGGCAGGTGGCGCACCACGAGCTGATCGGTCTTCAAATAAGACTTATGAACGGGCGAGGACTGGCTCAGGTCAGCGTAACTTTTTTCCTTTATGCGGTTCGAATCGGTCGGGAGGTAAAACATGTATTTGACGTCGTCGCCCTCCAGGGAGGCCAATTTCTCGGGCGTCAACCCATCGGCGTGGTAGACGGGTGAGACCTGAATAAAATTCCTGTTATCGATGTCGCAGGTTTGAGTAACGATCATGACTGTCCGCTTCTCTGCCATGGCCAGAACAAACTCCCGCCCATGCGCCCAGGCGTCGCTAAGCGCTCCTTCGGACCTAGGTGCGAATACCTTCGGGGTCCTGCCTTCGAGTGCCTCTAGGAGAGTCGTGCCGGGGCTCGGCCTAAGAAGTATCCAGGACTTTCCCGCTGGCGGCATGAACACCAGTGGAATCCCGCGTAGGACATCGCCCTGGTAGAGGGAGCTACTGTCCGGGTTGGCGTCGTAACATTCCTTTGGAAGTGGTGGCATGCACGGATCGCGTTAGTCACTGAACCTACCCGTGACGGGGCCGATATCCTCGTGGGTGGGCTCATCAGAAACAAGCCTGAAGCGCGACAGGTCTCTCAGTGACTCGTCCAGGAGCAGTCGCTCAAATTCCGGTGAAACTGAGCCGAGCTGGCCACTTTGCCGCACGTTATCGATCGCAATCGGAATTCCGGTTACTCGCACGCTGCCGCCTGACCCAGACATGTCACATTTTTGCTTGACAGAGAGAGTAGCGCTACTCGCCACCACGAGCCCAACGGCAAAGACACCTTGGGCTACCGAGGACACAATGCCACTCCACCGACGCTGGTTCTTCTGGATTTCCGTGATCTCGACGCCCGGATGGACCAGATCGACAATATCCCAGATTCGCATACTACCTTACCTCCATCGGTGATACTTGGATCTCAGGCAGGCTCTCTATATGGTGCCTGCACTTTTCAAGAAATTCAAACAACAATCCAGTTGACATCAGCACTCGAATGACCGGTTCGAGACCAGCGTCCACTCGTTGCTGAAACTGGGCATAATGCATCTCGCGGGGTGAAATGTAGTAGAAATCCATCACAGCTTCCTCCCCCCACGCTCCTATGAAAACGTTGTTGGCCCGAAACGTCTGGACCTTGTCCGTATCCTCCACATCCGCGACTGTAGGAAAATGCATTTTCTCAGCGATCGTTTGAACCACTTTGTAAAAGTCCTTGGTGCTGGCCCATAGCTGCTTTACAAACATCTCCTGTGGGAAGTCTATTTCGATCTTCGTCCGCAGTTTCGACGTTCCGGCTACCAATTTACCGAAAAGGAGTCCAAATCCGGACCTTGCCCTCTGCACATCGCAGTAATCCGCGTAGTAAAAACGCTCAGGCACTGCGGCCTGTCGGTAGTCAACCATAAACTCACAGAGACCCTGACCCTGATCCGTCTGAAAGAATCGCATTTTCACAGCCGCGCCACCTGATACTTGTAACGCGCCCGCTGAACCGATCCTGTTCCTTTTGGACATCCCCACTCCAATACACACCCGCGCGCAAACGGGCTATCTTCTCGCCGCGGACACATGCTCCTGCGACACATATTATATCCTATTGCGCTGCACAACTAAAGTTTTTGTCGTGCTCTGCCAAGGGCTAAAAGCATATCTTCGACTGTCCACACATGATCTGCGAGCCCCACTTCCATAGGCAAATGCCCGGTGTTGGGTCACCGAGCAAAGAACTTCCTCTCAGCAGGACTTTTCACAATGGTAGGCTACCAGAGTGGGTGGGCGTTGTCAAGAGACATTGTGTCACCATGCGTAGTCCAGGGCTTCCTCAATTGAATCATTGGCTCATTGAATCATTGAAGTGTACTTGCCTGTCAGCACCGGGATAAAAGGGAGCCAATTTCAACAGTCTAAGGGGAACCGGGTCTTGAGAGCCTCATTGGCGGGGAGGCGGTAGAAACTCTACAGAGGTTTCTACATGCGAACCGAATTCGATTTGATTCAGCTTTCTGCCAGCGCGGTTCGGTCTCCCATGGCTGCCCTTGCACGCCCAAGCTTCAAAGTCATCATTCGTATCTCAGCGCCACGATGGGATCGACATTCGTCGCCCGGCGGGGTTGACGGCAATTTCTGTTTGTGCTACATTTTTGCCGTATGAGTCACACAATAAGCGTTCGTCTTACACCGGAACTCGCCGAGTGGCTCCTGGAGAAGAGCCGGCGGACTGGTTTGCCCGCCGGCCGGATCATTCGTCAGCAACTGGAGCGTGCCCGGTCCGAAGCTGGGAACCAGCGCTTCCTTCGCCACGCGGGAAAAATCAGCGGCCCCCAGGATCTCTCCTCCCGGAAGGGATTTGCGCGTTCATGAAGGCTATTGCCGATACCGGCCTGATCGTGGCCTTTGGCAATCGCACCGACCGTTTTCATTCTTGGGCGGTGGAAATCGCCAGGAACATTACGGAACCGCTGCTGACCTGCGAAGCGGTCTTGGCGGAAGCAGCTTTCCATCTTCGCTCGGTATCGTACGTTCTGCCCCTGATCGAGGACGGAATGTTGCAAGTCTCGTTCGAGATACCGAAGCATCAAAAGCGCTTGGCAGAACTGGCGGAACGATACCAAGACCGCCAACCCGACCTGGCTGATCTGTGCCTCATCCGGATGAGCGAACTGTTTCCCCAGCACACCGTGATTACAGTGGACGAGGAAGATTTCCGTATCTATCGCCGGAATAGCCGTGAGACGATCCCGCTTCTATGCCCGCCGAGGAGTTCACGACGGTAGCACTCCTCGGGTCTCCTCCGACAGGCGTGGGAAAGTCGCGATTCGTCCCGCCGTGTACCCCTAACCACTAACCACTGCCTTACTCATACCGCAGCGCCACCATGGGATCGACCTTGGCCGCCCGCCAGGCCGGGATGTAACTCGCAAGGAGCGCCACTCCGGTGAGCAGCAGCGCAATGAACAAATACGTCGGCCAGTCGGCGGGCTTAACGCCGTAGAGCAAGCTCGATAAGACCCGCGTGAGGGCGAGGCCGCCAACTGCGCCTACGCCCACTCCCACCGCCGTCAATCTCATCCCACGCATGACGATGAGTCTCGTTACGTCACGCCGCTCGGCCCCGAGCGACATGCGGATGCCGATTTCGCGCGTGCGGCGAGCCACTTCATAAGAAAGCAAGCCGTAAAGCCCGACGCAAGCGAGCAGAAGGGCCAGAAAGCCAAAAAAGCTTGCCAGGCCGGCAATCACGCGCTCTGCCGTCACGAGGCGTTCGATGCTTTCCGATTGGGTGCTCACCGCAAAAAGAGGAAGATTGCTATCCAAGCGCTGTGCGAGGTCGCGCACGGCGGGAACCAAAGCGGAAGGGTTCAAGGCGGTGCGCACCGCGAAATGGGCGCCGCCACCCGTCAGCGGAGCGTAAACGGCGGGGTGAATCTCGCGGCGCAGGTTTTCGTTTTTTGTGTCGCCCACGACCCCTACGATTTCCCAACGGCGCGATTGGGGCTTGCCTCCGGCGGAATCTCCGCTCGTTCCTTCGCTGTCGCCTTCGCCTATCATCTTGCCGAGCGGATTCTGATTCGCGAAGAAGTGGTGAGCAAAGGCCGCGTTGACGAGGACGGGAATCGGTGGACCGACTCCGGCGGATGATTTCTCCGCCGCTGAGGCTGCCCTGGGAGACGCAGCTCGTAGGGGAAATTCTCCGGAGGCGGCAGCTTGGGCTGCTTCGTCGAAGTCTGCGGGAGTGAACGTCCGGCCTTCGAGGAGCGGAATGCGCAGGGTCTTCAAAAAGTCCGGCCCGGTGGCGAGCATGTCCACCTCCCCCGTCGCCTTTTGCGGCTGCCCTTCGACGTGGACGACGCGGTTCCAAACGCCGCCAGTCAACACTGCGGGAGAGGAGTAGCTGGCCGAGATTACGCCCGGAAGTGCGGCGATTTGACCCTGCAAGTTGCGGTAAAGCCTTTGAATCTGCGAATCTGAGTATTGTTCGAGGGTGGGATCTACGCCGAAGAGCAAGACGTTTCGCGTGTCGAAGCCGGGATTGATGCTGTGAAGGTTTTCGAGCGTCCGCACCATCAGGCCCGCGCCAACCAGAAGAATCATCGAGAGCCCCACCTGGACGACAACGAGCGCCTTCTCCGGATGCCATCGCCGGCGCGCGTGCATCCCTTCGCCTGGAAGCGTCGAGGCATTCTCCTTGAGTGCGGGCGTCAAACTCAGCCGCGTGCTGCGGAGTGCCGGCGCGAGGCCAAAAAGGATTCCAGTGAAAAGTGATACTGAAAGCGTGAACGTGAGGACACGCCAATCCGGCTCGACCACAAAGGGGAACGGGATGTGGGCTTTGCCCGGAATGAACACCGTCATGGCATGGACGCCCCAAACCCCCAAAATCACTCCCAGCGTGCCCCCGGCCAGCGAGAGCGTCACGCTTTCGGTAATCAGTTGACGCACAATAGTCCAGCGCCCTGCGCCCAATGCCAGACGAACCGCCATTTCTTTCTGCCGGGCCGTAGCGCGCGCAAGCAGCAAGCCGGCGACGTTCGCGCATGCAATCAGGAGGACAAAGCCGACGGCGCACATCAGAACGTAGAGCGGCTGGGAGAAAGATATGCGTAGGCCGGTGAGTCCTTGCTGAGCCGGAAGGAGGAGAATTCTCGGGTCGTCGGATTCCTTCGAGAGCGCCTTTGCTCCGTGCAGCATCTCGTTGCGAAAAATCAGCGTGGCCGCCGCTTGCGCCTGCCCCAGGGAAACGCCTGGCTTGAGACGGCCAACGATGACCAGCCACCAGTTGCTAGGGCCTTGGATGTCCTCGGTCCAAGGAATACTCAGGCGGGAAACCATTGAAAGCGGGAGAAAAAGGTCCTGCCTGTTTCCTGGAGAAAGGTTGGTAAAGCCGGGCTCCGCAACGCCCACAATCGTGAACGGCACGCGATTCAAGAAAATGGTCCGGCCGATGGCGCCCGTGTTCCCGCCGAAGGCGGTCTGCCAATAGGCGTAGCTCAGGACGACGGCCGGCAGGGCCGAAGGAGTATCGTCGTCCGGGCCTAGCGTGCGCCCTACGGCAGCCTTCACGCCCAGTGTCGAGAAGTAATTCCCGGAAACAACCTCGCTACGCGCCATGCGCGCCAGCCCGTTGCCGCTGAGGACGAGGTCCCACGGCCCCGCAAACGCCGTGGCCCTGGAAAACACGTCCTTCTCAGACCGAATCAGCTCGAAGAAGCGGTGCGGCAAAGAACAGCCGTACGGATTCTTATCGTCCCCCCAATCACAGTCGCCGGAGGGAGTGGTCGAATTGGCGCGGGGCCGCTTATGCGCTGCCCAGCGAAGGACCACGAGCTGCGATGGGTCGCGTACCGGCAAGGGCCGCAACATCACCGCATCAATCAGACTGAAGATCGCGGTGTTGGCTCCGATGCCCAGCGCTAGCGTCAATACCGCAACTGCCGTGAAGCCGGGGTTCTTCGCCAGCATGCGCAGGCCGTAGCGAAGGTCCCGCCAGAGCGTCTCTACCCAATTCCATCCCCACATCTCCCTGCTCCTCTCTTGCGCCAAGGTTACATTCCCGAAGCGGCGCAACGCGGCATAATGAGCTTCGTCGGGCGGCATGCCGGATTCCAGGTTCTCCTGCTCTTCCATTTCGAGATGAGAGCGAATCTCTTCTTCGAGATCGTCCACCGGCTTCCGCCGGCGAAACAGCGCGCCGAATTTGGTAAGCTCACGCCGCCAACTCATGCTAAGTTCTCAGCAAACGTAGCGCGGACCTGTTCTTTAGGTCCGCGGCTTTTTGCTGTCATTTGGGGACGAGCCGCGGACCTAAAGAACAGGTCCGCGCCCGATCTCCCGTTGAAGATTCCAGCCCTCTCCCCCTTGGGGGAGAGGGTGGACCGCACCGGCGTTTTCTTCAGCCGGGGCGGGCCGGGTGAGGGGGTCTCGATCCTACCCAGTCCCTTTGCAGTTATCAGTTTTCATTCATAATCTTCACTTCTCAGATCACTAGTCGGATCCATTGCTGTTCTCACTGACTACTAACGACTTCATTCGTACGGCCACCCGTCGCGCCGCCATCTTGGCGGCCCTCGGCGGGCTGGAAGCCCGCGCTCCTCACTGCCCTTCCTCGGACTCGGCGGGCCGCAGAACGCCGGTAATGGCCCGCACAAAGCGCTCCCAACGCGAGGTCTCGGCTGCCAATTGCCGTCGCCCCGCCGCAGTGAGGCGGTAGTACTTGGCCCGCTGTTTGTTTTTGGAAACGCCCCAATCGGCCGAAATCCAACCTTCCTGTTGCAGGCGTTGGAGTGCGGGGTAGAGCGACCCGTGTTCCACCCTGAGCGTATCTTCCGACAGGCGCTCAATGGACTTGGCAATCCCATGTCCGTGAGTTGGCCCCCAGCGCAAGGTGCGCAGAATCAGCATGTCGAGCGAGCCATAAACCAGTTCGATTCGGTCTCCGGATGGTTGCTTGGCCATAGTGGCAGGTAATCTACCACATGAGGTGGTAGATTGTCTACTAAAAAACGTCGGGCTCGGGACCCGCTCAGACCTTCTTCTCCTTGCCTGGTCGGGGGCTTTGGGAAGAACACCCGGTCGGCGCCAATTTGCTCCTGCTCACGCCTGGAGCGCAGGAGTGACTGGGTACCGACACACGCTTTAGTGTGTCCGGAATCCGCTATAATGGCTTGGTAAGGGAAAATTCGCCGGTCCGAGAGGGAAAATGCCTGTTGCCACTGAGGTTCGCGCCAAATATGAGGCTGTGATTGGCCTGGAGGCGCACGTCCAGCTCCTGACCAAATCCAAGATTTTTTGCTCCTGTTCGACGCATTTCGGCGACCCACCCAATACGCACGTCTGCCCGGTGTGTCTTGGCTTGCCGGGAGCGCTGCCCGTCCTGAATCGTGAGGCGGTGAGCATGGCCATGAAGGCCGCTATGGCGCTGAAGTGCGCCATCAATGCGCGTTCACGGTTTGCGCGCAAGAACTATTTCTATCCCGATCTGCCCAAGGGTTATCAAATCTCGCAATACGATGAACCGCTTTCTCAGGACGGCTGGATTGAGATTGAGGTGGACGGGGTGCGAAAGCGCGTGGGCATCACTCGCGTGCATTTGGAGGAGGACGCGGGGAAATCGCTGCATGAGGGGTTTCCCGATTCGGACCGCAATTCCTATATCGACCTGAACCGTTCGGGGGTTCCCCTGGTGGAGATTGTCAGCGAGCCTGACCTGCGCACTCCCGAGGAGTCTTATGACTACCTCACGCGCCTCAAGACGCTGTTGCTCTATCTCGAGGTTTCAAATTGCAACATGGAGGAAGGCAGCCTGCGCTGCGATGCGAACGTCAGCGTGCGGCTCGCCGGCGTCTCGGCTTTCGGCACAAAGACAGAAGTGAAGAATTTGAATTCCTTCCGGTTTCTCCAGAAGGCGCTCGACTACGAGATCGAGCGGCAGATTGAAATTGTGGAAAGCGGTGGAACGATTCCGCAGGAAACCCGGCTGTGGGATAGCCGCGAACAACGGACCTACGGAATGCGCTCGAAGGAATTTGCGCACGACTACCGGTATTTCCCGGAGCCCGACCTGCTGCCCGTGGTGATTACCGAAGAGTGGAAAGAAGAGGTCCGGCGCTCGCTTCCCGAACTTCCCGAGGCGCGGCGGGAACGCTTTCTGCGCGACTACAGCTTGACCGATTACGATGCCGCTCAGCTTACTTCGTCAAAGGTCCTGGCGGACTATTACGAAGTGGTTGCGAAGGCTTGTGGGGAGCCGAAACTGGCCGCAAACTGGGTGCTGAGCGAGCTTCTTTACCTGCTGAAAGAAGCCAACAAAGAGATCACCGAATCGCCCATTGCGGCGAATGACCTCGCCAACTTGCTCAACGTCATCAGCACGGGAAGTGTCAGTGGCAAGATGGGGAAGGACATTCTGGTGCAGATGTTCACTACGGGCAAAACTGCGAGCCAGATCATCTCCGAGCAGAGTTTGGAACAGATCAACGATGCGGACAGAATCGCCTGCATTGTTGGCGAGATCATGGCGGCCAACCCCAAACAACTCGAGCAATACCGTAAAGGGAAGACTGCGACGCTGGGCTGGTTCGTTGGGCAAGTGATGAAGGCCACGCACGGCCAGGCGAACCCGCAGTTGGTGCAGGAAGTTCTAAAGAAGGAGCTGGTCTAAGGAGGGGACCCTCTCCGCCTCCTCTCTCGCGCAGGGTTGCACACGGAAGGGTGAAGTCATGCAGGCTTTCAAGAGAGGTCGGCGGTGTCTTGCGCTTCCAGGATGCGTGATGCATACTGTAATGTATAGGGGTTGTCATGAGACGCATGAAGAGAAAACAAGTTTATATCCAAGCTGATCAGGACCAGCGGCTTCGCGCACTGGCGCGCCGCAACGGCACGACGGAAAGCCACCTCCTGCGGGAAGGGATCAACCGCATCCTGGCGGAACCCTTGCCTCAGGCCCTGGATCATCAAGCATGGGTGAAGTCGCGCGAGTTTGTTGACTCTTTGATCCGCCGTGGACCTGTGAAAGGCGGCCGCAGTTGGACCCGCGAGGAAGCTCATGAACGGTAGCTACCTTGTGGACACCAATATTCTCGTCTATGCATACGATAGGGCGGAACAGGCGAAGCAAAAACGGGCGAGGAACATCCTTGATTGGTTGGAATCCCGGGACTGCGGGACGGTCAGTACCCAGATTCTGGGGGAGTTCTTCTGGATCGTTACGAGGAAGCTCGCGGAGCCGCTGACCCTGCGCCAAGCCTATGTTGAACTCGAGCGACACCTGAGGTCGTGGAGAACTTTTGAAATCACACGTGCCGTTGTGCTGGAGGCTGGCCGTGGTTGCGTGGATTATCAAATGCCGTTCTGGGACGCACAGATTTGGGCCACGGCCAAGCTCAATCAGATACCGCAGGTCCTCAGCGAAGATTTTCAGCATGGCCGCGCCATCGAAGGAGTTGAGTTTGTGAATCCATTCAAGGTGGAATTGTCACGACAGGAGTAGTCTATGCTTAAGATTGCTGACGAGGCTCCAGATTTTTCTCTACCATCAGATTCGGGTGCAAACGTGAGCCTGAAAGATTTCAAGGGGCACACCCTGGTTCTCTATTTCTTCCCCAAAGCCGACACCCCGGGTTGAACCAGTGAGGCGAACCAGTTCCGTGACGCCAAGAAAGAACTGGAAAAGCTGGGAGCAAGAGTCCTGGGGATGAGTGGCGACAGCGTCGAGGCGCTTCAGAAGTTCAAGGCCAAGTACAAGCTGAATTTCCCCTTGGCCGGCGACACCACCCACAAGATCCTGGAAGCTTATGGCGTGTGGCAGGAAAAGAACCTCTATGGAAAGAAATCAATGGGTATTGTAAGGACAACGTATGTCATCGACGGTAGGGGCAAAATAACGCACGTCTTTCCAAAGGTAAAAGTTGATGGCCACATCCAGGAAGTCCTGGCGGCGCTGAAGGGGTGAGGAATGCGGGGAAGTGGCGCATGCCGAGGGCCCCGGTGCTAACAGCGCAGCCTAACCGAGCATTGTGCCGCCACACCACTGCTGACGAATCAGGCTATCCGAGGTATGGTGCAAGAGAAGGGCTTTTCTTATTTTCAAAAGTGGGGTGGTAGCAATAGAAGATCCGTACGTCTCGCTGACCATGCCAAGGCAGCGGGATGGTTTCCTGCGCCCAGCCCTCCGATTTCAAGAGTTCCTTGAAAGGTTTGATGTTCGCTGGTTCGCGGCTGAGAATATGCTTCTGGAATTGCAGGTATGCATCTTCTCCGAGGATGACAATCGATTGCAGGTTTGGGAAGACCTTTAATTCCTCGCGAAGATGCTTGGCGCAATGTTCAAGAGTTCTTTCATCCACACGGTTCCCACTTACATGGCAGCGGGCGGCGTCGGTAAGCGCGAAGCGCGCCTTGAACTCGCCAAAGTTTCGCACGCCAAGCAAATCATAGAGCCTGGTGGCGAAGCGATTTGGCGCTTCCGGGTGGCAAAAGGGCAACCCGACCGGGTTGATGGGAGCGCATCGCCCGATCACGAGCACGCGCGTGGAATGCGGGTCCGGGTAGTCGCGTTTGAGGTACTTGGCAAGGAACTCTCGGGGCGGCAGTGAGATGGAAGAAACGGCCGCGCAGTCCCGGCAATTCTCTACGCTTAGACGCAAGCTCTCGATTTCAGGTCTGGGAGTTGCGCCGCTCTCCTTATCCGGCGCGTGGGTGGTCAAGGCAAGCTGAAGCTTCAGTTCGGGCTTTGAGCTCCGGGGGCCGAAGATCAGGTTGTCGATGAGGCGCACGGTACCGAGCCGTGCGGCCACGAGCGCCACCGAACCCGGAATTACCTGTGCCACAGGTTCAAGAGTGGCCGGGTTCACGATGGCGGCGTAGTCGAGCTGGACGCGTGGCTCCGCATCGAACGTCTTACGCATTTCCTCCAGAAGCTTTTGCGCATCACCTTCGCCTGCCTGAGCCATTTCCTCAGCCCGCTTCAGGCTGCGGGAGAGGAGCAGCGCCGCCTTACGATCCTCCGCATTCAAGTAAGGATTTCGTGAACTCTTCGCCAGGCCGTCCGCTTCCCGGACAATCGGACACACGACGATCCGTACCGGCAAGTTCAGGTCTTCGACGAGGCGACGTATGACAACCACCTGCTGAAAGTCTTTCTGGCCGAAGAAGGCTATATCGGGCCTCACTATATTGAAGAGCTTCAAAACCACCGTGGCCACGCCACGAAAATGTCTGGGCCGAATGGCGCCCTCGAAAACAGTGGCGATGTGGCCGGGGTCGAGAAAAGTAGCGAAACCTGCCGGAAAAATCTCCGTACTACTCGGCGCAAAGACCACGTCCACCTCTAAGGGTCTGAGGAGCTCGAGGTCTTTTTCCGGGCTGCGAGGATAACGCGCGAAATCTTCCGTGGGGCCGAATTGGGTGGGGTTCACAAAAATAGAAACAACGATCACGTCGCATTGTCTCTTGGCTTGCCGGACGAGGCTGAGGTGTCCTTCATGGAGGGCTCCCATGGTGGGGACAAGTGCCAGGGACTTTGCTCGTGGGCGTGTCTCGGCCGCAAACGCCTTCATCTCAGAGATGGTGGTAATCCAACGCGTTTTCATGGAGTCCTGATGCCAGCGCAGAATGCGAGTCGGTGTGGTTTATCCATGTTAGGTCAGGGCGCGGTTTCGGAGGACGCATAACGGCTCGAAGGTCATTGAGTGCCGCGTGTGACCTCTCGTTCAAACTGGTCTTGCAGGCTGGCGGGCCAGTGATAAGACTCGCTATCGTCAGGGAAGCGGCCGCCAACGATATCTTCCCGGAAGTGTGCAAGAGCCTGACGCAAATTTGCAGCCGTATCGGCGTAAGGGCGGACAAACTTTGTGCGCGGGAGGAAACATAACCCGACCAAATCATGAAAGATCAGTATTTGCCCGTCGCAGTCGGGTCCGGCGCCAATGCCGATGGTGGGAATCCTCAATCGTTGGGTAACGATGGCCGCCAATTCTCGGGGCATGCCTTCGAGACATAGGGCAAAAGCTCCCGCATCTTGGAGGGCCTCGGCGTCCGCCAGGAGTTCGGTGGCCGACTCCAATGTCTTGCCCTGCACCCTGTACCCTCCCATGGTATGGACGGACTGGGGCGTCAATCCGATATGAGCCATGACGGGGACTTCCGCGTCCACCATGCGCCGGATGAGGGCCGCGCGCTTACGTCCGCCTTCTAATTTGACCGCCTCGGCGCCTCCCTCTTTCACATACCGAATCGCAACTTCCAGGGCCTTCTCATCGCTCACGTGATAAGCGCCATAGGGCAAGTCAGCAACCAGCAAGGCGCGGCGCGTAGCGCGGCGAACCGCTCGCAGGTGGTGGAGAATCTCCTCAACGGTAACTGGTACGGTGGAGTCGTAGCCCAGAACAACCTGGCCCAGGGAATCGCCCACCAGAATCAAGTCAATCCCTGCTTCATCCACCAAACGCGCCGTGGGATAGTCGTAGGCCGTTAAGCAGGAGATCTTTTCAGCACGGAGCTTACGTTCGAGGATCCAGGGCACGGTGACTTTGCTCACGGCCTCAGTGTTGTGGTCCATGGCGCTGCTCCCTAGTTCAGAAGTCGAAAGTCAGGAGTCGAGAGGTGAAACTGACGCTCCCAAATCCCAGATTCCAAATTCCAAAATCCAAAATCCAAAATCGAAAACCTCCAGCCGGCTGCCAGGCGTCTTGAGCAACAAAAAGAAGACCCTCTCCGTCGCAGGACAGGAGTTCCGGCGCTCGTTACAGAGCGTCTGGGGACCCGGGAGGGCCTCCACTTGCTGGACAGAGAGGGTCAAACCTGCTCGAGTAAGCGATTTCGGCGCGAAACCCCGCCGCTCTCTTCACACCTGGATTTCTCGCCACCAGTCACTCACAACCGTCTCAGTCCGCAGGCGCGGATCCAAGCGGAAGAAAATACTGCGTGCCCTTGACCGGCTGGCTCAGCCGCTGCAGGAGTTCCTGCAAATGCTCCCTCCGCTCGACAAAGTCGATCTCTGACGTATCAATCACCAGCAGGTCACTGGACTTGTAATGAAAGAAGAAGTGCTCGTAAGCATGCACCACCGCCTCGAGGTACTCGTTGGAGATCCGGTCCTCGAACGGCACTTCCTTCTTCGCAATGCGCTTCTTCAGCGCCTCCAGCTTCGCCTGTAAGTATATCACCAAACTCTCAGCTTCTAGCCCCGCTCTTTCAACTGACCACGGACCCGCCGCGGCGGGACCACTGACAACTAAGCTCAGAGTGAAGCCTCAAGACGTTTTTTTCAGCATCCTCCTGGACCTCAGGCCCGATTCATGTGCTATGATAGGGGACACCGGAAAGAGGTGCAACGGTCATGCTCGACCAATACGGGCCTATTCTGATTTTCTTTGCCATCGCGGCCATCTTCCCCCCCGCCTTGCTCTGGATCGCCAAGTTCTTCCGACCTTCCTTCAAACCAACCCCGGAGAAAATTCTGCCTTACGAGTGCGGCATCACGCCGGAATCCGACGCGCGCGGGCGCTATACCGTGCGCTTTTACGTGGTCGCCATCCTGTTCGTGGTCTTTGATGTTGAGACGGTCTTCCTCTACCCCTGGGCAGTGCAATTCCAGGTTCTGGGACTGTTGGGCCTGGTGGAGATGCTCGTGTTCCTGGGGATCTTGGTCGTGGGTTATATCTGGCTCTGGAAGCGCGGCGCGTTGGAATGGATTTAGTGGCTGTTCCGTCTCCTGCCTGGGATTCCCCAAAATCAAATTTTGGCGGTAGTTCTTTCGCGCGGGCGGCTGGCCCATCTCCGAAGGAAGCCCCAGAGCACGTTTCTTGCTAGTGTGGCGTCCCAGCTAATTCTTTACAACAACCACCCCCTACCCCCTCCTTACCAAGGAGGGGAGCCAGCTCACCAACTCCCCTCCTCTCTGAGGAGGGGGCAGGGGGTGGTGAGCGCAAGTGGCTTGTAAATGCTTAATTGGGACACCACACTAGGAATGCCGCGACGATCCTTTGCGCGTCCTACCGGACGCGATACAACATCTCGCCGGCCCGCGGCACGATGAGGATGCCCTCGTCCTGACGGCTCTCCCATTCTTGGGGATGGATGGTTGCCGGATCGAGGTAACCCAGGTTGATGCGACGACAGCGTTCCGGCGGGATGCCTGTGGCCAGCGTCACTTGAATGCGCGGAGTCTCCTTGCCACTGGACTGGTCGTACTGGCCCAGCCCTTTGACGTGCGTGGAGTGCGCGAGCACACCACCCGGATAACCTTTGAACTTATCCCACTGCGCCAGAAAATAATCGCGGCAGTGATAACCAATTTCTTCTATCAGCTTGCCGTGCGTGTAGCTGACTTCGCGGATGTGCGGCGCAAAAATCACCACCTCGCCGCCCTCGGCGACCGCCGGTTCCACCTTGTACATCCCTTTGGCCCCCGTCCAGAGATCGTCGTAGAGTTTGGGCATGACGGAGAGCACGCGCCGGAAGGGTTTTGGTACGTAAATTATATGCTTTTCGGCAGAGAGGGCCGAGGCCGCCTTCCAAGCCTCTTGCGGTGAGCCGAAAAAAAGCCCTGCCAGACCTTCGTGCGTAACTACCAAGGCGAAGCAGGCCGTGGGCCGGTCGATGAGACTGGCGGCTCGATCGATGATGGCACGGACGGGCGTATAACCGGCGCCGATAATCTTGTAGTTGGTCATCAACGCACCCAGCCAGTGAGTGAGGTTGATGATTTCCGGGCCGGCGATTCCTGGAAAAAAGTACTTGGTCCCCCCGGAGAAGCCGACAACTTCATGGGGGAAGACCGGCCCACAGATAATGAGTTGGTCGTAATCCAGAATCAGCTTGTTGAGCCGGACGGGCACCTCCTGGGCCAGCAGCCCGCTGGTTATCTCACCGATCTCAGAGGCGGGGATGACACCAAGCGTCACGAAGTTTGCGGGGTTTTCCCAGTGGTGATTGAAGATGTGGCTCTTGCCGGCTAGCTCGTTCCTCACCGGACGCCCCACCAGCTCGCTCAATTGCTCGTCGTTCATCATGGGATGGGTGCCGAGCGCCACAAGATAATCCAAGGCTTCCACGCGCGGAGCAAGTTGCGTTTCGAAGAGTTCGAACATGCGCGGCATGGGCATGGTGCGTGTGCCGTCAGGGATGATGATGAGGACACGCTTGCCATCCACCGCCAGCGAGCTCAGAGCCTGCTGCGTGATGTGACTAACTTCCTCGTGGATCAAGTATCGGTCTGCGAATCCTTTTCCAATGACCATTGGTTTCCTTCCTCTTGCGCATGTAGGGTCGCCGCTTGGGACGGCCTCTGGAGCTTCGCAGGGCACAACAACTTTGCGTGGAGACGGAAGCAACCCCTCACCCGTCCCGAGCCGGCTGGTGAAAACGCCGGACGCGGGCCACCCTCTCCCCAAGGGAGAGGGCAAGCTTCTCTGTTGGAGAGAGGGCTGTATTTCCGACTTCGCAAACCCCGGCCCTACACCCCACTATACGCTGAGAATCCGCCATCAATGGGGACGATGACCCCCGTGACAAAAGCCGAAGCCGGTGAAAGGAGCCACAAGACCGCTCCAAACAAATCCTCGGCTCGGCCAAAACGTGCCATGGGAGTGTGTTCGATGATCGACTTGCCGCGCGCGGTCAGTTCGCCACTCTTCTCGTCGAGCAATAGAAACTTGTTTTGTTGGGTCAGGAAGAAACCCGGCGCAATGGCGTTCACGCGAATGCGCGGCGAGTAGACCTGAGCCATGTGTACGGCGAGCCACTGCGTAAAGTTGCTGACTCCGGCCTTCGCGGCCGAGTAAGCCGGTATTCGGGTCAGAGGGCGGAATGCGTTCATAGAGGAAACGTTGAGAATGACTCCTTCGCCTTTCTCCGCCATGATTTTGCCGAAGACCTGACAGGGAAGCATGGTTCCCAGGATGTTTAAATCAAACACCCAGCGCAAGGCCTCCGGCGGCAGATCAAAAAACGAGAGGTTGGGCGTGGTAGTTGCCTGAGGATTGTTGCCTCCCGCCGCGTTCACCAGGCAGTGAACGGTGCCGAACTTCTCCAGGATGATCTTGGCGGCCTGGCGCAGGCTCTCCGGGTCCAGGACATCGGCGCGCACCGCCACCGCGTGGTTCGCGCGCGGCTCCATGAGCTCCAGAATGTGCTGGGCCGGGTCCAGATTGCGGTCCAAGATCGCAACATTGGCTCCGCATCCCACCAGCGCGCAGGCTATCTCGCCACCCAGGGTTCCTGTCCCGCCAGTGATTACAACTGTTTGCCCGGTGAAATCATAAAGGCGGGTCAATTCACATGAGTCCATTCAAATATGACCTCCTAAAAGGTTCGTAACGTTCGGCGCGATGAGACTTTCTATTTGCCCCAGGAGTTCGCGCAGCACTTGTCGCGCTCGGTCCGACCCCCGCATTCTCGGTCAGAATGGGGTAGTGGTACAGTTTGAACCTATGACAAATTGAAGTGGAAGGCAGCGTGCCTGGGGGTAGTGTCTCAGTTTGAATTTTCGGCTCTTAGATTTGCACGTGAAATTGCGCGAGCTATTCTAAATCTCTCAGCCTTTGACCCATCACCGTCTTTTGCTCGTAGGTATCGTGCAAGACTTTAAACAGTTTTTCAATACGCAACGGATCAAGAAAACCAGTAGCAGGAAGAATAGGGTAAGGTGGTCCATGCCTAAGAAGTTCGGCGAGTTCAGAAAATTTCCCGGCAAGCTTATCAGCTTCAGCTTGTAGGGCAATAAGGTGCCTGTTAGCCTCATTGTACCTATCTAAGATGTCTCCAAGTGCTGCCTTCTCTTTTTCGCTGCTCATCAAATAAACTCCTAGCGTTTGGCCCACTCCTGCGTTGCTCTTGAAATCGAGGGCCCAAAAACTCCTGGGGGCTGCTGGCAGGCAGACCTTCTATGTACCTTCGTGCGCAATCCAAAGGTAGCATGGGAGTGTCCCCGATGCAATTACGAAGCACTACGGTTCTCCTAGCCTTCGCGTTTCTGATAGCCAATTCCTGTCCGGATTACCCCCTTCTTGCCTCTCTTTTCCCTGGGGTGGTACGATTTCCGCTGGGTATCTTCAAACTGAGGTCAACTGTCAGAATCTGGAATCTGTCGATAAAGTGACCGCGTTACCCCGAATCACACCCAGGCTTTGCGCGTAGTTGTAATACGTGTATCCCAGCTTGAAGGAAAGGCGGGCGTTGATCCTAAGAGAAAGGTTAGGATTCATAGTCAAGGCCCGCGTCAGAGGTTCGTGCCTCTCCACTTGTTGTACACCTAACCCGCCGGCAAAATCGTAGCCGAGCGGGCCCCGGAGAATGCCTGAAAGCCGTGCTGTAAGTTGGTGAACCTGATAAAACGAGGGGTTAAAGAACCCCATATAAATCCTGGGCTGAGACCCGGCAAAACCGAACACCCGACCTTCGTATCCCATGTCTATCGACGAATGCTCTAACCGAAGGATGTTCCGTACAAGGGTCACGGAACCGCCGTGCGCTTGCTCGCGGACTGCCGTGCCCTCGACCAGGCGCGGAGTTCCATTTAAGAGGTCACGCTGCTGGAATCGGATGGATGAATAGCGGGCGAGAAAGAGATCAACCCGCAGCTCCGTGTGCGGAGCAAAGGAGAATTTCAATCCTCCGTCCAAGCGAGTTTCCATGACACCCATGCGCACAGAAAGGGGAGTATAGGGAACGGCGTCGCGAGCCAGGGACAAATCAAGGGTGAGGTTTTTCTTCAAGGCGTAGCTCGCGCCCAGGAATCCCAGGGGGCGGCAGGTTGCTGCGGAGACAGGTTGGGACTGGCCTGGAATGTTTTGCAACGCGCCTGGCCCGAACCGTATCAGGCCCACACCCCCGCGCAGAATAAGGTTTGCTAAAATCGGCGTGGTTTGGCGGTAGGTAAACTGTGATGGGACGACCGCACCACCGATTCCGCCTGGGCTCGTCGCCGGCATCACGTCGAAGGAAATTGAGGACCGCGTACGGGGCAACGCCGAGAAATCAAACATGGACTCATATCCAAATCGTCGCAGGTCCTGGCCGGAAAACCCGATCAGATCCGGGGAACCGTTGCCGGCGCTGGTTTCACGCGCGTAGGAGGCGGAAGCGTGAAAGGTGACCTCTTGCTCCTCGCGAAGACTCCTCTCGATCTTACGTGATTCAGGGTTACCGGGGCTCATTTGATTCAATCGGGCAAGGAGTTCAAGAGCCTGCCGCCGGTGCTGGCGGGCGCGCTCCAAGTTGGCGAGCAAGAAGAGTGCGTCGAAGTCGTTAGGGCGATCTTCTACCAGCTTGTTGACGAGCACGTAGGAATAGGCAATGTCACCGCGAAAATAGAAGACGCGCGCATTGCCGAGCAAGGCATCAAAGTCTGTCGGGTCAACCTTCAGCAGTTGGGTGAAATCGGCGAGCGCGGCGGCATACCTGCCTTGATATAGTTTGACATAGGCGAGCTGTAATCGCGCCTCGCGGTTTCGGGGTTGGACGGTGAGAACCGAGGACAGGATCTCCCGGGCTTGCTTATAGTGGCCCAAGCGTGTCTCGACCCGAGCCAAGTCGATCTGAAATTCAGGATTGGCAGGGTGCATCGCCAGGAGACGCGCGAAAACAGAGCGCGCCTCGAGGGGATGATCCGAGCGGAGAAAGGCATGCCCCAGGCCCTCCAGCGCATCGGCGTCTTCCGGGGTTTTCGCCAGGAGATCCTGGTATAAGCTTTTCGACTCTTCTTGGTGGCCACTCAGGCTAAGCACCCGGGCGAGACCAAGCTTGAGCTCACGATCGTTGGGGTCAAGTTCTAAGGCTTGCTTATAGGCTTGGATCGCGGCCGCGAAGTCCCCGCGCCTCAGGTAGGCGACAGCGGATTGTTTAAGGGGAAGGGAATTTCCAGGGAGCGGGCCCCCCGATTTGGCGAGGGTCGGATGGGCAGCCTGGCTTGGCGACTCTCCAGTGCCAAGCCTCGGTTCTCTGGGGGTTTGTCCACGGAGACCCACGGAGCCAGGCTGAAGCAGGATCATCGCTAAGCAAAGAACAGGCGGCGGCACTTCCCGGAAAAGGCGAAATAACCGCGATCTTGAGTGACGACGCGCCATCATTTCCCCTCAGGCAGCCGCCCATTGAGGAATTAACCTGCTTTTCCCGCGCTCACATCCGCGGGGGCAGGAGTCAAGTCCGTCGCATCCGAAGCGAGCGATTCCCCTTTGTGGATTACCTTCTCCCACCGGTGCGATCCAACCAGGAATTTCATCGTTCCTTGGAGGCGAAACAACAGAATGAGTTGACGGTAACCCACGTTTTCGAGCATCCCGTAAGCGAGCAGAACCAAGAGGTCTCGAGGCCTGGGGTAGCGTCGGTAGGTCATTTCCTCGAGGAGCACGGCCCCTACCGACAGGAAACCGCCGTAAGCCAAGCCCAGCAGAACGAGTAAGATTAGCAGTGCTGGAGATATGAGCCCACCAAAGAAGCTTAGAGGCACCAGAAGATATCCAAGGAATTCGACGATGGTGCCCAGTCCTTCCACATAGAGATGGAAGGGCAAGCTGAATAAGCCGACCATCCCATACCGACGACGGAAGAGCATCTTGCGATGTTTCCGGAGGGTCTGGCAGAGCCCCAATTGCCAACGACGCCTTTGGCGGCTCAGCATGCGCACAGAGGCCGGGCACTCGGTCCAGCAAACAGGATCGGAAGTGAATGACATTTCAATGTCACGTTTGTTCTTGGCCGCCCAGTGGCGCAACGTGATGATGAGATCCATGTCCTCGGTGACGGTATCGGCGCTGAACCCACCCACCTCCATTACCGCCTTATGCTGGAATAGGGCGAGAGCTCCCGAGACGATCACGGTCCCTCCCAGCAGCGACCAGCCGTTCCGTCCCGTAAGGAAGCTGCGCAGGTATTCCACAACCTGAAAGCGCTCCAAGGAAGTTGCCGGGAGTCCCAGCTTAACTATCTGGCCATTTCTTCCCGTACATCCATTGATGATTCGGACGATCCCTCCGCTGACAATAGTTTCCCTTGGCGACCTGAGGATGGGATCCATCAGTCGCAAAAGCGAGTCGCGCTCCAGGATGCAATCCGCGTCCAGGCAGCAGAAATAAGGGGTGCGGCAGAGGTTGATTCCCGTATTCAGCGCGTCAGGCTTGCCACCCCTTTGCTTGTGAACTACCAGGAGATTGGGAACGTGAGGATTAGAGTAAAAGCAGCGCACGGCGGAAGTGGGAAGGGCGGGGTGGTAAACCTGATCCATGGGGGCCAACTTAAAGGCGGCCGCCAATCGCTTCAGAGTTGAATCGGTCGATCCGTCATCGACCACGATTACCGAGATGCACGGGTAATCCACCCCCAGGGCGGAGCGAACCGTTTCCACGATGATGCGTTCTTCGTTCCAGGCCGGCACGATGATGGTGACCGGAGGCGTGAGGGACGAGCCTCGCAACTCGGTCAATCCTTGGTAGGCCAATCGTCGAGAATGAATCCATATGGCCCTTAGAGACATGACCATCAGAGCCGTATAGACCCCGTTCCCTACTACGAAGTAGGAGAGAATCAGCAGGTTGAAGAAAATCAGCGCATGTTCGAAAAACGATCCCCACATGTCCACGGGGGAGTCCTTTCAGGCGGCCAGCTTCGAGTGGCCGTAAGCGGTCTGGTCCGGCTCGCGGGCTGCATCAAGAGCGGCGCAGAGTCTAACCCAGGCTTCAATCTTCGGCTCGCGGCGTTCCCCAAGCTTCTCAAACAGAATCTGGAGGAGCTGACGGCCGGAGCTGTTACTGAGTGCCGCATGAAGATAACGAGTGGCGCCCATGGTCACGAGTCGCTCCACCACCCGAGTCTCCAGATTGCCCGGGCTTTCGCCGTAGTTTTGCAGGAGGCTCAAAACCAGACCTGAGTGTTCCAGCTCCTCGAGGATCTGTTCCCTCAGGGTTTCATCCTCCGTCTCCAGGAAATGCTCGTAGAGCTTGGAAACACCCTCGCGTCCGTAAGCAAGAAGCGCCCGCAGCGCAGCTTGGCGGACCATCCGATGGGGATCCGTGAGGAACCCCTGGACCTCGGCCATCGGCAAAAGCCCTGGCCGCTGAGCCAAGGTCTGCAACGCGTCCCTCCGAATCGACCATTGAGGATCTTGAAGCACCTGGCGCAAAACAGAGCTGGAGACCGCAGTATCGAGATACGCAATCACCTCGGCAGCCAGGGCGCGGACCTCAGGATCAGCATCGGAAGTGAGCGTGGCCAACTCGCGGTCGAACACGCTCTTGTATTGGAAAAGGGCTGGTTTCCCAGCCGGCTTGCTCTGCGCCATTTCGCGCAGAATCTCCGCCGCCGCCCAGCGCACTCGCGGATGCGGGTGGCGCAGCGAAGGCAGGAGCTGTGGGGCTTGGGAAAGCGGAAACTTGGTCATGGCCACCTTCAGAGAATAAAGAGAGAGACGCGAACGGTTTTCCGTGACCGCTTTGTGCATTCGATCCAGGAGCGCCGGGAAACTCTGAGGTTCGCGAATGGCGGCCAGCGACCGTAGAGCGACCTGCTGAACGTCGGGATGCGGGTCGTCCAGGGCCTTGACAAGAATGGGCCAGCTCGGTTGGTGGCGCAGCAGGCCCAGGTTTCTTGCGCTTCGGGCACGAAGCAAAAAGTGCAGGCGTGAAAAAAAATGGACAAGACCGTCGGGGTTTGAGAGTGCCTCGCGCAACGAAACGGGCCCGAATTGATCGAGAATCCGCCGCTGCCAAACATCGATCAATCCAAGCTCCAGGCACAGCCCTTCTAAGACGGTGGCGAGAGCGGGAGCGGAGACGCATTTGAGAAGTAGTGGTTCAAGGAGGAGTTCGAGACTGGATAAAGGCAGCGTGCGCAGACTTGCCAGACATTGCGCCGAATGCTTACCTTCCAACAGCGTCGCGGGAGTGAGCGCATAATGGATGCAGAGGCTTTTGACCCGGCGGTCAAACCGATCGTGATGCCAGCGCCGCACCATGGCCCCCACGGCTAGTGCAAGCGTTCCCACCGTAACCGTGGCCAGAATGGCCCTTACCAGGCTGGTCAGGAGCGGGAGGTTTGGAGCGGGCAAAACCATCATGTCCTGCTGAAGCTGCCTTCACGGGCTGTCAAAACGGTATCCCACCACAAGGCTGTCAATACCTTGCAAAGGACCTGACAAGTAACGTATTTCCCGCGGTGAGGGTCTGACCGCGCACTTTCACGAGGTCAGCCACAAACGTGGCGCATAGGCACGGAGGGCGAGGGAGGCGTGATTCTATGGTATAGATTACGGAAAGTCAATATAGGGGTAATTATTTTTGTTGTACGATCAAGTTATTTATTACTCGGTTACGTTATCGATGGAAAAATCTCAGGCCCATTGCCGTCAAGACGAAGCGCTGACCGATCCTGGTGATTGAACGGATCGCGGTGGGGAACTGGACATGACCTTCCGTGCTTTGGCCGCGCGGCCACAGCGATCTGGCGCACTACTGTCCTACTGTTTCTCGCAACCCTCAACGACGTTGGACGGGCTCGCCGGCCTTCTCCCACCCCGCAAGCCCATCTTGATAGACCTTCACCTTATCGAAAGTGAATCCATTCTCGAGCAAGGCACGCCCTGCGGCGCGGCTGGCAGCGCAGATGTCACCCGAGGAATGCCCGCTCTCGTAAAGTACGATGGTCTTGTCTTTGGGTAGCTTGTTCCAATCCCGCCCAAAGTTCTCCGCCGGCATGTTTATAGCGCCGGGCATTCGCCCGCCAGCGTAGTCCTTGGCTGACCTGACGTCCACAAACAGAGGTTTGGGCGTAGCTTCGAGAAGCTGACGGACCTCGGCTGTCCCAATCAAGGCCGGCTGCTTCTTGTTTGCTTCTGCCTCGCTGCAGGCGCCGACGGAAGTCTGGAAGCCAGAGAGTGATCCTCCTGGGTTCGATCCGAACAGACCAGCAGATTTTGCACTGGCATCCTGAGCCTTTGGCCCGGCGGACGTCGGGGCAGGGGATTCGGGAGTTTGCGACGATTGCTGGAGTGCGGCACCCTGAGCGAAGTTCGTGGGGCCGGCCGTCGCCGCGCTGCGTTCGGCCAACTCCTGGTCCACCAGATGTGAAAACGTGGCGAAGTCCAAAGGGCGTACGATCATTTTCTGGCCGATGAAGAAGGTGGGTGTCCCGGGAACACCCAGCGCGTGACCGTCGGCGAGGTCTTGGGCGACGCGGGAAGCGGTTTCTCCACTGTCGAGGCACTGGTTGAAACGGCTCTGGTCCAGGCCAAGTTCTCGAGCGTAGCGCCTGAGGGCGTCCTCGCTCAAATCAGCTTGTTCGGCGTAGAGCTTTTCGAGGCCCTCCCAGAACTTGCCCTGTTGTGCTGCGCATTCCGAAGCTTCCGCTGCCTTCTCGGCCTGGGGATGAATCTTGCTGAGGGGGAATTGGCGGAACACAAAACGAATCCGGTCCCCGTATTGGGCGCGGATTTGGCGTGCGGCTTCTTCCGAAAGGCTGCACGCTGGGCACTCGAAATCTCCGAATTCGACGAGCGTGAGAGGCGCTCGCAAGTTTCCGGTCATGTGGCTCTCCGGGCGGACCAGATGCTCGGCGAGGGCCTGGGATGAAGCCTGCGGGACGGGGGGGAGTAGCCCGTGCCGGGAGAGCAAAATGAAGGCCGGGACGCCGATTAGTAGCGCCACCACGCACAGGACAAAGTTTGTCCTGATTCTTGCAATCACCGCTAAAGGATCCGTCAGGGCGAGAGGCCGGCGTAGTTCAAGAAGCGACAAGACGAAAATGCCGGTTACGACGAGCGCCGAGACCACGCACCACACGCACCAGGCGTGGATGACAAACTCTGCCAGCGAAGTGAGGTAAATGGAGAACAGGAAGCCGGCACACGAGATCCCCGCTACGGCGTATTGGATTGCTCGCCCCAGGCGCGGCGAGACCAAGACTTCTGCAAAGATCAGCAGCCCGAGAACCGCGTAACTCGCAACTCCGAAGGCCGGAAGAGGCAGCCCAAACAGGTGAGCGTAGGAACTTGCCCGCACTGCGTCGCACCCTGATCCCAGACAGACGATGGGCCGCGACGGCGATGTATAAACCCAGAGAAGATAAAGGGAATCGAAAAGTCCGAGCAGGGGGAGCGCCAGCAACAGGGTTTTTCGCATACGAGACTATTCTACATCCATTCCGGGAGCGGGGAGGATTAGTGTTGCTGCGAGGAAGTGTGCCCGGTCGAAACCAACCTGCGGTTGCCGGAGTCGTCCCACACCGGACCCTGGCTTCGCGGGACGGGCGAATCCCAACTCCGCCAGATGGCCGGCACGTTGAAGAAGAGGTTCCAGGCGCCCCCCAGCGTCACCCCGGCGGCGGAGGCCAAGGGAAGCGGCACTCCCCACCAATCCAGCACGAGCGTCAACGATGCATTAAGCGCCATTCCAGTGGCGCAGACCTTCCCGTAATGGAGCAGCCGGCTGAGGACTCCGGCTCGAGGTTCCACGCGGAGAGCTTGCAAAGTACGAAAAGTGGAAAGCCAGTTCCAGAAGAAGTTGTTCATCAGGGCGAGCAGGATGGCGACCGGCAATGCCCACCCGACCGGCCAGGCACGCCGCTCGGCCAGAAACGCCAATACACCGACGTTCACCACCGCACCGGTGAAGCCCACCGCCGCGTAACGGATCCAGCTCCGCAGTTGACCCGTGGAGCGGGCCAGCCGCCCCAAGTGAGCCAGATATTGCAGGGACTCACGCATGCCAAGTTTGGAGCTTCCCAGGCTCCGGGCCTGGAACACGAAAGGAACTTCCACCAGTTCGCTGTAATGAGCTTTCCCCAGGACCTCGAGCAGGATCTTATAACCCGTGGGTTCAAGCCGGACTCCCTGGAGCGCCCGGGCGCGGATCAGAAACATTCCCGACATGGGGTCGCTGAGGTCGGCCAGTGTCCGGGGAAGCACGCACGCCGCCAAGTGCCTCGCGGCCCATGAGGTTAGCCGCCGCATCCAGCGCCACTCTGCGGCTGAGCCCCCGCCCGGACCCGAACGGGTGGCAATCGCCACATCCACGTTCTTGTCGCGGAGCGCGCTCACGAGGCGTGTCAGGACTTCGGGCGGATGCTGGAGATCAGCATCCATCACGCCCAGCATTTCTCCCCTGGCGATGCTCCAACCGTCCACAACGGCAGTCGCGAGGCCCTGTCGTCCCGGCCGCCGTAGAACTCGCACGGGAATCTTGCTTGCCAGGGCTTCAGCCAGGTCCGCGGTGCGGTCCGGACTCGAGTCGTCCACCACAATTAATTCGTGGTCTTCCTCGGCCTTCCGCAAGGCTTCGGAGGCCCGGCACAGGACTTCCTGAATGCTCCGGGCTTCATTGTAAGTGGGAAGCACGATAGAGATCATGGGTGGGAAAGTTTAGCACACTAACTGCGAAAATCCATTCAGAAGCAAGCTCAAGCGGGGACAATCAGGTGCTTTGGATCAATTCCTCCCCCTTCCCCACTGTCTGAGAAGCTGTGAGATAATTCCACGGGGGCCGGTTTTGCGCGGCCTAATTTATTCAGTAATCATTAGCGACATACGACCATATTCGATTATTTCACAGCTTCTGAATCGCAGGGGAAAGCGCTGTGATCGCAAGTCAAGGTGGTCGAGTGTATAATCGCCAGGGGTGGAGAATCGAAATGAAAATTTCGGTTTAATGCACAGAGCTTTCAGGCGTCGCACGCTCTCTGCAAGTGGTGTCATGCTGATCCCGCCCTGCGGGAGAAGCATCCCAGCAGTTTGTGGCTGGCGCTAAGCGCAAAAAACAACTGCAGAGATCCTTGGCCCGCCCGAAAGCACGGCGGGCTCAGGATGAGAGACGACTGCAACTTGAGTCGGGGTTAAAGCACATGGGACGTGGCCGCAAGCACAGAAAGTCAATGGTAATTCCCAAAGCGGATCGCCCGCCTGACAGGACAGAGGTCCTGTCCAGGACGGCGGTCCAGTCCTTGAAAGGAACTTTCTCGATAGCCGAAGCGTTCGTGTGGATTACATTAGCAATTCTTCTTGCTTTTTCTCTCGTAACCCTTGTCTATCCGATGGCCCGAGCTTTCTATCGTTTTGAGTTCAACTACAACGAAGGGTGGAACGTTTACAATACGCAGGCCGCCATGCAGCATCTGCCCTTGTACTATCCGAAGTATGGCTGGACCACGGTCAATTATCCATTTCTTTCGTTTTACTTAGTTGGATATGTGGCGCATTTTATCGGGGATTACTTATTCACCGGTCGTTTGATTTCTCTCGTCGCGTTTCTCGTCTCATGCGTTCTGGTGGGGCTCATTGTAAAGAGGCTGACCGGCGGTTGGGGGCCGGCGGTTTTTGCAAGCGTGTTTTGTCTCGGCCTCTTCTGCTCAGTAGCGCATGACTCCGTGGCGGCGGACGATCCGCAAATGCTCCCCTATCCATTGTTCCTTTCCGGCTTGTGGGTCTATTTGCAGGCAGTTCCGGGCACGCTGCGGATCGCGGGGATCACCTCTCTTTTTGTTCTGGGAGGCAACATTAAGCAGAATCTTCTCTCAGCTCCTGTTTCGGTACTCTCGGACCTTTTCATAACCTCATCAAGCAAAGCAGTCCGACTCATAGCATTCGGAGTCCTTTTCTTAGCCTTGTCAATCGTAGTCAACATAGTGGTCGGTGGTCCATTCTTCATTTCTCACCTGTTGACTTCAAGAGCTTATTCGCTCGTGAAGCTTCGCAACAGTTTCTTTTTGTTTTATTCCCCCCTAGGTCTGCCGCTAGCCATTTCTTTCTTTTGGTCGATCTGGCAGCTTCAAAACAAACGGACGCGCGTGATCTCCTTCTATTTTTTCTCCTCGCTACTGATTGGCGTGGCCTTTGAGGGAGGGTCGGGGGTTACCCAGAATACGTATTTCGACAACCTCTTTGCTATGTCGATCATTATGGGTGCTTGCCTGGATTCGTTGTGGAAAGCTCCTATCCTCAGTTTAGGGAAGGGCGGTCGGTGCAGATGCCTGGTGCCTGTGTTGCTCTATTCGAGTGTGGTCTTCACGTTTGTCACGTGGGGCGTCAATGTACCAAGAATGCTTTCCGAGTTGCCGGAGCGGCAGCGGGTGTTTGAAGCTGAGGTGTCATTCCTGGTCGCGCAACCAGGACCGGCCATATGTGAGACCTTAATTCTGTGTTACGACGCCGGCAAGCCGTACATTCTCGATCCGTTCAACAGCGCCAGACTCGTCCGACTTGGGAAACTGAGTAGCAGTGAGATGGTGAAACAGATTGCGGAGAAAAAATACGGGGCTATCCAAACTGAAGTTCCAGCGACTCAGAAGCGAAGAGAGCGGTTCCCGGACGATGTGCTTGACGCTATAGCTCGGTACTACGTCGAGGCACTCACGGGTCCCGATTGTGTTATCTACGTCCCCCGCGTCGAACCACGGAGTGCCGCAAACTTCCATTAACGGTCGGGCATTCCACTGCCATCCGAGCCTGGACCGAGAGGGGGGCTCCTGTATCATTCCGCGCAGAGATAAAGTTGGGATCAGAAACTCGGGGCTAAAGGATATGGGACGTAGCCGCAAGCACACACACACAATGGTAATTCGCAAAGCGGATCGCCCGCCTGACAGGACAGAGGTCCTGTCCAGGAGGGCGGTCCAGTCCTTGAAAGGAACTTTCTCGATAGCCGAAGCGTTCGTGTGGATTACATTAGCAATTCTTCTTGCTTTTTCTCTCGTAACCCTTGTCTATCCGATGGCCCGAGCTTTCTATCGTTTTGAAATTAACTACAACGAAGGGTGGAACGTTTACAGTACGCAGGCCGCCATGCAGCATCTGCCCTTGTACTATCCGAAGTATGGCTGGACCACGGTCAATTATCCATTTCTTTCGTTTTACTTAGTTGGATATGTGTCGCATTTTACCGGCGATTACTTATTGACGGGTCGTTTGCTTTCTATCATCGCGCTTCTCGTCTCGTGCGTTCTGGTAGGCCTCATTGTAAAGAAGCTGACCGGCGGTTGGGGGCCTGCGGTGTTTGCAGGCGCGTTTTGTCTGGGCCTGTTCTGCTCAAAAGCATATGGCTACGTGGGGATGGACGATCCGCAAATGCTCGCCCATCCATTGTTCCTTTTCGGCTTGTGGCTCTATTTGGCGGCTCCTCCCGGCACGATGCGGATCGCGGGGATCACGTCTCTTTTTGTTCTGGGAGGCAACATTAAGCAGAATCTCCTGCCTGCTCCCATTTCGGTACTCTCGGACCTTTTCATCACCTCATCAAGCAAAGCACTCCGATTCATAGCATTCGGAGTCCTTTTCTTAGCCTTGTCAATCGTAGTCAACATGCTGGTCGGCGGGCCATTCTTCTTTTCTCATCTGTTGGTTTCAAGAGCTTATTCACTCGTAAAACTTCGTCAAGATTTCTTTTCCTTTTGTTACGCACTAGGACAGCCCCTTGCGATTTCCGCCTTTTGGTCAATCTGGCAGCTTCAAAACAAACGGACGCGTGTGATCTGCTTCTATTTTTTCTCCTCGCTCCTGACTGGCTTGGCCTTTGGAGGAGGCGCAGGGATTAGCCAAAATACGTTTTTCGACAACCTCTTTGCTATGTCGATCATTATGGGTGCTTGCCTGGATTCGTTGTGGAAGGCTCCTATCCCCAGTTTAGGGAAAGGTGGTCGGTGGAGATTCCTGGTGCCTGTGTTGCTCTATTCGAGTGTGGTCTTCACGTTTGTCCCGTGGGGCGTCAATGTACGAAGAATGCTTTCCGAGTTGCCGGAGCGGCAGCGGGTGTTTGAAGCTGAGGTGTCATTCCTGGTCGCGCAACCAGGACCGGCCATATGTGAGACCTTAATTCTGTGTTACGACGCCGGCAAGCCGTACATTCTCGATCCGTTCAACAGCGCCAGACTCGTCCGACTTGGGAAACTGAGTAGCAGTGAGATGGTGAAACAGATTGCGGAGAAAAAATACGGGGCTATCCAAACTGAAGTTCCAGCGACTCAGAAGCGAAGAGAGCGGTTCCCGGACGATGTGCTTGACGCTATAGCTCGGTACTACGTCGAGGCACTCACGGGTCCCGATTGTGTTATCTACGTCCCCCGCGTCGAACCACAGGGCGCCTTAAACGCACATTAAGAGTCAGGCACTCCACTTTGAGGGTACAATAGTTCCCCCTCCTCGGCTGAGGAGGGGGTTAGGGGGTTGTGGGTGCCGGAGCAAGCGCGCAGGTCAACCACCCCCCGGCCCCCTCCTTATCAAGGAGGGGAATCACGAGGAACCGCATGCTTGTCCCCTATTTTGATCTGAAGAAACAATTCTCAAGCCTTCGCAATGAGATCAGGGAGGCCCTGGATCGAGTCTGCAATAACACGTCATTTATCCTGGGCGAAGAGGTTAGTGAGTTTGAGAAGGAATTTGCCGCCTATTGCGAAGTCAAATATTGTGTCGCATTGAACTGTGGCACAAGCGCCCTGCACCTCGCTTTGCTGGCTTTAGGAGTGAACCCCGGCGACGAGGTGATCACCACTTCGAACACGTTCATCGCCACCGCCGAAGCCATTTGTTACACGGGCGCCAAGCCGGTGTTTGTGGACATCGACCCGAAGACGGGGAATCTGGATCCCGCCCTGCTCGAGCGGGTCATAACCGACCGGACCAAGGCCATCCTTCCGGTTCATTTGTACGGACGCCCTGCCGATATGGACCCGATCTTGGGAATCGCGCAAGAACAGGGGTTGGTGGTCATTGAGGATGCCTGCCAGGCTCACGGCGCCCGCTACCGGGGCAAGCGCGTGGGAAGCATTGGCCATGCTGCTGCCTTCAGCTTTTATCCGAGCAAGAATCTGAGCGCCTATGGTGAAGGCGGGGCGCTCACGACGAATGACGCAGGAATCGCCGAACTTGCACGTTCGCTGCGCAACCATGGCCAGAGTGGGCCCTACATTCATGAAAGAATCGGCTACAACTACCGTATGGACGGATTTCAGGGCGCTGTCTTACGGGTCAAGCTGAAGCGCCTGGAACAATGGAACGCGCGGCGAAAGGAAATCGCCGCTCTCTACCGCAGTGTGTTGAAGGGCGCCAAGGTGGAGATTCTGCTGGATGATCCGCGAGATGAAAGGGTGTACCACCTGTTCGTGGTCTACGTTGAGCGGCGTGATGCCGTGCGCGCGGCCTTGCAAGCGCGCGAAGTCCACACCGCCATCCACTATCCTCGTCCCGTGCCTTTGCAGCCTGCCTTCGCTGCCCTCGGATTTGGACCCGGCAGTTTCCCTCACGCCGAGCGCGCCTGCGAGCGCGCCTTGAGTATGCCGTTCTTTCCCGAAATGACCGATGAGCAGGTGCAATACGCGGGGAAGCAACTCGCGGAAGTAGCGGGAAACACCTAGCGCTTCGAGGCGCAGGAGGGTAGTCATTCACGGGATTTGCACCATTCACGCAATTCCCGAGCTTTTGAAGTTCTTGGGCGCCGAATAACAAATTTAACGTGTATTTTCAATGAGTTACAACGTATTAAGAAAATAACATATATGTGGCATGTTGCCACACTTAGAGCCCGTTTCTTACAATGTGAAAATATCACTTCGAACATGCAGAAGAGCGCTTCCCCAAATCCCCGAGTTGTGGCGTCTCTTGTCCCGACTCGCCACGAGGCCGATACTCTAGCCTATACAAGCGAGGCGCCCGCGCTGCCGCATGACCCGTGTCACGCTGGAGCGCCCGTACTCGGCCGCCCGAGGTACCCCCACGGTTTCCCGCTTGTTTCCCGGGTACTTTGGTGCTAGAGATTGAGATTCGAAGCTCGTTATACCATCTAATCTCACGCTGAGTCACCGAATGGAACGGCATTTCAGTGGCGAGGCTTTAGGACGAAACGGGCAGCGAGTTCTAGCCCCCGCTTTGCATGGGTACCATGAACCGAAATGATGAGCTTGCACCTGCCGAAAAGAGCCGCCGGTCTCGAAACCTGTGGTTGGCCGCGGGCGTCTTCCTTGCGGTTCTCGCCGTGTATGTGCTCGCCAACCCGGGCCGCATTGACCTGATCGATGGCCAAGTCCGATACGAGGTTACTATGAACTGGCTAACGGTGGGCCGGCCCGTGCTCATGGATCCCCGGGTGGCGCACCTGGCGGGAGTGATTCGGAGGAAAGGGTTTACGTATTCTGCCTACGGAGCCGGCGCGTCGGTCGCCGCGATGCCGCTGGTGTGGGTTGGAACTTTCTACGACGATCCCCCAGGTGAGGCGACCCGTTTCTTGTTTTCTCTTACGGCCAGTGTTTTTGGTGCGCTCGCCGCCAGCGTCCTGTACCTGTTCTATGCGGAACTGGGTGTGGCAGCAAAAAAAGCCTTGGCGTGGACCGGGGTCGCCGCCTTTGCCACGCTCCTATGGCCAGCTTCGGACACAAGCTTCGATAACGGCCAGCATGGTTGCCTGGTACTGTTGGCGGTGTTCCTCGGCTTCATGAGCGGCAAGCGCCGGTCTCCGTGCCTCGCGGTGCTCGGGGGCTTGGCCGCAGGCCTGCTGTTTACCTATCAGGAGTATTTCGCCCTGATTATCCCCTTGCTCGCGCTGTCCACTCTCGATCCGAGTTTTTGGGTCCACGATGGTGGAATTAGCCGCGCACGCCTGCTCTCTCGCCCTTTTTGGCTACTTCTTAAGCTGGATGTCCGAGGCGCGGTCCGAGCGTTCAAGAGTCCCCCCGGCCTCTCGCCAGAGGAGGTCTCTGCATTCCATCGCGCCTGCTGGCGCTTCGCGCTATTCTTACTGGCCGCCCTGGCGGGTGTGGCCCTTGCGCTCGATTACAACCACCTCCGCTTTGGTTCGGTGCTCGAAACTGGGAAGATCCCTCCCCAGACTCAACGCGTCTATCCCCTGTTTGGAAATCCTTTGGCGGGCTTCCTCACACTGCTCGTGAGTCCCGGAAAGAGCATCCTGTTCTACAGCCCGCCCATCATATTGGGCTTGGCGGGGATACGCCGGCTCTGGCGGCATAAACCCCAGGTCGGTTGCATCATTGTGGCCTCGAGTGTGGTCTTGGTGCTGTTCATTTCAACCATCTCGTTTGTCGGAGGCGATTGGTGCTGGGGCCCACGCTACCTAACGCCGCTCGTGCCCCTTTGGGCCTTGGCGTTCCCTTATGTGCCTACCAACACCAATTGGAGACAAGGCTTGGTGATGGGCATCGTGGGATTGGGGTTGATCGTGCAATGCCTGGCCGTGAGTGTCGAGCACCAGCGCTTCTTTTTCGAGCGGGGCCTCCCCGATTTCTTCTGGGCCAAGGACCCATGGTGCTACTTCAAACACAGCGCGCTAGTGGCGCGACCGGGCGAGGTACTGTCACTGATCAACGGCCCCCCGCCGGAGGCAACTTTGTTTAATACGTATGATAATCCGCCAACGTACACAACCCTGGGGACCCCGAAGGGTTTCCCGCGTTCCCAGGCCCCTCAATGGATGAGACACTTTAGGGTGTTCTATGTTCCCAGGCCGTGGCCGATCTGGATGTGGGATATCCCCCGAGGTCAACGGGGCATCAACCTGGAAGCCTGGCTGGCCGGCACGTTCGGAGTCGGCTTGCTTGGATTCGCGCTTCTCCGCCGCGGGCTTCAGGAGCTGGCTGTGAGCGGCGCAGCAGACCCCATACCGGTAGAAGCAAAGCGGGCTCCCGCGGGGTAGTGATGGCGGCGAAAAGGGGCAACATCCGGATGGATTCTGAAGCTGTCATGTCGTCACCGCCCGAACCCGAGCCGGAACTGACCATTCTCATGCCTTGTCTGAACGAGGCGGAGACGGTGGGGGAGTGCGTGCGGAAGGCGCAGTCATTTCTCCAGCGCTACGGCGTGCGTGGCGAGGTTTTGGTCAGTGATAATGGCTCGCAGGACGGCTCGCCGGAGATTGCCCACCGCTTGGGCGCACGCGTGGTGAACGCTCCGACCCGAGGCTACGGCGCCGCGCTCATCTATGGCGCGCGCAAGGCCCGCGGCAGACATGTGATTATGGCCGACGCGGACGGGAGTTACGATTTTGCAGAATTACAACCGTTTCTCGAGCAGTTGCGCGCAGGGGCCGACCTCGTCATCGGCAACCGCTTCCGGGGAGGGATCAAGCCCGGCGCTATGCCCTGGATGAACCGTTGGATTGGGACGCCAATCCTCTCCGCGCTCGGCCGCTTGTTTTTCCATTCCCAAGTGCGGGACTTCAACTGCGGCCTGCGCGCGTGCACCCGAGCCGCTTTCCAAAAGCTGTATCTCCGAACTACCGGCATGGAGTTCGCCTCGGAGATGATCGCTAAGGCGGCGCTCTTGGGCTTGCGCGTTGCCGAGGTTCCCGCGACCCTCAGCCCCGCCGGCCGCTCCCGGCCGCCCCACCTGCGTCCCTGGCGCGACGGCTGGCGGCATCTGCGATCTCTGTTAATGTACAGCCCGCGCTGGCTGTTTCTGTACCCGGGGCTGGCGATGATCGCCCTTGGACTTGCCGGTTGCGGTTGGCTTCTGCCGAAACCGGCAATAATTGGCAATATCGGGTTTGACGTTCATACGCTCTTGTACGCTTTTGTGGCGATCGAACTGGGCGCCCAGTTCGTTGCTTTCGCAATTTTCACGAAGGTCTTCGCGATCTCCGCAGGACTCCTGCCCCAAGACGCGCGTCTGAATCGCGCTCTCCGCCACGTCACCCTGGAAACCGGGCTTATCGTCGGTACTTTGCTTACTCTGGCGGGCCTGGGCGGGTCGGCTCTCGCCGTTAGCGACTGGGGCCGGGCCAGCTTCGGAGCGCTTGACCCCTCATGGATGCTGCGGCTTGTCTTCCCCTCCGTTTTCTCGTTGATGCTGGGAGTGCAAATCATTTGCGGGAGCTTCTTTCTTAGCATCCTGGGACTCAGGCGCCGCTAATGCGTTAGAGATCCTCCCCCTGACAAGTCGGGGCCTGAGGGCATCCGTAATCTAGTCAGCGAGGGATTTAGGTGCGAAACCCGGGAATGGGCGGCTAACGATTCCCCTCCTCAGCGAGAGGAAGGGCAGGGTAGAGGGCTCGCGTCACGCGCCCATTAACCACCCCTTACCCGGGGAATGACTTCAGATGAAGGAGGATCACCTTCATGCGCCCAGGCCCTCTAATCCGGCGATTGTTCGGCCCCTTTGAGCACGCTGTTGCAGAAGCGTACCGCTGCGTCTTCGTCGATCTTGACGAAGTCGCCGCCCTCATGCGCGCCTGGGTCCCCGAGGCTCGGAGAATACTGGAGGTGGGTTGCGGCGAAGGCGCAATGACGGAGCGAATCGTGCGGACCTATCCCGCCGCTACGGTGACGGCCTTCGACATCAGCCCCAAGGTAGGGCGGCTTTATCGGGGACCGGCTTCGCGGGTGACTTTTCGCCAAGAAACGGCGGAAGACGTCGCGCGCCGCGAACCCGCAAGCTTCGACCTCGTTGTGCTGGCTGACGTCATACATCATGTGCCGCCTCATGCCCGCCATTCACTGCTAGGAACAATCAAGCAGAGCATGGCGCCCAACGGAAGCCTGATCTTCAAGGACTTGCTGCGTTCTGCCACTCTGCTCCATTGCATCGCCGTCTTTTCGGATCGCTACCTAACGGGTGACGACGTCGCCTTCTGTACAGTGGACGATATCAAGGCCCTCCTAACCAGCAGTTTCGGCTCCGGCGCGATCCGGAAACTCGAAACTTTGCCCAGACAGCCCAACAACGTAGTGGTTCTGGTTCGAGCCCAATGACTCCTCTGCCCTGCATGTAGGACCCGCACTCATCGGCGCGGCAACCTCGCGGGGCTGATTTGGCAGAGCTGGCCGCCGGAACCAATACCAGCCGTCACATATCGGCGCCCAGACTATTAGCGCAGCATTTTTCTTCTATTGAAAAGGAAGAAATAGAATCCTTTGTGCCACTGGTAGAAGGTGGCTACTAGGATGCGCAATGCCCTTGGACTGAAGATAACCTTGGTGCGCATTCCAAAGATGAACAGCAGAAACAATCCCGCCAGGAGTATGCCAAGCGTCGGCTTGAACAAGCCAAAATAAAGGGTGATGATGCATGTGCCGGAGCAGAATAAAAGCAAGGCAATGGGAAGGACAAACGGGATGAAGTGAATCTTCCTGAACGGCCCGTAGCGTAAGACCAAGTAGGCTTGTGCTTGGCCGTATTTGTACATCATTGAATTGAATTGGGAGAAATTGGCGGGCCGTTTATGCCAAACGGCAACATTGGGATTTTGAACGAGCCGATAGCCTGCTTTTATAATTCGATAATCTAGTTCCACATCTTCCCCAGGCCACAGAGCCTCATCAAACCCGCCCAACTCTATCAGGACAGATTTTCGATAAATAACATTGCAAGAAGCATTGTGGTCAATTGAACCCAATTGCGGTTTTTTCCTGCTGTAATTGGCTACAAAGCCCAACAAATTGAAAACTTGGTCAACCACAAGTTCCATTTCAGACGCATCTTGACGGGGCTTTTGAATGCCGCCCACCCCGGCAATCAGGTCGGATTCAAATCCTCTCATCAATTCCTTAAGCCATTCTGGGGGGACAATGCAATCGGCATCGGTAAAAGCAACGAACTCCCCTTTCGCCAGTTTTAAGGCGCGATTTCTTGCTGCCGATGGACCTTGATGGCCCCCGCTCAAAACCTGAATCCGGCTGAAGCCCGACAGAATCTCCTTGGTCCTGTCGGTCGAAGCATCGTCAATCACGATGATTTCCAGGAGCTGTTCCGGATAATCGAGATTCACCAGCGATTGGACACATTCGCCAATCACTGCTTCTTCATTGAAGGCGGGCACAATAATGCTAATTGTCGGCAGCATATTTCGAATGGTTCGAATTCTTTCGCCCTAAAGACTTCTCCATAAGATACGAAAAATAATTGCGGGCTCCCCTCAGCTTGCGATAAAGATCAGGCCAACTGCGTGTCTCCAATAAAAAGTGCAACATGTAAGATGGCCGAAAATAGAACCGTTTTAGACAGTCATCCACCAGCCGGTCTATTTCCCCTGCTGAAAGTCCAGGGTATTCCACAACTCCCCTTTGTTCTCCATCTAAAAGCCAGGCACTCCAATCCCTGGTCAAAAGGAGCCCCTTCGACTCACAATATCGAAAATACTCAGTGCCTGGGAAAGGGACGGCTCCCGAAAACTGGGCTGTGTGAAGTCCTAGAGATAAGGCAAAATCAAGAGTCTTACGCGCCGTTTCCCGGCTTTCACCGGGAAGGCCGAGAACAAAGCAGCCGTGAACATCCAGATGATGTTTCCGGGCCAGGCTCATGAATTGCCTGGACTGTTCCAGGGTTATTCCCTTGTGAACACGCTCCAGGATGCTCGAATCACCCGATTCAAATCCAACTAACAGTTCCCGACATCCGGCTTTCTTCATCACTCGGAAAAGCTCATCGTCTGCGCTATCCACTCGTGCATTGACGGAAAACCGGGTTTTCATATTCCGGCGAAGAATTTCTTCGCAAATTTCCATCGCTCTCTTTTTGTGGACGGTAAATGTGTCATCCTCAAAGAAAAATTCCCCGGTTTGCCGCACCTGAGGACAAATCTTGACGACGTATTCCATTTCATCAACTACGTTCCTGGGACTGCGAAACCGGTATTTGAAGCCATGCATGACCTGGGGCCAAAGGCAGAACATGCATCGGTTGGGACAACCCCGGCCGCTGATAATGTCCACGTAGGGATGAAGCTTCCCCCCATCGAAATAATCCAGCAAATTGAGATGATGCCAGGCGGGAAAAGGCAAATCATCTAAATTCTCGATCAGACCTCGAGGCTGCGTCCGGTAAGCTTGCCCATCCTTCCAATATGCAATACCGTCGATCCCTTCTGGGTGGCTGTAATGGTCAATGATATCGCATACTGTGTAGTCGTATTCCCCGATAGCAACAAAATCCGCTGCACCTTGGGCAGCTTGAAGCGTTTCCTCAGGCAAGGCGCTGGCATGCGGGCCCACAAAAATCACCTTGGCCTGAGGTGAGAGGCTTTTTGCCAACTTGGCATAACCGATATCCGAATAGATAGACGGCGTCGTCGTGTCCAGAACCACCCATTCCGGCTGCTCTCTTTTTATCAAGTCGCAAAATTCCGCTCGCCCCCAATCGCGTGCGGGAAAATCATATAACGCCACTCGGCCGGAATACTTTTTCTCTAAAACGGCGGTGGCATAAGCAAGCCAATCCGGCGCACGGATCACCCGGCCCCGCGTGCGGGCAGCCCAGCGCTGTGTCCGGCAAAAATAAGCTGTAAAAGGCTCGTTAATGACAAGGATTTTCATGTTCTGCTTTCCAAAACCAAAAACAACCTCGCGTTGGAGAATCGTTAAATCTTAATTGCCTTGACCAAAAAACACCCACATTGTTGGCTCCGACGAAACAACCAGCATAGAATAAGCCACGGGATTAATAATGAAAGTATTACGCTTCCCAACCAGGGCAGGTCCACGTCTAACAGCCCCACCTTTTTTTGGATGTTTCTCGGTGATGACTTTTTGCGGGTCAAAAGAAATGCGAGCCCTCCAGTCAAATTGGATAACAACTCCCATCCAAACATCTCGATGCGATTGAAGTAGCCATTTGTCTGAACGATTTGAAGTGAATATCTCGTTAGCATCCTATTCCACTCATCGATTGACAAATAATTAAAATGGGACAATCGCTTGTCAATGTGCAGACAATAGGCCATTTTCCATTTTGGGCAGTGCAGAAAGGAAAGAAATTGTGCCCATGGCAAAAATGCATGAAAGTGTTTTTGTGGAACTGTAAAGATGAACTCGCCGCCTTTCTTCAAAACGCGGCTTACTTCACATATGACCTGTTCAATTTCGGGAATGTGTTCAAGGACACAGTTTGAAACAACTTCATTGAAAACGGCATTTTTTTCTGGGAGCAACGAAGCTGATGCGCAATATAAAGCGCCATAGACTTTTTGCTCGGCCGCCATTGAAACTTCATCAAAATCTAAATCGACTCCCGTTAGGTCTGATGGTTTCCTATTCGATAGGAATATCTTTCCCAAACGGCCATCTCCACAACCTAAGTCTAATGCTCTGCCGCCAACCTTTAGATTGGGAGTCAATACTAACAATTCGGGGATTTTCCAAAGTGCTGTAGCTGGCTGAAAAAACTGCTGACGAAATACTTGATGTGATAGCTGCAAGTATTTCCTTATAGTTATACTATTTGGAGAAGAAAAGTTATCATTCATGGAGCATGGCTGATTATCATCCAGCATGTGGTTCACAATCAACTCCGACCTCGATGTCTTGCCCGATGGCTGAACTAAGGCGCCATCAGCGCCGCCCGTGAATGGAGGGCACCCTAGCATGAAGTCTCAGCCGGATTCACCTGGCCATTCAAACCAGGGTTTCGCGCGTACAACCACAAGAGAGCCACAATCGTAATGCAGGTGATGAACATTCCCGCTAATAGACCTTGCTGGCGGTAATAGAAGGCAATTACGTGCTGGCCGGGCTCCGCGTAGACTGCCCGGAAGAGCTGATTGGCTCGCAGCACAGGAACCTCGCGGCCATCTATCGAAGCGTGCCAGTTGGAATCATAGCGATCGAGCAGGACGACGTACCCCGGCCGGGAAAGATCGGCCTTCAGCGTCACCCTATTAGGGTGGCGTTCGGTGATTTCGACCTGGCCTGCGGGACCAGAGCCCTGCACGGCAGGAGAGGCGCCGGGGTCTGCGGCCAAGATCACGTTTTCTAAGGCATCAAAGTCCGGCGAGGCCATCCACGAGAGCGTCTCGAGGGGGCTGGTTGTGAAAATGGATGTGCCTGCTACATAGGCGCGAGGCACAAAGTAAGGGTTCTCATACAGGTAGCTCGGTTCCGGAGAGCCGTTGAAGATTTCGCTGACCAGCTTTGCGCCTGAAGTAACTTCCCGGGTTGGGCGGATGATGTACTTCACATTAGTGCGACCCAGCAGGCAGTCTACCCGCAGAGCGTCTGGAGCTTGGGTAAGGATGTAAATCCATACGTCGAAGAGAAACGGAGGTAGTGAGCGATCGTCGAAATCCAGGTTCAGGCTTCCCTCGACATGCTGCGCCATGGATCCCGTGGCCAATACGAGTTTCTGCCGAAATACCCCCAGCGCAATAGGTGGGATCGCCGCGGCCTCGGGGATGGATTGAAAATTGACGTATGCCTGAAGGTCGCTCCGTGGGGCGATAGAAAAGCGGGTCAGCGAAGCGACGCGGTATGTCCCTGGCGAACCTTCGAACCGGGACACAACGGGAGGCACATAATCATAGAAGCTGGGAGGAACCGAGGGGTTGGCGCGGAAGCCCGCCGGAACAAGCTGGATCACCCCAAGGATAGCGAAAATTGGCACGCCACTACGTGCCCAGTGCTTGTTCTGTATGAGGCCGGTTAGGAGCAGGAACCCGGCGAGAAGGAAGCCGGCGGCTCCAGGTAGGTAAAGTCGCAACATGCTTTCCAGGAACTGCGCCATTTGGGAGGCTTCATTCGCCGAACGGCCCTGCCGGAGAAGCGCCCACTCCGTGGGTCGCAGAGCGAGACTGGGGACAACGCAGGCAGCCGTCCAAATCAACAGGCAGCACCCCAGCAAGAACCCTAGTGGCAAGAGGGCACGGTTGCGCCGAGCCTGCCAGCAGGCAACTTCTCCCCGGAGTGCGTCCAATCCCCATCCGGCGAGGATCGCGACGAGCATAATGAAGGGGACCAGCAGCTTTACGGGAAACCGCACTAGGCAGAGTAACGGGACGAGCAGGTAAGCGAGGGAAAAGAGCGGTGTAAAGTGGCCGAAGGAGAGCAGGAGAATCAAAATCGCGGCCCCGGCCACAAAGTTACGGCGGCGGTCCCGTCCGAAGGCCCAGCCGGCCAGGGCGAAGAACAGCGGCACGAAGCCCATGAAAACGGAGATGAAGTAGGGGCTGCTGCCGTCATCCGCAAGGGCATTCCAACTCGTCGGCGAGATCAAGGCGGGCCCGTAGAAATCAGGCACCAGCATTTCCATCAACAGGAGAGGGTGGAGAGACCAATTGGAAGTCTCGCGGGACAGCAAACCCTGCGCTCCCCGGTGTGAGTTGCTCAAGAGCTCGACCGAAGGCAGAAACTGGAGGGCACACAGCGCCACCATGAGGCACCCGACCAGTGTGAATCCGGCTAAGATCTGCAGATTTGACCGAGACATCAGGGGGCGCCGCGTCCCTGCAAGGTAGAGTGCATACGCTAGGCACAAGATGAAGGTGGTGATCAGGGTGAACGGCTCGGCGGCGAGGAGCTGCAATGAGAAAACCAGTGTCAAGAGAATCCACGGGCGTGTCGTTCGGCCTTGAACGGCCCGGTCGGTGGCGAGCAGCGCCCAAGGCATCCAGGCCGCGCAAGCCGCGTGATTGTACAGATTGCCCAGCGATAGCAAGGGGCCGCTGAAAGCAAAGACGAATCCGGCGAAGAAAGCGGCCTGACGGCTTTGTCCCCAGCGCCGAGCCAAAAGGAATGTGCCAATACCGGCCAGCGCGAAGTGTACGACGTAAAACAGCGGGTAAGCCAAATCAATAGGAAGAAGGATGTTGAGGAGCGTGTAGGGGTAGAAAAACAGCAGATTGGGGTTCGCCAGGAGCGGCTGGCCGCAGTTCAAGTAAGGATTCCAATAGGGCAATTGGCCGCGCCGGCACATTTGTTGAATGAAGCGGGCGCAGGGATAGGTGTAATTGAAGATGTCGCGAAAGAACAGCATGGAAGGAGTAAAGATCACCTTCCAAAACAGGAGCAACGAGCCGAGCGCGAGGATGGCCGCAAGCGCCAAATCAACGCGGTCAAGCGGGGGGCCAACCTTCACGTAGGAGTCTGATGCTGAATCAACCTTGGGTTGGGCGTGGAGTGACGTATTGAGACTCATAGGCGTTCGGAATCGTGGACTCTACACGCGCGGACACATCTGATTTTGAGTCTTTGGGCGATGCCCCCCGAGCGCCGCCTCCGATCACAACCAGAAACGGCATCCTCCGTGTTCTCCGCGCCTTTCAAGCTTTAACACAGAGAGTATGGAGAATCTCACTGGCCTCTGCGTTCAAGCTCTTCCGGCCACAGAGGACACAGAGGCATGACGCGCCGCAGCGGCTCTGGAGCGCGGCCCGTCAGCTGACGCGCTGCCGCTTTCGTCCTGCGAGCTTGCTCGCGGCCTCACCTGCCCAGGCACCGCGCACCGGTGCACAGCCGGCAAGCAAAGCGGCAGCAAGCTGCCGCACTCCAGACCAATCACACTACCGTATCTTACCCCCTTTGAGGGGTTGAGGAATGGTACTTTTGGGTCACGCTCGACGGAAACCCGGTGGCCGGCCGGCGACCATTTCAGCGAAGCACCGGCGTCCCACCCGTGGATGAGCAAAGGCCAGCCCCACCCCGCGAAAAAGGCTCTTGACAAGCTACGCTTAATATGATAGCCTAGGAGACGATGCCAGGCTGTCCTGCCACGACCGCAGAGACCTCGCGGATGGGCCTCCATCCCCCTTCCAAAACCGACAGTATGTCATTGCCTCCCTTGGCCACGACGACCGTAGTAACTTTAAAAAATGACCGCACGAAGCGGGAATGTCTATGAAAACAAAGGACCGTCTTTCGGCAGCCCGGAGCGAAGCGGGAATGTTGTACAAAACAAATTAGTTACGCGTTTAAAGCGGGAATATTGTTGAAAACAAATGAGTTAAAGGTCACATGGACCTAGAGGCGGTGTCATTCCGAGCGCAGCGAGGAATCTCGCTCTGCGCTGAGGTGGATCGGGGCCCAAGGTGGCCTAGGGGGTAGGTGGAAGGTGGAAGAAAGAACAGGGCGAGATTCCTCGCTGCGCTCGGAATGACACAAGGGAGGGCTGACTCTGCTTGCCAAATGTCCAAACTCCTAGTGCCGACCCCGCCGGGCGGGTCGGCGCTATGCCACCCGAGACTGAGGGATTACCCCATGCTACGCTCTCGCTTCTTCTCGCGGCGCGAAGATTTCTCCGCGTGTCGTTAGCGCGTCCATGTGCTCCGTGTTGAAGCCTGACCGGCACGGAGCAAGTCAAAACGCAAAGCGCAAGAGTAGGAATGCAAAAACCACCCAGGGTGCGTCGTGTGGCTTTGCTATTTGCACTTTGCCTTTCGACTTGTTCTTTGCTTTTGGTTGCGGCCAAAGGCCGCGAGGTGTCACTATCTTAGCGATCCTTAATCGACTAGGGTCGCCGCGGTCGAGCGTTTTGAAGACGGAGGTTAACCCATGCATGCAGTCCGATTCCACGAGCACGGCGGTATTGACGTGCTGAAGTACGAAGAAGCGCCGGAGCCGAAAATCGAGGCCCACGAAGTGCTTGTGAAGGTGAGGGCTTGCGCTTTAAATCATCTGGACCTTTGGCTCCGGCAGGGGGTCGGCGATTGGCAGCTACCACTCCCTCATATTGTGGGCAGCGACATTTCCGGAGAAGTAGCGGAAGTGGGCTCGCAGGTGAAGCGTGTGAAGGCCGGTGAGCGCGTCCTGCTTTGCCCGGGGATCAGTTGCGGGCAGTGCGAGATGTGTTTTAAGGGCCTGGACAGCGCCTGCCGAAGCTATACGGTTTTCGGAGTTTTCGTGGACGGCGGCTATGCGGAGTATGTAAAGTCACCGGAGGTCAATGTTATACCCATCCCTGGTGACCTGAGTTTTGATGAGGCTGCCGCAGTGCCGCTGGTTTTTCTCACCGCCTGGCACATGTTGTTCACTCGCGCTCGACTCAAGCCGGGTGAGGATGTGCTGGTGATTGGCGCCGGTTCGGGCGTGGGCAGCGCTGCCATCCAAATCGCGAAGTCAGTGGGCGCGAGGGTGATTGCCACTGCCGGAGCGGATTGGAAGCTCGAGAAGGCGAGGGCTATCGGCGCCCACGAAGTCATTAACCACAGCCAGCAATCGATTTCGGGAGAAGTCAGGCGTTTTACGGGAAAGCGCGGCGTGGACGTGATTGTCGAGCACGTGGGCGCTGCCATTTGGGAAGAATGCTTCAACTCTCTCGCCACCTATGGCCGCTTGGTGACCTGCGGCGTGACCAGCGGCGGAGAAGTGAAGCTGAACGTGCAGGGCCTGTTTGGCCGCCAACGCACGATCCTGGGTTCTTTTATGGGCGGAAAGGCAGAACTGCTGGCGGCCCTCAAATTCATCGCCCGGGGCAATCTCAAGGCCGTGATTGACTCCGCTTTCCCGCTCCGGGAGGCCGCCGCCGCCCAAAAGAAAATGGAAAGCCGGGAGTTCTTCGGCAAAATCCTGCTGCACCCGTAGGAAAAGCAGAAATCAGAAACTAGAAACTGGAAAATTGAAACTGGAAGTTGGAAACTGGAAAATGGAAACTGGCAACCGGCAGCGTTATTTTCCAGTTTCTAGTTTCTAATTTCCGATTTCCAGTTTCCATTGCCACCACGCCGTGGGGGCAGCGCTGCGCTAGACTTCGGCGGACTCCGAGATTATTCTAGCTACGCTTCGAAGCTTGCACTGGGGGCTCAATTTTGGAGGTGGAGGAGAGGTCAGAATGAGTACAATCACGCAAAGGCCGATTCGCTTGGCCGCGCGCATGTCCCGGCTGGGCACAGAGAGTGCTTTCGAAGTCCTGGTACGCGCCCGCGAACTGGAAGCACAGGGCAAGGAGATCATTCACTTGGAGATTGGGGAGCCTGATTTCTCCACTCCCCCCAACATCGTAGAGGCTGCCGCGCGCGCCCTACGCGACGGGTGGACGCATTATGGGCCTTCTGCCGGCTTACCTCAGCTCCGCGAAGCTGTGGCTGAGTACACGGGACAGTATTTGGGGGTTCCGGTTGACCTGAATGAAGTTGTCATCACGCCGGGCGGCAAACCCATCATGTTCTTCATCATTCTGGCGCTGGTGGAGCGGGGCGATGAAGTCCTTTACCCCAATCCCGGCTTCCCCATTTATGAATCCATGATCAACTTCGTTGGGGGACAGGCCGTTCCGTATGGGTTGCGTGAGGACCGGGACTTCGATGTGGATGCGGAAGAAATCATCGACAAGATCACCGACCGCACACGCTTGATCATCCTGAGTAGTCCTCACAATCCGACCGGCGGCGTGATGAGCCGCGATGGCCTAAAGGTTCTTGCAGACAAACTCGCGGGGCGCGAAATCCCCGTCCTTTCCGACGAAATCTACCATCGACTGATCTACGAAGGCGACCACGCGAGCTTGGCGCAGTTTCCAGGCATGAAGGACCGCACGATCATTCTGAACGGATTCTCCAAGACCTACGCCATGACCGGCTGGCGGCTGGGTTGGGGTGTGATGCGGGCGGACTTGGCGCGGCAAGTGGCACAGTTGATGACGAACTCAAACTCCTGCACCGCCAGCTTCATCCAAATTGCCGGAGTCGCGGCGTTGCGAGGCGATCAAAGCTCCGTGGGCCTCATGCGCGAGGAATTCCGGCGGCGCCGGAGCGTCATCGTCGAAGGCTTGAACCGCATCCCGGGCTTCAGTTGCCGGCAACCACGCGGGGCCTTTTACGTCTTTCCAAATATCAAGGAAACGAAGTGGAATTCCCGTGTCTTGGCAGACACTATTCTGAACGAAGTCGGCGTGGCGTGCCTGGGCGGGACCGCATTTGGAGAATGGGGCGAAGGGTATCTGCGTTTCTCCTTTGCCAATTCCGTGGAAAACCTTCAGAGGGCTTTGGAGCGCATCGAAGCCTGGGCCATTAGAAACAGGATTTAGGATTCAGGATTCAGGATTCAGGAATCAGGACTCAAGGTCTGGAAGACTGGGCCCCATCAGTGAAATAGCGCGGCCCGAGCCGCAACCAAAAGCAGATCCTTAGCTCCGCGCGATGAAGTTGGTGCCTGGTGCCACAGGATGGCACGGCCTAAACCGGCCTGAATCCTGAATCCTGAATCCACCACATTCACACCTCTTTATTTTCCAACGCGGGGTTGTATAATGCAGGGCCATTCGGAGGGCCTTGCGCTTCGGGTTTTTCAGTGGTGCTCAGAGCGCAAGAGATTATGGGCACGCGAACCCTCAATGCACGCTCGGGAGGAGGTCATGATGGAAGGTTTGAAAATGTCGCGCCGGGATTTTAGTAAATCCGCAGTACTAGGAACGGTGAGTCTGGCTCTTTCCGCAGGCCCTGCGGTGCGAAACGTGCTGGGGGCCAACGATCGCATTGGTGTGGGGCTGATCGGTTCAGGAAGCCAAGGTCGCTATGACCTGGGCTCTTTCCTTAAGACGACTCAAGTTGACGTAGTGGCGCTCTGCGATGTGTGGGACCTGCGCCTCAGCGAGACGCTGGTGGGTCTTAATCTCTCATCGGAGAAGGTGAAGAGTTACAAGGACTTTCGCAAGCTCCTGGAGCACAAGGATATCGATGCGGTTATTGTCGCCACACCTGAACACTGGCACGCCATTCCTACGATCATGGCGTGTGAGGCCGGCAAAGACGTGTACGTGGAAAAGCCAATTTCGCACACGATCCTGGAAGGTCGAAGGATGGTGGAGGCGGCTAACAAAAATAACCGGGTGGTTCAGTGTGGGACTCAACAGCGCTCCGGTGAGCACTTCCAGAAAGTTGCCGAACTCCTCCGCAGCGGGAGGATCGGCCGGGTGACGGAGGCCGATACCTGGGTTTTGCGTGGGACCTCGGTACAGTCGAGGATGCAAACGTCTTACCCCGATACCGACCCGCCGGAGGGTCTCGATTGGGACATGTGGCTGGGTCCGGCGCCCTATCACCATTACAACCGCAACCGCCATATGGGATGGGGTGGCTTCTGGGAAACGGGCGGCGGGGAGTTGACGAACTGGGCGCCCCATTTGATCGATATCGTTCATTGGGGGCTGGGGGTCGATGCCCCGCGGACGGTGGTGGCTTCCGGAGGGCAGTTGATTACCTCCGGAGTCTTTGAAACCCCCGATACGATTGAGGCGACTTACGAATATCCCGGTACGGCCGTAAATGAGAATGGCTTCCTTGTGAAGTTTTACAATCGCGGCGGACGCGGCCCCGATAATCACCAATATGGCATGGAGTTCTACGGCACGGAAGGAACGCTCTTTGTGAATC
>JBEKUR010000007.1:0-73551 GCA_049514855.1 Terriglobia bacterium
CGGCCTTCCAGGAAGGAACGGTTTCCATCCTTGGCGGTGAGATGAGCAATCGGTGTCAGGCCCCGTTCCTTGATGAACGAGACAAAGGCTTCAGGGGGCAGCGCCGGGTTGCCGCTCGGCAGGTCGGTCACACTGATGACCTTAATCCCGTCCGGCTGCGCCGCCGCTTCTTTGACGAAGGTCTCCGCCTCGGCCATGTTGTGATCGCGGCCTAGGACCAGTTCCGCGGTGCAGAAGAACTGCCTTTTTTCAAGCGCCAGTCTCAAATGGTTCTGAGGCTGAGCCTCTCCATCCTGAGTCATTTGCCACTCCTTTCCTAGCCGTAGGAACGCGGTTCTCGTTCTCCGTGTGCCGTCAAAGATGCCTTGTAACTATCGACCAAGCGACGCCCGATCAGCGCGGCAAGGTGCTTGAAGAAAGTCATTCCGCTTACGGGGTCCTCGTGCAGGATCTCATCCAACTGGTACTTTTCGATCTTCGAGACCTTGACTGGACCCAGGCATTCGGCGGAAGCCGTGTAAGTGTTGTTCCCCACCAGACTCGACCAACCGATCACATCGCCCGGGTCGCTGGCCACATGGGCCAAGAGCCCTTGGGGTCCCACGCTAACCCGCACCCGCCCTTCAGAGAGAATATAGAAATTGCGGGCGGGGTCGTCTTGGTGGAAAAGAAAATCCCCCTGCGCGTGCGATTCCTCGATAGCGCTTTCCAGGATCTTCTTTCGAGTCTCATCGTGCATTCCCTCGAAAAGATAAGCCTTATCAATGTACATCGTTTGCTCCTGTCTCAAAACAGTCCCGATACTTTTCCGGTCTTCACATCCACATCCACCCGGCGGAAACCGGGGTTGGAAGACGTCCCAGGCATCAAGCTGATGATGCCCGCGCACGGGCAGAGGAACTTCGCGCCCGAGTACACCAGCACGTCCCGAATGGGCAGAATCCAACCTTGCGGAACGCCCTTGAGCGTCGGGTCGTGGGTTAAGCTCAAGTGTGTCTTCACCATCATCGTGGCATAATCGGCGAATTTGGGATCGGACTCGAGCTGCTTAGCCTTGGCGTCCGCCTCCGGCCCCCACGACACTCCATCCGCGCCGTAAACGACTTTGGCGATAAGTTCCACGCGGTCTCGCAGCTTCATCTCGAATGGGTACAGGTGTTGAAAGTGGGCTTCGTCCTTGCAGGCGTCCATCACCGTATCCGCCAGCTCCAGGGCTCCTTCGCCGCCCTTGGCCCAGTGTTCGGAGGCTGCGCATCGAGCCCCTGTAGCTTCCACAGCGTTGCGCACCAGGGCGACCTCCTCCGGGGTGTCGGTATGGAACCGGTTGATGCAGACCACCGGATTGATCCCCGACCGACGAATGATTTTGAGGTGGTGCAGCAGGTTGGGAAGGCCCTTCTCGAGGAGCTTCAGATTCTCCTTGGTGTATTCCTCGGCGAGAGGTATACCCGGCGCCACCCTGGGGCCGCCCCCGTGCATCTTGAGAGCGCGGACAGTGGCAGTCAGGATGGAGACGTTCGGCTTCAGGCCGCTGTAACGACACTTGACGTTCCAGAACTTTTCGAAACCAATGTCCGCTGCAAAGCCGCTCTCCGTGACGTGATAATCGAACATCTTCAGGCCGAGCCGGTCGGCGATGATGGAGGACTGTCCCACGGCGATGTTGGCGAAGGGGCCGGCGTGCACCATGCAGGGCTGGTATTCCGCAGTCGAGCAAAGTGTGGGGTTAATGGTGTTCCGCATCCAGGCCGCCATGGCTCCCGCAACGTCCAAGTCGCTTGTGGTGATCGGATTCCCCTTCTTATCATAGGCAACGGTAATCTCCCCGAGGCGCTTTCTCAGGTCAGCCAGGTCGGTGACAATGGACAGAATGGCCATCAACTCGGAACTGACGGCGATGCCGAACTTGGATTGCATCATGAAGCCGTCCTGCTTGCCGCCAATCCCAATGATGATGTTGCGCAGCGTCTGCGCGCAGAAATCCATGACCCAGCCCATTTCCACGCGCGTGGGGTCGATATCCAGGCGGCGCATTTTGCTGAGCTGCTGTAATTGCTCGTCGCTGTAGTTTCGCTCGTGCTGCATGCGAGCGGTAAGCGCCACCATGGCCAGATTGTGGGCGCGCTCGATGTCGTTGATGTCGCCCGTAAGACCCAGGGAGAACTCGGTCATGGGGATCAGCAGGGCGTTCCCTCCGCCGGCGGCCGTGCCCTTTATGTTCATAGTCGGACCGCCTGAAGGCTGCCGCAGGCACCCGCCAACATTTTTCCCGCGCTTGCCCAAACCCTCCATCAAACCGAGGGAAGTTGTGCTTTTTCCCTCACCTAAGGGGGTGGGGGTAATAGCTGTGACTTCAATATACTTCCCGTCAGGACGATCCTTTAGTCTTTCAATAATCTTGAGAAAATCCAGTTTCGCGAGCCGTCCCATGGGGATCACTTCATCTTGTTGCAGCCCCAATCTTTCCCGCCATTCGCGGGGACTGGGCATCCCCTGTTCGGCTGCTTCTGAAATCTGCCAGTCTTGCATTTTTGTCGCGTCGTACGCCATCCTTTGGCCCTCCAGAATCTCGATAGGATTAACGATTCAACTTCACGGCGAAGCGGCGAATGCCGAGCTTTGCTGACCTCTTCCGGATGCGTTGGGCTGTCTCCACTTGATGATCGGTTGTACGCAGGCGAACAAGAGTGCCGGCTAACGTGGACCTCTCCACGCCACCTTCCCCGGACACAGCGACTTTGGGTGCCACGTCCTGTATTTCCAGCAGGTTACGTGCCATATTCGAGCTTCTTCACCAATTTCAGGGCCTGCATACGCATTCGTTTGACAAGTGATTTAAGAGAGTTAGATATAACCGGAGCGGGTCAACTGGTGTGATAGCAATGAACCCTAAACTGATCGCGCAGCAAATGGGGAGTTTGGCACTCTTTCATACGACAAATTTCGTTTCCTGGGAAAAACGCACAGTTAACGGCTATCTCGCCCCTCGGCCATGATGCCCGATTCCCTGCCAAGTTTGCCTTTTCGACTGTCAGATCCCAGCAAGTGAGAGTTCATCTGGGGGGTCTTTTGCTTGGCCGACTTTTCACTGGTTGAATCAGGAACACATTCCTTAAGCGGGACCATTGAAAGCTTTTGAGAATTAAACCAAGTGGTGGCCTGCTCTTCAACTGGTAACCCGCCGCCAACATACCGAAAGGGTTCCCGTGAGGATTGTGCCTCAGCAGTAAGTGGATTTGGAATCTTCGGGTTATCTAAACACATTTCTCCGCCTGGAACCAGGTACACGCCTCCCTCGTCGGCCACGATGGCCTCCGTCTCCCCACTCGCCTTCTCCACAAAACCCCCCGTCTTGAGCGCGTATGGAGGGGAACGCGTGCCGGTTTGGGCCGACCGCTCTGCCGGGCGAACCCTCTCGAGAGCCATCTGAGGGGTCTTCACTGCTGTCTTTCTTTGCCAGGACTCAACTGGGTGTTCGGGCGGAGGCCTTGATGGGCTAACAGGCTCGCCAGCGGCCAATTCCTCCGCCTCGCGAACCTCCACGGGCGGGTCGGTACCAGAGTAGCCCGCAGACAAAGGTGGCGCACGCAATCTGGAAATTGGCGGACGAACAGCCTCGGAATCCCGTTCGGGTTCAGCAGGCAGGGTAGACCCCCCGGTCGATTCCTCCACAATCTCGACTGAAGAAGGGCTGACTTGCAAGGCTCTGTACTTCTCGGCGAACAACTCGCCCTCATGCACCAAATAGACCTGACCGAGGACTTCGACGATGGCTTCCTCCTCCCCGCCAGCCTTCTCCACATACCCGAGGGTACTGACTGCCGACTGAGTTCCCCTCCCGTCCGAAGGAAGAGTGGGTCCAACAGCGGGCGAGGTGGGCACAACGGCTTGCGGCATCTTCACATCAAACCGACCGCCCGAGTAGTCAGCCAGGGGTTCGGGCTGTATGATACCGAACTGCTCAGACTCCGACTCTCCATTGTTACCACGGATTCCTTGCGGCATGCCCACGGTGGAAGACTCAGACCCTGAAGCCACCAGAGGTGGCACGCCAGCCTCTTGAGTGGAGGAGCTGGTCTGAAGGGGTTGGGATTCGTGGCCAAATGAATCCGGCGGATTGATTGGAGGAGGTAAGGCGTTCGCTACCTCGAGGTTGGCCGGGGTGGGCGCCGGGACGCGGAAACTATTTGCGAACGACTTGGTCCCCGGAGCGAGGCGAACATGCTCCCCCTCGGCGACGATTGCTTCAACCCGACCATCCGCTCTCTCCACATAGCCTAATTCCTGGCGAAGGGATGGTTGTGAAACGCTGGCAGCAGAATCGGCAGCGAGACGGCGATTTGCGCCAGGGTTTGAAAGCACCTCGGGAACAGGCCGAGGGGGCACCTGCCGCGCCTCGTTAGCGGGGGCCTGTGCCACACCTTGTCCGATTTCCGCCGTGAGGTGGGGCTCTGCTGCCGGGGCTGAGTTCTCTACAAGCTCCACAGTGGAGGAAGAGATCCTCGCCACCCTGAAATTGTCTTCGAAGATCTCGCCCTCATGCACAACCTGGACGCGCTCCCCCAGAGAGATGATCGCCTCGACACGGCCATCGGCTTTCTCGACATAGCCAAGAGGTTCCAGCGTGGTCGTCTTAGGCTGGGGTGGAGTGATCGCCTGTGGATGCGCCTCGGCGGGAGGCATGGAGACGAGGCGCTTTGCTTGCTCGGACTCGAAGGGATGCCGCGCGGCTTGAGCCAGCGGGTGCAGCCTGCTCATTGTCGCCACAGTTGAACTCACCGCTGCCTCAGCGCGGCGCGGCTCGTGATGTTCGCGGGAAGAGGTTGGAGGGTGTTCGACGACCGAAATGGGTCGAGCCAAATCTGCGACTTCGAACTTCCGCGTTGGCTCTTTCCGAAACTGCCAGACTAGGATGTTTAGAAGCAGCAGACACACCACACCCAGGATGCCGCTGGTCCAGAGTTCAAAGCGCCCGCTTCTGTTCATCGCATCAGCCCGGACTCAACTTTCAACCCGAAACTGGAGCCAAAAACAAGATTAAGTCATGCGACTGAGGCGATGTCAACAAGAATCATGTTTAGTTCTTCGTATTACGATGAAGCCAGAGCGCTCCACCCCCGCCTACATGAGGGTGGTACGTGCACAACAGGGGCAAGTGCCTCACCATGAGGCACTGCCCTCCTTGAAGTCCCCTGCCGCCAGCGCTGCGGTCTGTGTGTGCCCGGTCTTGGCCCGAGGAAAGTTACTTCCCAGCGTAACTGCTGACGACGCCGATGCCAGTGCAGAAGTCCCAGCCTGCCGTGGTTGAGTAGCCCATGTAATTGCCGCAGAAGCCGTGCGTGATGTCGGTGAAGTCAGCCGCAACCCCTCTGTTGGAGTAGGCCAAGGTAAGCTCAGCGTTGGTCGAAGCGGCGAAGTGACCGGCGCTGTTCACAATGCCGGCGAGCGCCGGTGATGAGACACTGGTGCCGCCGACTATGAGCCACTCGTACCAATAATACTCATAGTCGATGGGAAAGGTGTCATAGACATAGACCCCCGTATAGGGATCGGCATCAAACGAGAAGTCTGGAACGGCTCGGCCTGTCGTCCCCGAAAGGTTAGGGATGGACTGGTAACCTGGTTTGCTTTCGACGTAGCTCACGCCGCCGCTGCCGTAGACCCAAGCAGCCTCTTGTATGAAGTTGAAAGTCGAGGCGTTACGGCGGATGGTGGTGCCGCCGGCGCTCACAACGTTCGGAGAAGTACCGGGCCAACTGACCCCGGGCGAATCGCCCGACGCTGCAAAGTAGACGACGTTGGGCGTTTTGAAGCATGAGTCATCCAAATAAGCGCACGCATCGTTGGCCGCCTCGCCGCCCCACTCTACGCCTCCCCAGCTCATAGAAACTTCGCCCTTACCCGTGCTGTTCGCGGGGCAAGTGCCGAGGGTGAGGTCGCCAGCGATTTCCGATTGCCCACATTGCACCAGATTGTTGGCGACAAGAATGGCCTGCTGCAAGTCGCTATCGAGGTTTGAACACGCTTCCACCAAGTAGATGTTGGCTTTGGGCGCCATCGCGTGGGCCCACTCGATATCCAGCGCCTCCTCTACTTCCCAGCCGCCCGAATAATCCACCGGAACCCCGGAATAACTGCAGGAGGAGTTCGCGGTGTTGGCCCAAACCACCTGGAACTGCGACAGTGACAAGGGAATGCCGAACTGTAGCGAGAACCAAGCCAAGTCACCCGGGGCGGACGGGTCGTCATAGGCATCGACGATCGCGATGGTTTTGCTGCCGCCAGTGGGGACGGCCGTGGTTGAGTTGGGATTACAATTCGGTATGTTGGCACCAGCCGCGACGAGGCCATAATGACAAGCGAGCGAAGCGGGCGTCTCATAGCCGTACCCAGGGAACGGCGGCGCTTCGTCAGGGTTGAGTCCGTGGGGGATGAGAATCTCAACGTTAGTATGGGCGGCGAATTTGTGACCCGCCGGGGGCGTTTGCGGTTGGCTGGATTTAGGGATGAATAGCGTGCCCGGCGCGGATGGAACACGCGGGGGCCTTGATTGGGCCGATTCGGACACCACTATTGGGGATCGTGGCCCCGATTCTTGGGCCAGTCCGGATATTGCGAAAGCGAACACGAGCACGGCCGCTACTACGGCCATTCGTAACTCAATTGAACGTTTCATCGGTTTGGACCTCTCCATTGGCTAGGTTTCTGCTCTTCGCCCACCGGCCGTCCCACCGATCCTCGAAACACGCCGAGTTCGGGACCGCCACTGGGCTACCGAGCGCGTGCGTGAATAAGTTATTACGGGTTGGAACCCTTCCCTATTTACCTCTGAACCACCCCAGGATACTATCCAGCGTGGGAAATGTCGAGGAGAATTCCGTTTGCGGTCCGCCTGAAATGCGGTGGGCTCTTCGTCTGTAGTGGGTATGGGGTCCAGTAACCGAGAATCAGTGTAGCTCCGACGAAAGCAGGGTTCAGGGTCTTCTCTGAGCACCCAGGAAACCATGGAAGAATGTTGAAGACGACGTTCCTGCGCTGAAGGATCAACTCGATATCGGCTTGGGCCATTGGAGTTCGGATGCCGCAGTCGACGATGAAGCGGCTAAAGCCCTCGAGCACGCTACAGACGTGCGGTTGACCACGGGTCTGCGTAAGCACCCCAGGAAAGCTCTTCTGTGGGGGCTCGTGAACCGCATCAAGCTCAGTCGAATGCCGCCGCGTCGGAGTTTGACCAGCCTGCCGGTGATCGCGCAACGGCCCGAAGAAATTCGCCCTTGCCTGTAACGTACGATCGTTATCCCCTTCACAACCTTACCACTGCACGGCGGGGTATAGGCTGGGAAGGTGAATGGCCTGGTAGGCGTTCTGACCGGAAACCTCCATTCGCAAAACAACTTGCGGCTTAGGGTCTTGCGTCACCTCCATGTACCGTCCGCCCGTGAAATCATCCGACGGCGCATCTATGCCAAAAACCACATTGTTGTCATTCAGTAATTGCGCGCTTCCGCCATGGTCACTATAAACAGGAGAAAGCTTGTCCTGCCAGAGGATGGTTGCGGTCATCCCTACTTCATCGACTTGAAATATCGGAACTCGGCTGTAGCAGGCAGGTTGGCCGGGAGTGCCGCACGGGGCCGGGGTGGCATCGAATATACCACGCTCGTCGCCATTGTCAAAAACCATGAGATTGAAGACGCCGGTGCTGTTAGGACTTAGGAAAGTCGCATAGTGTTGCGCGTAGAACCAATCGTCGACTCCTCCATTCGTCAATGTGAAATCGCCTTGAGCACCAAGCCGCCAGAGGACATCGCCCGATCCCTGCCCATCTTGGTAGTCGATTTTGATGACCCAAAACTGGTCCCGCACTGACAGAAGTAGGTTGCCGTCGTCCGGCGAGTAGACGACGTGATTGGAGTGCGTCCAGTCTGGGAAAGCCATCGGACGGCGGTTGACATCCAGATGGTCAAAGCTATCCCACACCCAGACCGGGTTATGATTCTGGTCGAGATCGACAAGTGCATCACCGCGCACTGATGCCGTGCCGACACACCCCGGGATGTCTGTGCAGTTTATGACATGGTTAACGAGCAAGATCAAGTGCCCATTGGGTAAGGGGAGAAAATCGTGATGCGTCACAGCCACAACGAGACTGAAGCCGGCAGCACTGAGCCAGTTGTTGAGGTCGGCGACTGCAAACTGGCTGATGACCTTGCCCGCCAAATCAATCTCCTGAACGGTCCCCGTGGGTCCTCCACTGAACCCCCCACCCAGATTCATCAGCATATGGCCATTTGGCAAAAGCTTGATCGGGTTGGGAACGCCAAGCGAGGAATCGTAATCATAATACCAGATTAGGTTTCCGGCGTTATCGACCGCCGTTACCATTACTTGATTGGAAGGTCCTGCATATAGATCGAGCAGTATGACCCCCGGACTGGGCGTTAGTCCGTTGGGATTCGTAACAGAAATCTGCGGAACGCGAGCGGCGGGCAGGCCCCCAGTGGCAAACGTGTGATCCGTATCAACAAACTGGGTGCCATCGGGGAAGCTCACATCCGCTCGCATGTGATACGTCGTGTTGGCCTTCATCCCCGCCACTAGAATCTGGACTGCCCCGCCTCCCGGGGGCGTGTTTTGCGCCCAGGTGTGCAAGCCATAGGTCGTATCCGTTCCAAACTCTATGGACACGGAAGCATTGCGCGGCGACGAAAAAGAGTACAGGGCCACCTGCGGATTTCCCGTCGGTGTAACCGATCCTTGCGCCAGAACGGTGAAAGTTGCCGCCGAACTCGTTCCGCCGCCAGGCGCGGGATTACTCACCACCAGGTTGAACGCCGCAGGCTGGGCAACCATAAGTGCGGACATGGTGGCAGTGAGTTCCGTGCTGCTAACAAGGGTAGCAGGGAAAGCCGACCCATTCACCGTCAGCGTTGACTGAGGTGTAAAACCCGATCCCGTAACCGTAAGCAGCGTAGCGCCACTCAAAGCAAAAACGGTGGCGGGGGAAATGGAAACGATGATCGGGGCGGGATTCACGACGGTCACTAACGCGGTCGCCGACCGCGTGGGATCCGTCACGCTGGCCGCCTGCACCGTCACCACGTTCGGCACCGGTGGCACCGCCGGCGCGCTGTACAATCCTGTGTTGTCAATCGTCCCCAGCGTCGTGTTCCCTCCCGCAACCCCATCTACCGACCACGTCGCCCCTTGGTTCGAACTCCCCGTCACGCTGTCAGTAAACTGCTGCGTCTGCCCTACCATCACGGTTTGCGCCGGGGGATTCACCACCACCACCACTAGCACCGCCAGCGTCAGCGCGCTCGAAGTCCCGCCACCCGGAGCCGGCGTCGTTACCGCCACCGCCAGACTCCCCGCATTCGCCAACTGCGCCGCCGGTACCAGCGCGCTCAACTGCGTCGCACTCCCATACGTCGTCGCCAGCGCCGTGCTCCCCAACTCCACCACCGATTGTGCACTGAAACCCGTCCCCGTCACCGTCAGCGTCGTGTTCCCGCTTCCCGCGTTGATGGTGGCCGGCAAGATGGTGCTGGCCACAGGCGCCGGGTTCACGATGGTCACGGTCGCCGCCGCCGAGCGCGTCGGGTCCGTCACGCTGGCCGCCGTCAAGGTGACCGTGTTCGGCGCGGGCGGAACTGCCGGCGCCGTGTACAATCCCGTGTTGTCAACCGTCCCCACCGTCACGTACCCTCCCGCCACCCCATCCACCGACCAGGTCGCCCCCTGATTCGTACTCCCCGTCACGTTGGCCGTAAACTGCTGCACCTGTCCCACCATCACCGTCGGCGCCGCAGGATTCACCGCCACCACCACTAGCACCGCCAGCGTCAGCGCGCTCGAGGTCCCCCCACCCGGCGCTGGCGTCGTTACTGCCACCGCCAGACTCCCCGCATTCGCCAACTGCGCCGCCGGTACCAGCGCGCTCAACTGCGTCGCACTCCCATACGTCGTCGCCAGCGCCGTGCTCCCCAACTCCACCACCGATTGTGCACTGAAACCCGTCCCCGTCACCGTCAGCGTCGTGTTCCCGCTTCCCGCGTTGATGGTGGCCGGCGAGATGGAACTGAGCACAGGCGCCGGGTTCACGATGGTCACGGATGCCGCCGCCGACTGCGTCGGGTCCGTCACGCTGGCCGCCCTCAATGTGACGGTGTTCGGCACTGGGAGTGTTGTCGGCGCCGTATAAAGTCCCGTGTTGTCAACCGTCCCCACCGCGGAACTCCCTCCCCCAGCCCCATTCACCGACCACGAAACACCCGCACTGCTCCCACTTACCTCGGCTGCGAATTGGACTTGCCCCCGCAGCACTACCTGCACCGTTTGCGGAGTGACGGAGACTTGAATTATCGGAAGCGGGGTTGTCCCTCCACCGCAACTCAATGTGAGAACGGCACTCAGGAGAGCAATCGCTGCTAAACACCAACAAGTGCGCCCAAAACGTAGGCAAAGGGTAAAGCTCCTATTTTGCTCTACGACCTGACTCGTGGGACCCATCTCAACACCCTCCATCCAGTATTCTTGTTCTCGTGAACTTCCGTCAAACCAGTTGAATGGGATTCGCAAGCATTAGCCTGAACTCCCAAGGGAAAATGCATCGGGTTGCAGATTTTCCGTTTTGCTGCTTCTACGCCACATGCGGAGGACGTCTGCCTTCATTCGTGTTGGTGGCGGTCGTTGCGGGACTGGAACTGAGTTCACGGCGTTTAGCTTCACCCCAACTGCGCCGCGGTAGGCAGAGAGTCTTCCCACCACGCGCGCCGGAGCACGAAAACATAAGGCTAATGCTGGTAACATATTGGCGGCGGCTCGTCAAGCAGGATTTTGCAGTTTGCAGGATTTTGCAGTCAAAAAACTGCGCACAGCTAAAATATCACTTCTATAGATTAGGACACAGGCCGATTGTCCCTTGATGGAAAGAACACGGCTTGCACGTAGAAAACTGCGAAGGCCTCAGACGAACCCGCTCACTTTACAAATTCACACCGACGAAAGGAGGGGGACCTAGGTGTTCGGCCAAATGCAAGCCACTCGGATGTTTCAATCGAGCAGACTGGAAACGGTGGACGAAGCCGTCGCCAAGCTGTTGGGGTTCACCGAGTACCCTAAGGCGCGGGCCTACGACGCCCCGGAGAGCCCAAGTCACATGCCCGTGCCGCTCAAGCTCACGGTCTGCGGGCTGCTGGGATCGCTGTCGCTGATGACAAGGGTGGCGGACCGCGCTCCCGCCGCGCTGGGCTTGAACGCCAGGTTGATCGTGCACCTCCCCTCGCCGGCTAGCCTTTTGCCCACCGCACAGGTAGAGCTGGCTTGAATTGCGAAGTCTCCCGCATCCGTGCCCCTGAGGGTGAGACTCGCAATCCTCAGCGGCGTGCTGCCCAGGTTGGTCAGCGCGACAGTCTTTGGGGCGCTGGTGGTGTCCACGGGCTGTGGGCCGAAGCCGAGGGACGTCGCGGAGAGCCGCACCGCCGTCCCCGTGCCTCTCAATCTGACGCTCTGCGGGCTGCCGGGATCGCTGTCACGGATGACAAGGGTAGCGGACCGTACCCCGGCTGCGGCGGGTTTGAACGCCACGGTGATCGTGCAGCTCCCTAGCCCGGCTACGCTACCGCCCGCCACACACGAGCCTGATTGAATCGTGAAGTCTCCGGCCTTCGTGCCCGTGGGAGTGAGGGGCGCAAAGCTCACCACGCTGAGGCTCGAAATGCTCAGCGGGGTGCTGCCCAGGTTCGTCAGCGTGACAGTCTTCAGAGAACTGCTGCCCGTGAGTTGTGCGCCGAAGCTGAGGGAAGTCGTCGAAAGGCTCACCGCCGTCCCCGTGCCACTCAGGCTGACCGTCTGTGGGCTATTTGCAGCGTTGTCGTTGATCGAGAGCGTCGCCGTGCGGCTCCCCGTCGCGGACGGCGTGAACGTCACGCTGACCGTGCAGGTTTTGTTGGGCGTCACCGTGGCTCCCGCGCAGGTGTTGGCGCTTTTGGCAAAGTCGCTGGCATTCGTACCGCCTATCGTGACTGTCGAGATGGTGAGGTTGGCCGTGCCGTTGTTGGTGACGGTCACCGTCTGCGGCGTGCTGGTGACGCCAACATTCTGCGGGCTGAACGTGAGGCTGGTGGGGGAGAAGGACACCGGCGTTGCCGCAGTCACTGTGAGGGCGGTTGTGCCGGAGACGCTGGAACTGTAGCTGCTGTCTCCTGGATAGCTCGCCTCAACCAGGTGCGTCCCTGTGCCCACGGGCGCGATGCCGCTTGCCGTCGCGGTCGCCGTCCGATTTTCCGTGAGCAGCACCGTCGCCGTGTTGTCGCCATAGTTCGCCACGGCCAGGTCCGAAACGGCGCCCCCGTTGAAGTCCCCTGCCGCCACGGATTCGGGACCGTTGCCCGTCGCCGGGCTCACGGCTGCCGCCGTAAAGGTTCCGTCCCCCTTGCCCAGCAGAATCGTTAGCGTGCCCGCGTTTCCATGGTTATTGTTCACCACCGCCAGGTCAGCCTTGCCGTCCCCGTTGAAGTCCCCTACCCCCACGGATTCGGGACCGTTGCCCGTCGCCGGGCTCACGGCTGCCGCCGTAAAGGTTCCGTCCCCCTTGCCCAGCAGAATCGTTACCGTGCCCGCGTTTCCAGCGTTTTTGTTCGCCACGGCCAGGTCCGCCTTGCCGTCCCCGTTGAAGTCCCCTACCGCCACGGAAAAGGGCTCGGTGCCCGTCGCCGGGCTCGTCGCGGTCGCCGTAAAGGTTCCATTTCCGTTGCCCAGCAGAATCGTCACCGTGCCGTCTTGATAGTTCGCCACGGCCAAGTCCGCCTTACCGTCCCCGTTGAAGTCCCCCACCGCGATGGAAATGGGAACATTGCCTGTCGCCGGGCTCACGGTGGTCGCCGTAAACGTCCCGTCCCCGTTGCCCAGCAGAATTGTCACCGTGTTGCTGTAATCGTTCGCCACGGCCAAGTCCGCCTTGCCGTCCCCGTTGAAGTCCCCTACCGCCACGGAATCGGGACCGTTGCCCGTCGCCGGGCTCACCGCGGTCGCCGTAAACGTTCCGTCCCCGTTACCCAGCAGAATGGTCGCATTATCGTAGACATAGTCCGTCACGGCCAAATCCGCAATGCCGTCCCCGTTGAAGTCCCCCACTGCAATGGAGCTGGGATAAGCGCCCGTCCGCGTCGTCGCAGTCGCCGTAAACGTTCCGTCCCCGTTGCCCAGCAGAATGGTCAGGAAGTACTCGTAGGCAAAGGTTGAGCCCGTGTTCGCCACCGCCAAGTCCGGGATGCCGTCCCCGTTGAAATCCCCTACCACCACGGAACCGGGACCGTTACCCGTCGGCGGTGTCTGGGAGTTTAGCCAGCCCGGGGCTGACGAGCCTGTCCCCAGCGCCGCCGTTCCGAGCACAGCGTTCCCGTTGCTGGTGTCCAGGAAAGACACGGTCCCGGTCGGCGAAGCCAGCCCCGCTTGATCCACAGAACCCGCCACCGTCGCCGTCAGCGTGTAGTTGCCCGCGCTGCCGCTCTGCGCGATCGTCGTCGTGGTCGGATATTTGCCGGTCACCGCCAGCGCCGAGGGGCTGGAAGAGCTCGCCGCGTCGCTGGTCGTCCCCTCGAAGACTGCCTGGTAGCTGTGGCTTCCGATGCCTGGAACAAACTTCAGCGCCGCCGTACCGGCGCCCGTCAACTGCGCCGTGCCCAGCCGATGGATGTCCGTGCAGTGGGCCGCGGTAGCGTCGCAGAAGTCCACCCGCCCCGGTGTCACCGGCGTGCCGCCAGCCGTGACGGTCGCCGTCAGCGTCACCACGCTGCCCCACGTCACCGTCGTCACCGGGTTCCCCCCCGAGGTCACCGCCAGGGTGGTCGTGGTTGTCGCAGTTGTGGCCCAGGCCTGCTGCCCACTGCCGCAGAGGGCCATCCCAAAGGCCACCGAAATGAGCAACTGGCAGGGTATCTTAACCTTCATGGACAAACTCCTTAGCATAGGACAATCTACTTCGCCGCGGTTTGACGCTGCTTGGCAACACAACAACGCGAGGGCATCGGCGCCTCCCTCAGGGGGCCGACTAGAATGACTGCTGCTAATGTGACGCCCAAAGAGAGCGAATGTCAACTGAAAAAACGACACTGAAAGAATGATGCAGGATTTTGCAGTGAAGTTGCGCGGTTACGCCGCTCAGGCGGAAGGACGAGTCCCACGGCCGACCCTGCCGAATCGCAGTTTAACCAGCCTACGCGTGATCAGGCAACAGCCCGGAAGAATCCGAGCTTACCTGTACCTCATGATCGTTATCCGCTTCACAACCTTACCACTGCACGCCGGGGTATAGGCTGGGGTAGTGAATCATGCGGTAGGCGTCCTGACCTGAAACCTCCATTCGCAAAACAACTATCGGACTGGGGTCGTGCGTCACCTCCATGTACCGCGCGCCCGCGGGATCATCCGACGGGAAGCCTATGTCCATAACCACATTGTTGTCATTCAGTAGTTGCGCGCTTCCTATGGCATAAGAGTAAACAGGAGAGAGGTTGTCCTGCCAGAGGAGGGTTGCGGTCATGCCTACTTCATCGACTTGAAATATCGGAACTCGGCTGTAGCAGGCAGGTGCGCCGGTAGTGCCGCACGGGGCCGAGGGGACATCGAACATACCACGGTTGTCGCCATTGTCAAAAACCATGAGATTGAAGACGCCGGTGCTGTTGGGGCTCACGACATTCGCATAGTGTTGCGCGTAGTTCCAATCGTCGATTCCTCCATTCGTCAGTGTGAAATCGCCTTGAGGGCCAAACCGCCAGAGGATATCGCCTGTTCCCTGGCCATCCTGGTAGTCGATTTTGAGCACCCATAACTGGTTCCGCAAGGACAGAAGCAGGTTGCCGTCGTCCGGCGAGTAGGCGAGGGAATTGCCGTGCGTCCAGTCTGGGAAACCCAACGGGCGGCGATTGATATCCAGGCAGGGGCCGGAGGTTGGGGAGCAGAGATGGTCAAGCGCGTTCCACACCCAAACCGGGTTGTGATTCGCGTCGAGATCAACAAGTGCCTCGGCGATTACGTTATCGGTACCGACACACCCCGGGATAGATGTGCACTCCTCGTAATACTGAACCATCAGGATCAAGTGTCCATTGGGCAGGGCGACGATATCCTGATGGATCGAGAATAGGTTCAGATTGTAACCAGCAGCATTGAGCCAATCGTTGACGTCGGTCACCGTAAACTGACTGATGAGATTTCCCGCCAAATCTATCTCCTGAATCGTCCCACCATTATAGAGTCCCTGACCAGTCACCGGCACGAGGTTCATCAGCACGTGACCATTAGGCAAAAGCTTGATCGGTACGGGAAGCCCAATCGAAGTATCGTAATCGTAATACCAGATTAGGTTTCCCGCGTTATCGACCGCCGCTACCTGTAGTTTAGTTGTTGGCGCTCCCAGATGGATTAGATCGAGCATTATGGCCCCGGGAGTAGGCGTTAGTCCGTTGGGATTCGTAACAGAAATCTGCGGAAGGCGAGCGGCGGGCAGGCCCCCAGTGGCAAACGTGTGGTCCGTATCAACAAACTGGGTGCCATCCGGGAAGCTCACATCCGCTCGCATGTGATAGGTGGTATTGGCCTTCATCCCCGCCACAAGAATCTCGACTGCCCCGCCGCCCGGGGGCGTGTTCTGCACCCAGGTCTTCAAGCCATAGGTCGTATCCGTTCCAAACTCGATGGACACGGAAGCATCGCGCGGCGACGAAAAAGAGTACAGGGCCACCTGAAGATTTCCCGTCGGGGTAACCGATCCTTGCGCCAAAACCGTGAAAGTTGCCGCCGAACTCGTCCCTCCCCCAGGCGCGGGATTACTTACCACCAGGTTGAACGCCGCAGGCTGCGCCACCATAAGTGAGGACAGGGTGGCAGTCAGTTCCGTGCTGCTTACCACCGTAGCAGGAAAAACCGACCCATTCACGGTCAGCGTGGACTGAGGTATAAAACCCGATCCCGTAACCGTAACCAGCGTAACGCCACTCAAAGCAGAAACGGCGGCCGGCAAGATGGCGCTGACCACAGGCGCCGGGTTCACGATGGTCACGGACGCCGAGCCCGATTGACTCGGCTCCGACAGGCTCGCCGCTGTCACCTTAACCGTGTTTGACGATGGGAGTGTTGTTGGCGCCGTATAAAGTCCCGTGTTGTCAATCACCCCGTACACGGAACTCCCTCCCGCAGCCCCATTCACCGACCACGAAACACCCGAACTGCTCCCACTTACGGTGGCTGTGAATTGGACTTGCCCCTGGAGTGCTACCTGGGCTGTTTGCGGAGCGAGGGTGACTTGAACTGCCGGAGTGGTTGCTGGCGTTCCACCGCAACTTAGTGTGAGAACAGCACTCAGGAGAGCAAGCGCTGCTAAACACCAACAAGTGCGCCGAAAACGTAGGCAAAGGTTAAAGCTCGCATTTTGCTTTATAATCTGACTCGCGGGACCCATCTCAACACCCTCCATCCAGTATTTTTGTTCTCGGGAACATCCCTCAAACCAGTGGCATGGGATTCTCAAGCATCAGCCTGAACACCCAAGGGAAAATGCATCTGCGCGTCCTTCGCTTCGTTTCGTGGAAACAGCATTCTTCTAGTTTTGCTGCTTCTACACCACAGGCGGAGGACGTCTGCCTCCATCCGTTTGGGTGGATTTTTGCTCTTCGCCCAGCGGCAGTCTTACCCGATCCTCGAAACAACCGAGTTTGGGGCCGCCACAGGCCGACCGAAGCTCTTGCGATAACTTTTTGTTGTGAATTGCAGCACCTTACTACTTACCTGCCGACTTCTTTACCGTAATGTGAAGCGTGGGAAATGTCAAAGGAAAATTTCGTTTGCGGCCCGCCTGAAATGCGGTGGGCTCTTCGTCTGGAGTGGGCCTGAGGGAAAAAACGAGGACGTCACTTTGGGTCATGCCGCACAGGCGGATGAACTCCGCAGAGTTTAACCAGCCTACCCGTGATCAGGCAACAGCCCGGAAAAATCCGACCCTACCTAATAAGAGCCGCGGACCCGTTGGCTGACGGGTCCGCGCTACCCCTAACTTATGATCGTTATCCGCTTCACAACCTTACCACTGCACGCCGGGGTATAGGCTGGGAAGGTGAACCATGCGGTAGGCGCACTGACCGGAAACCTCCATTTGCAAAACAATTTGCGGACTGGGGTCGTGCGTCACCTCCATATACCGTGAGCCCAACGGGTCATCCGACGGTGAGCCGACGCCAAAAAACACCCTGTCGTCTTTCAGTACGACGGCTCCAGACCAGGAGGTGAAAACAGGTGCCAGGTTGTACTGCCAAAGGATGGTTGCGGTCATCCCTACTTCATCGACTTGGTATATGGGAACTCGGCTGTAGCAGGTACTTGGGACAGACCAATTGCACCGCTGCGAGGGGGTATCGAAGACGCCACGGACGTTGCCATTGTCAAAAACCCCCAGAGTGAAGACGCCGGTGCTGTTGGGGCTCAGGATAGTCGGATAGTGTTGGGCATAGAACCAATCGTCGATTCCTCCATTCGTAAGTGTGAAATCGCCTTGAGCGCCAAGCCGCCAGAGGATGTCGCCCGATCCCTGGCCATCTTCGTAGTCGATTTTGATGACCCACAACATGTGGCGTATTGATAGAAGTAGGTTGCCGTCGTCCGGCGAGTAGACGACCCCATTGGAGTGCGTCCAGTCTGGGAAACCCGCAAAAGCGCGGTTAATGTCCATGCACGGGCTGGTAGGGGTGGGGGGGCAGAGATGGTCAAGCGCGTCCCACACCCAGACCGGCTTGTGATTCTCGTCGAGATCAACAAGTGCGTCGACCAATACGTCAAAGGTACCGACACACCCCGGGATCTCTGTGCAGTTTTTGGTGTACCAAAAAATCAAGATCAAGTGTCCATTGGGTAAGGGGGCAAAATCCATGTGGAACGAGGTTACAGTCAGGTTGTAACCAGCAGCGTTGAGCCAATTGGTGAGGTCATTGTTATTGAACTCGTAGATGGTATTTCCCGCTAGATCTATCTCTCGAACCGTACTCGGAGTGGGCACTTGAACGCTACCTGGAGTAGACCCTGGCACGCCTATGGGCAAACCTAAATCAACCAGCATATGACCGTTTGGCAAAAGCTTGATCGGGTTGGGGAGCCATGCGCCAGGCGCGTATGGAGGATCATAATACCACACTACGTTCCCGGCGTTATCGACCGCCGCTATCTTTATTTTGTTGGTAGCTTGCCCTGGTCCGCCGGGACCGCTTAGATGGAGGAGTATGGCCCCGGGTGTGGGGGTTAGTCCGTTGGGATTCGTAACCGTAATCTGCGGAACCCGAGCGGTGGGCAAACCCCCAGTGGCAAACGTGTGGTCCGTATCAACGAACTGCGTGCCCTCGGGGAAGCTCACATCCGCCCGCATGTGATAGGTGGTATTGGCCTTCATTCCCGCGACAAGAATCGCGACTGCCCCGCCACCCGGGGGCGTTTTCTGCGCCCAGGTGTGCAAGCCATAGGTCGTGTCCGTTCCAAACTCGATGGACACGGAAGCATCTCGCGGCGACGAAAAAGAGTACAAGGCCACCTGAAGATTTCCCGTCGGTGTAACCGATCCTTGCGCCAGAACGGTGAAAGTTGCCGCCGAACTCGTCCCGCCGCCCGGCGCGGGATTAGTCACCACCAGGTTGAACGCCGCAGGCTGGGCAAGCATATGTGCGGACATGCTGGCAGTGAATTCCGTGCTGCTAACAAGAGTAGCAGGGAAAGCCGACCCATTCACCGCCAGCGTTGACTGAGGTGTAAAACCCGATCCCGTAACCGTAAGCAGCGTAGCGCCACTCAAAGCAAGAGCAGTAGCCGGCGAGATGGAACTGACCACAGGCGCCGGGTTCACAATGGTCACGGATGCCGCCGCCGACTGCGTCGGCTCCGCCAGGCTCACCGCTGTCACCGTGACCGTGTTCGGCACGGGGAGTGTTGTCGGCGCCGTATAAAGTCCCGTGTTGTCAATCGTTCCCACCACCGAACTCCCTCCCCCAGCCCCATTCACCGACCACGAAACACCCGCACTGCTCCCACTTACGTCGGCTGCGAATTGGACTTGCCCCCGGAGCACTACCTGCACTGTTCGCGGAGTGACGGAGACTTGAACTATCAGAGGCGGGGTTGTCCCTCCACCACAACTCAATGTGAGAACAGCACTCAGAAGAGCAATCGCTGCTAAACACCAACAAGTGCGCCCAAAACGTAGGCAAAGGGTAAAGCTCCTACTTTCCTCTATGACCTGACTCGTGGGACTCATCTCAACACCCTCCATCCAGTATTCTTGTTCTCGAGAACTTCCGTCAAACCAGTTGAATGGGATTCGCATGCATTAGCCTGAACTCCCAAGGGAAAATGCATCGGGTTGCAGATTTTCCGTTTTGCTGCTCCTACGCCACATGGGGAGGACGTCTGCCTTCATTCGTGTTGGTGGCGGTCGTTGCGGGACTGGAACTGAGTTCACGGCGTTTAGCTTCACCCCAACTGCGCCGCGGTAGGCACAGAGTCTTCCCACCACGCACGCGGGAGCACGAAAACATACGGGTAATGCTGGTAACATATTGGCGGCGGCTTGTCAAGCAGGATTTCGCGGCAGGATTTCGCGGCTGTGCGGCTGTGTCAAGCCCAATTAGAAATGTCCCCATCCTTATCCGATTAGAAGTGTCCCCTTTTTGTGTTTTGTCTTTCTCGTACTTTGTCTCCTCTTGTTCTTCTCTCTTGAGTTTTTGTCGTAGTTGAATCAGGTCGTTGGCCTCGGCCTCCGCGCAGCCCTCCGGAGCCCGAAGGGCGGAGCGCTTAGGGCGAAGCGGAGGTCGAGGGCAAAAGAATGTCGCCCAGTGCGAAAGAAGCTCTCTGGAAGAAAAACTCGAAGGGTCCGCCGCTGGCAGCTCTCTGAAAAGACAAGCCCTAAGGTGACTACGCACGGCGATTGCCCGGACAATCACCGATTTTCATCTCAGTTGCGAGCGACTGTTCATGATTGGCTGTGAATTGATTCCGAGGGGAGCCGTTTTGCACAGCGCAAGCTATTGGACAGTCGGCAGCCAAAAATGAGGTCGGGTGAAATAGTTCTCAAAAGCATTTCATTTCTGCACGGGAGTAAGCCGCACGTCATCCAGCCAAACCTTCCCCGAAATGAGATTGTCGAACTTCTTGCTGGGCAAGCGGACAAGCCTAACCACGATCAATTCGGTCTTTGGCCCGGTCGCGAAATCCAAAAGCAAAGACGTCCATCCGTCGCTAGTGCCGGTCAAATCGTCAGTTAATTTGTCCAAGGCTGCAGCATTGTAGGCATCGTACACTTCCAGGCGAGGGCCGCTGTCGGTTGTAATGTCTTCGGTTTTCATGAAGGCCTGAAGGCGGTAGGATTGCCCGGGTGATACTTTTACGTACTGGTAAACGTGCTGGTAGTGCAGGTTCTGCTTACCCGGGAATTGAACCAAGAGGGCGTGACTAGGCGAGTGATAGGTCGAGGTATCCAGACCTGCATAGACACCTTCAACCCCAACGATTCTCCAGTCAAAGCCCATATTCAACAATTCGTCCTCGAATTCGCCATTGGAAAGGAGATTCTTTTCGGATGGCAACGACGAGTATCGAATGAGCCCCTTTTTCTGGAGGTCAGTCCAAACCTGGTACGCCTCGTCCGCCCGTTGAGCGCCGATAAGGCTGTCAATGTATGGGGAACTCTGGCCGGGAGAGAATGCCTCTCGCCCGGCTATAATTCGTTTCCAAACGGCCTGTGCCTCATTCAAGCGACGCTGGGAGAGCAGAAAATTCAAATAACTGAATTCGGTCGTGACCCGCTCAGGAATCAGTTGCTGAAGAATCTTCCCAGCATCGTCGGTAGCCTTCCAAGCCAGGCCAAAGACATTGCTGTTATATTGCGACGTGCCGGCAAGCACAACCCTAAAATGCTGGAAAGCTTCGTCGATACTGCCCTGCAACAAGTAGAAATTGGCAATGGGCCATTGATAAGCAGGGAGATTTGGCGCCAGGAGATCCACCTGACGCAGGCAGGCTCCTGCCTCCGCTATTCGGCCTTGGAGCTCCAGCGCGGCCGCCAATTCGAGCCAAGTTTGAGGGTCATAGGAATCAAGATGTGTAGCGCGGCGAAAATGCCCCTCGGCCTTCTCAAGTTGGAGATCAAGGAGGCTGTACTCGTAAAGACGACCCAATCGCATATGGTAGTCGGCATTGCTCGGGTCGAGTTTGACTGCACGCTCGAGGTTGTCCACTGTCGGCCTACTCGCCAGCACATCTGCGAGGTAGGCCTTACCCACCCAACCTGTCAGCAACAGGAGCATTGCAGCCTCTACGCTGACCAGCAACGCCCGTGCAGGCTTCGTTTTTGTGGCAATTTGCATACTCTCCGTCCCACTTGAGTTGGTAAGATCTGAATCCTGGCACAGCTTGGGCAACCTGACGCGCGCCTCCCCTGGTGTACAAACCCCATCAGCCATCCTCCCGCCAGGGCGCTCCAGGGAGGGGAAATCCCTCATCGCCGTGGCCGCTAAGTGAAAACCTGCTGCGCACGCGGGGTCGCCTGCAATTACTAGAAATTGCCACCCTATTATACGATAGAAGTTCGGGAAACCAAGCCTATTTGGGTGGAGTGAGTGCCCGACATAGAAGTGATTCCCTGCACGGCTTGGCAGGATTCAGGGGTCAGGAGTCAGGGAAAAACCATAAGCGGATTTTCCTCAATCCCGAATTCTGAATAACGAACCGTTAGGTCAGGCTTGCAGATCACTGAACAACTTTGCAGCTTGTTGAAAGACGATGGAGCGGAGCAACGGGAGGTGTTGTGAAGTTCATTTAGCTTGACATTGTCTTGGCGCGCAGGTAGATTAATAGACTTAGGGTTTCATATGCGTATCTCTCTAGCAGCTCCTCATTGCAAGGCGGCGACACGGGGGGCAGGCTATATCGGGGCAGAAATGAAAGGTCTCCTGGAACATCAATCTCTGAGGTTCACAATCTGCCTATCGTTCGTGTTCCTATTGACCTCGTCTCCGTCGCGCGCCCAGAATGGCCAGGATAAGCCTGATTCCCAGGATCACCAAGCGATTCCGATCTCTATCCCCAATACGGATACAACAGAGGGAAACGCACCAGGAAACTCTGCTCAGTCCTCCGGTACCCTCGCAGGTCCCAATTACGTCCTGGGACCTGAGGATGTGATCAATATCGAGGTCTTCAACCTTCCTGAACTGTCGAAAACCGTTCGAGTTGCCAACGATGGGATGGTTACCCTCCCATTAATTGGCCGAGTGCAAGCAGCGGGTTTCACCGCCGAGCAGCTCCGGAAAGAGCTGGCGGATAAATGGGGTGAGAATTACCTCCAAGATCCTCAGGTAACGGTTTTTGTTAACGAATTCAAGGCTAAGCCTGTATCTGTTATTGGGGCGGTGGAAAGGCCTGGGCTCTTTCCCCTTACTGGCCGGCGCACCCTGATTGAAATGCTTTCGATGGCCGGTGGTTTCGGCAAGAGGGGCACATCGTCGGCGGGACGCACAGTTCTGGTCACACGCAAGAGTGGCTTTGGGGATTTGCAGCCGGTCGATGGAATGCACATTCGTGGGCCGGACCAAATTGAAATCGACCTCAACAGGCTCCTCTACACCAGGGATGAAGCCCTCAACATTGAGATGAAGCCTCTCGACATCATTTCCGTAAGCAAGGCCGAAGTCGTGTATGTGACAGGAGCGGTCAGGCAACCGGGTGGGTTTGTCCTTGAGGACCGCCCCACCATGACGGTTCTTCAGGCAATTGCCATGGCGCAAGGCTTTACGCCAACGGCGGCAAGGAGATCCGCTCGTATTTTGAGAACTAATCAGGATGGCTCGAAGAGTGAAGCCCGTATTAACCTGTCGAAAATTATAAACGGAAAGGCAGAGGACACAACGCTCGCGGCGAACGACATCCTCTTTGTTCCCGACAGCAAGCAGAAAATCGTGGGCCAACGGGCTACCGACACCGCTATAGCCGCTTTCACGGGATGGCTCATTTGGAAGCAATAATATGCGTGACCCAGCTTGGAGTTGGTGATTAATGCCAAACGCGGAAGTCCCCACTACAGACCCTGCTCAGAGCTTGGTTCTTTCAGGCCCCCAGAGCTTGCGACAACCTATCGAGGCGTTGGATGTCTCGGCTGAAGAAATCCCGCGCCTGCCTGATTATTTATACGTCATTGCCAAGCGGCGGTGGGTGGTTTTATCCTGCCTGTTGATTGTCTTCACGACGGTAGCCATCGGTACGCTCAAGAAGAAGCCTATCTACGAGGGGAAAGTCTTAATTGAGATTAACCCCGAGCCGCCGAACGTTTTGAACTTCCGGGAAGTTCTTCAACTCACCTCCGGCGACATTGATAGTTATCGGGAGACTCAATATAAGATTCTATTAAGCCGAACCCTCGCCGAACATGTAGTGGATTACCTGAAACTGTACCGCTACCGCGAGTTCTACCAGGCGAGCTTGCTGCTCGGCTTGATCGAGCGCGACCCTGATAAGATTCCAAAGGCCTCAGACCCCGAACCTCCGGATCGCTCGATGAATGCCTACCGCAACGCCGTGTACCATTTCATAGACAACATCGACGTGAGTCCGGTTCGACGCAGTAACCTTGTGGAGGTAATCTTTTTCTCCGAAGATGCTGAGTTAGCGGCGCGCATCGCGAACCAGCTATCTTCGGACTACATCGATCAGAACCTTCAGGTGAAGTGGGATGAGACCATCAAGGCGTCGGAGTGGCTTTCGAAACAACTCGTGGGGCTCAAGGTCAAACTTGAAAAGTCCGAAGATGCCTTGCAGTCCTACGCGCGAGCCAACTCCATCATATTTGTTGAAGAGAAGCAGAATCTCGTCAACGAACGGCTCAAGCAGCTTCAGGAAGAGTACACTAAGGCCCAGGCAGAGCGCTTTCAGAAAGAATCCCTCTATACTCTCGTGCAAGCCGGTAGGGTTCAGGATCTACCGGGGATCCTGGACAACCGGCTGATTCAAGACTTGTCCGTGCGACTCGTCGAATTGCAGCGCGACTACGCCCAAATGACGGCCACAGTGAAGCCTGAATACCCTAAAGCTATTGCTCTGAAAAAGCAGATTGATACGATCCAGGCTTCACTCGATCACCAGAAAAAGAATTTGTCGCAGAATATTATAGATTCATATCGCTCAGCGCTGGCCAACGAGAGGTATTTGGATCAAGCCCTGGACGAGCAGAAAAAGGAAGTGAATGATATTGCTGAGAAATCCATCCAATACAACATCTTGAAGCGTGAGGTGGATACCAACAAGCAGCTCTACGATGGACTCCTGACGCGCATGAAGGAGGCTGCGGTTTCGGCCGGACTTAAAGCCAGCAACATTCGAATCGTTGACACCGCGCAGGTACCCAAGGGCCCCGTGAAGCCAAGAGTAGCCCTCAACTTGGCGCTGGGCATTGTTCTAGGTGCTGCTTTTGGCATCGGGCTGGCTTTCTTGCAGGAATACCTCGACAATACACTCAAAACACCCGATGAAGTGGAAAGGTTGTTGCGCTTGCCATCGCTCGGCCTCCTTCCGGACTATGCAACCGACGGCACAAGCAAGGGCAGCGATAAGAGACTGGCCACTGTAAAGCACGGTAGCGGCGGCGCCCTTGCCCCGGCAGTTCAGACCGGACGTGGGGCTATAGAGGCCTATCGCTCGCTTCGCACTTCGATTCTGCTTTCTGCCAATCCTGTGCCAAAGATGCTTCTGATTACAAGCGCCCTGCCGTCTGAAGGTAAGACTACCATAACGGTCAACTTGGGAGCTACGCTAGCCAGCCTGGGAAGCAAGGTACTGATTATTGATTGCGACATGCGGCGGCCTTGCTGCCACCGATCGACAGGCGTGGAAAACAAACCCGGCTTTGTACGGTGCGTCACGGGCAACGCGGAGCTGGCCGATGCCATCCTGCCGGTGCCCGGCGTTCCGAACTTGAGTGTGATTCCTTGTGGGCCCATTCCCCCCAACCCGGCTGAAGTTCTTTCTTCGCGGCTTACGGCCGACATGCTTCGCAGGCTCCGGTCCGAGTTTGAATATGTGCTGCTCGACTCTCCGCCTTTGCTCACCGTTTCTGACAGCCGAATACTTTCAACCCTTACCGACGCGGTGGTGCTTGTAACAAGGGCCTACAGTACGCCTTTCGACCTCGTCCGCCGCGCCCGAGATTTGCTTTACCATGCCGGGGCCCGCGTTCTCGGCGTGGCGTTGAACAGTGTTGACGTGCACAAGCAAGGCGGCTACGGGTATGGCTATGGGTATGGCTATTACCGCTACGGGTACGGATACGGGTACGGGTACGGGTACGGGCAGGGCACCGACGAGGATTCCGCCAGCCAGTCTGAATCGTGAGAATCAGACTCGGTAAAGCTGCAAAGCTGCGGGCGACGGCTGCAAGTCACGGAAGGGTGCTTCCAACTCGAAACGAACCCCGAGTAATGCCTCTCAGGTTAGCAGGGCAATTCCGACGCTCCTAAACCCGGTCAGCGGGAGAACTTTCAAGACAACATGAAAACTAAAGTCGTGATCCTCTGTGGTGGCATGGGAACCCGCCTCCGGGAGGAAACGGAGTACCGACCCAAACCGCTGGTTGAGATCGGTGGCAAACCCGTCCTCTGGCACATTATGAAGATCTATTCCCATTACGGGTTTAATGATTTCATACTATGCTTGGGGTACAAGGGCTCGATGATCAAAGAGTACTTTTTGAATTACCGCCTCATGAACAGTGACTTTACTTTGCGCCTCAGCTCTCAAGAGGATCCTGAATTCCACGGGACCGAGATGCGAGACCAGTGGTCAATCACCTTTGCGGACACCGGAGCCGAAGCGATGACCGGCGCCCGGGTCAAGCGCATTGAGCGGTACGTTACCGAAGACCACTTCATGATGACTTACGGTGACGGCGTGACAAACCTCGACATCTGCAAGCTATGGGAATTCCACCTTGGCCACGGGAAGGTCGGGACAGTGACTGGCGTTCATCCGCTCTCCCGCTACGGTGAATTATCCCTGCAAGGTTCACTGGTGAACGAATTTAACGAAAAGCCCTTGGATCAGAGCGGATTTATCAGCGGCGGCTTTTTTGTCTTTCAACGCAAGTTCTTTGATTATCTCACCGACGATGACAGTTGCGTCCTTGAAGGAGAGCCGCTTGAGCGACTGACACGGGAAGGCCAGTTCGTTGGTTATCTCCATCATGGATTCTGGCACTGCATGGATACCTACCGGGACTTTGTAGCTCTGAATGAAATGTGGAAACAGAACCCCCCCTGGAGAATGTGGGACAAGTGAACGAAGGCTCGGGTTTTTGGACAGAACGGCGGGTCTTGGTCACCGGGGCCACGGGGATTGTGGGCTCCTGGGTGACCAAGGATCTGTTGGCGCGCGGCGCCTATGTGGTGGCTTTCGTCCTAGATGACGATCCGCAATCGGAGTTCTATCGAAGCGGTGCGGTCCATCAAGTGAATGTCGTCAACGGTCAACTTGAGGACTTCCGGGCCGTTGAACGCGCCATCGTGGCTCACGAAATCGACACCGTGATCCACTTAGGTGCGCAGGCCATTGTGAGTGTTGCCTACCGGTCACCCCTGGCAACCCTGGAGACGAATGTCCGGGGCACATGGAATCTGCTGGAGGCCTGTCGCCTGCACCCGGATTTGGTGAAAAGGGTCGTCGTGGCGTCCAGTGACAAGGCTTACGGAGAGCAGGAGCAGCTCCCCTATACAGAAGAAATGCCGCTGGTAGGGCGCCAACCGTACGAGGTTTCGAAGAGTTGCGCCGACCTGATTTCGCAAGCCTATTTCCACACTTATCGCCTGCCTATAGCCCTGGCGCGTTGCGGCAATGTTTATGGCGGTGGCGACCTCAATTGGTCGCGCATTGTGCCGGGCACCATCCGCTCCTTATTGCGAGGCGAATCGCCGGTCTTGCGCAGCGACGGCAAGTTCATCCGCGATTACATCTACGTGAAAGATGTTTCGAGTGCCTATTTGCGCTTGGCGGAGGGCCTTAGTGCGCCGGAGATCCGAGGGCAGAGCTTTAACTTCAGCCCCGAATCCCAGGTGACGGTGCTCGAGATTGTCGACATGATTCGCCACCTCGCTCAGCGTGAGCATATTCAGCCCACCATCCTTAACTCAGCGAAGGGTGAGATCCGCAATCAATACCTATCGTCGGCAAAGGCTGAAAGGCTGCTTCACTGGAAGCCTGCTTATGACCTCGAGCGCGGCCTCGCAGAGACGATTAGGTGGTACCAGGACTTTTTCGGAGGGCAGCCGAAGTGACTTGCGCCGAAGCCTCATGCCGTTCCTGCGGCAGCCCCAGGCTTGAGGCCGTCCTTTCCTTGGGCGTGACGCCTCTAGCGAATTCGCTCTTGACGAAGGTGGATCTCGCGCGTCCGGAACCTACCTTCCCCCTGGACCTTGCCTTCTGTCCCACCTGCTCGCTTGTCCAGATTACCGAGACGGTTCCCCCTGAAATACTGTTCCGGGAGTATCTCTACTTCTCTTCGTTTTCCGATGAGATCCAGAGTCACGCCGAGGCCATCTCCCGGCGCTTGATCGATTCGCTGCGTTTGGGAGCAGACAGTCTTGTGGTGGAAGCCGCCAGCAATGACGGTTATCTTCTGCGTCATTACCGGCGCGCCGGCGTCCCGGTGCTCGGAATCGAGCCCGCGCTTAATGTCGCGCGTGTCGCAGAGCAGAACCACGGGATTCCGACCCTTACGGATTTCTTTGGTGAGCGGCTGGCCGCCAAGCTGGTCAGGGAGGGTACGCGGGCCGATGTGTTCCACGCCAACAACGTGCTAGCGCATGTCGCGGACCTCAACGGCTTCGCCGCCGGCATCCAAGTGCTTCTGAAGGACCAGGGACTCGCCGTTGTTGAAGTGCCGAATGTGAAAGAAATGATCGATCGCTGCGAGTTCGACACAATCTACCACGAACACTTGTGCTACTTCTCTGTAACCGCACTGCAGAACCTCTTCCGGCGGCATCAACTGGAGATTCAAGACGTGGAGAGGCTGCCCATCCACGGCGGCTCAATTCGATTGTTTCTTAGACACCGCGATGCCGTTGATCCAACGCCCGCCGTGTCGCAACTGCTCGATCAGGAAGCTTCCTGGGGCGTCAACAAGTTTGGCTTTTACGGCGGTTTCGCGGATCGTGTCGAGCAGGTCAAGGGCTCGCTTTGCCGTCTTCTCACGGATTTGAAGGGCAAGGGGGCCCGAGTGGCCGCATACGGAGCAGCCGCCAAGGGCAGCACGCTCCTGAATTACTGCGGCATCGGTCAGGAATGGTTGGATTTCGTGGTCGATCGAAGTCCGTACAAGCAGGGGCGATACATGCCTGGTGTCCATCTTCCCATCTATCCGCCACAGAAGCTCCTGGAGGCAATGCCGGATTACACGCTTCTGCTGACCTGGAACTTCGCTGACGAAATTCTGGCGCAACAGGCGGAATACCGGCAGCGGGGTGGCCATTTCATCATCCCGGTTCCCGAGCCTAAAGTCGTTTGAGGGTGGCGCAAGCGCGCCGCTTTCCCGGATGATGCTCTGACGGGAGGAGGGCGAGTGGTATTTGTCGAGACGAAGCTCGAAGGGGTGTATATAATCGAGGTAGAGAAAAGGGAGGACGACCGGGGGTTTTTCGCCCGCACGTTCTGCCAGCATGAGTTCGAGGCCCGCGGGCTCAATCCTCGAGTGGCGCAGTGTAGCACGTCTTTCAACAAGAGAAAGGGCACCCTGCGCGGGCTGCACTATCAGGTTGCTCCGTACGGCGAGGTCAAGGTGGTCCGCTGCACGGCCGGTGCAATCTATGACGTGGCCGTTGACTTGCGCCCGGATTCGCTTACCTATAAACAGTGGGTGGCGGCCGAGCTCACTGAAGACAATCGCAGAGCGCTTTATATTCCTGTCGGCTGTGCGCATGGCTTTCAGACGCTAGTTGATGACGCTGAGGTGTATTACCAGATCAGCGAGTTCTACCACCGGGAGGCTGCCAAAGGCGTCCGGTGGGACGATCCCGCGTTTGGAGTCCAGTGGCCGCTTCGTAAAGGGCCGATTGTGTCAGAAAGGGATAGGTCTTACGCTGATTATTCACTCTGATGTAGTCTGGGGACTATGCTTTGAGGGCTTGCACGCCTGGATGTCCGCAAAGGACGACAGGTCCCTGACGCGCGAGCTTTTTCAAATGACCTCTTTTCTGTCTGTTCAACGCCGGAGTTTATTTTGTGGCTGAAGTGGCGAATGTGATGGTGGCTGGAATCGGGGGAGCCTCGCTGGGAACCGAGATCCTGAAGTGCCTAAGAGACGCTGGTCGATACCGAGTATTCGGTTGTGACATCTCGGGTTATGCGTACGGACACTATGACAAAGGTGTTGCCGAGACGTTTATCGTCAGCCGAAAGCGATACGTAGAGTCGGTTTTGGAGCTGTGTATTGCGAAAGGAATTCGCGTGCTTATTCCGGGTGGGGAGGGGCCGCTCCTCCTGCTGGCGCCAGCCGCCGCGGATTTCCTGAAAGTGGGGGTTCGCATCGCCGCGAACTCGCCGGGAGTCATCGCCACTTGTTCAGACAAGAGGTGCTTTTTTGAGCGGATACAGATGCTGGGTTTTCCCGCACCCTGGACGATTTCCATCCCGGACCGGCGTGAGTTGGCGAGCCTCAAGAGCACTCCTTGCCCATGCGTAATTAAACCCTCCACGGGGACAGGTGGTAGTCGGTTTGTTTTCATGGCTCTGAATCAGTCGGAAGTAGAATTGTACGTTGAGCACCTTCTCTGCAACGGTTGTACCGCCTTGGTTCAGGAGTATATCGGCTTGGATGAGGGTGAGTTCACTGTGGGAATTCTTTCCTTGCCGGACGGACGATTGGTTGGGTCCGTAGCTATGCAGCGGCTTTTCAACGCCAAGTTGTCAGTCTTGGTCAGCACTCAGGCTGGACTTATCTCCAGCGGTAACAGCCAGGGGTTGATAGACGAATTTACCAGCGTACGGGCGCAGGCGGAAAAAATCGCAAACGCATTGGGCAGTGTCGGCCCCATGAACATACAGGGGCGCGTGCGAGATGGGATTCTGATTCCATTCGAAGTCAATCCGAGATTTTCGGCCTCGACGTACTTGCGAGCCATGGCGGGGTTCAACGAGGTCGACATGTACTTGCAATATGTGCTTTATGGCATTGACCCGCTGGTTGGTCCGATTCGGCCTGGATACTACATGCGTAGCTTTTCCGAGCAATATGTCCCCAAGGAAGCGATCAAGCAATGATTCACTGGATTTCTGAGAGCCTAGGAACGGCTGCCTGGGATGGCGTCGATGCAACGCCGGGCACGCATATTTTGGACGTAAGGGATTTGCTCGACAAGGAGGGGAACTCTCCGGCACTGCTGAGGTCCAAGATCAACGAGGGCGTGGCTTGCTTGCAGAATGGCCAAAAGGTCGTGGTGTGCTGCGACTATGGGATGTCGCGCAGCAACGCCATCGCCGCTGGAATTCTCGCCGTGCACCATTCAGTCGATTTCGAGTCGGCAATTCGACAAGTCATCGCTGCTACAGGAGAAAAAGCAATCAAAATTGCGGTGCTGTCAGCAGTGCGCGAAGCCCTCGGCAGAGAAAGGCACGAAGGGACGGCAACGACAGCCGTTGGCCGACGGGTGTTGGTGACCGGCGCGTCGGGGTTCATTGGTTCATCCTTGATGGGTGAATTGCGGCAGAAGCACGAGGTCACGGCGCCAACACGCCAAGAAATCGATCTGCTCCGAGATACTGTCACCCTGGAACTGCTTGTGAGGGAACGACGTGTCGACACGATCCTGCACTTGGCCAGTCCAAGGGTCTCCACATCGAATGAAGCGATGGGAATGTCGATCACCACGTTGAAGAACGTTCTGGACGTGTGCGTGGAAAATGGGTTGTTCCTCGTATACATCAGCGGCTGGGAAATCTATTCTGGTTACAAAACGAAGGAACTTCGGGCGAATGAAGCACTCGCTCCTTGCCCCGGCGGGACTTATGGGCAGGCAAAACTTCTGTGTGAAACCCTGGTGCGTCACTTTCACCAGAAATATGGAGTCGCCTATGCTCTCTTGCGATCAAGTCCGGTTTATGGACCGAGAGGGGAACGCCCCAGGTTCATTTGGAACTTTCTTAACAAGGCCTTGCGCAATGAGGAAATCGTAGCGCACCGGTACCTTAACGGCTTCCCAAGCTTGGACCTTCTGTATGTGGACGACCTCTGTACGGCGATCATTGCGGTAATCCAACGCCGCATCCAGGGAGAATTCAATCTGGGGACTGGCAAAGGGACGTCCACGACTGAGATTGCCCAGCGGATCGTCGAGCGAGTAGGATCTCGCAGTGCCATCCGGCACCACGACATCTCGCGCTACGCAGGTAACATCGCAATGGACACCACCCGGGCGGTCATGACGCTCGGATGGCATCCGGCTGTCGACATCGCTCACGGGCTAGAGAATCTTATAAGTGTTGGTCTAGTCGGCCAAGTTCTGCCGTCCAACATCTCCCCCAGCGACCCGCACGGAGAAAAGTCCGCGATGTGGCCGCAGGCCGATTCTCCCGCTAAGACGTTATGAGAATGCTGAGCGTGCAGCGTGGACCATGAATGCAGGCGCGGAAACGGAGTGCGCGTCGGGCCTGGTGCTAACCTGGCAGGGGTTGTCCCGGTTAGTGACTACAGCTTCATTGGAACCGGAGCCGTTGTCCTGCCGCGAATTAAAATCGGCGCGGATGTCATCGTCGGCGCTGGATCTGTGGTCGCCAAGGACGTTCCGGACGGGATGGTAACATTCGGCAATCCTGCGAAAGTGGGGCGTGCAGCCGCAACGTGATTGCTCATGAGCGACAGAAATCCGTATGACCCGGCACAGGTCGAAAGGATGGCAGGCGACGCTGACTTCTCCAGGCTGGCACGCGAGTTTTTCCTGAAGACGTGCGAATACCGCTACTGCTACAATTTTTCCTGGCTTGGACGACCTGTCATCCAGTACCCTCAGGATCTTGTGGCGATGCAGGAGATCATTTGGCGGGTAAAGCCTGATTTGATCATTGAAACCGGGATCGCACACGGCGGGGGACTCATTTTCTATGCGTCGATGCTGGAGTTGATGGGTGGGGACGGGCAGGTTCTGGGTATTGATGTTGATATTCGTGAGCATAACCGGGTGGAGATTCAAAAGCACCCCATGTTCAAGCGAATTACTATGATTGAGGGGTCTTCGGTTGATGCGGCCGTGGTAAGTCGGGTTTACCAGTGTGCGAGTGGAAAACAACGGGTTTTGGTGGTCTTGGACTCCTTGCATACTCATGACCACGTCCTCAAGGAATTAGAGGCTTACTCGCCCCTGGTCCGCACGGGAAGCTACCTGGTGGTTTTCGACACCGTGATCGAAGATATGCCTTCAGGCTACTTCGCGGGCCGCCCGTGGGACAAGGGAAACAACCCGAAGACCGCAGTGTGGGAATTCCTGCGGAGTAACGACCGGTTCATGATCGACAAAGATATCGAAAACAAACTTCTTATTACCGCGGCGCCAGATGGCTACCTGAAGTGTGTTAAGGATTGACCATGGAACGAATTCCAGTGTCCGGGCCTTGGATTACGCAAAGAGAGATCGACTACGTGACCGACGCAGTGGCTCACGCTTGGTACTCGAACGCGAACATGTATCACGCGCGCTTGGAGAGAGCCTTTGCGGATTATCTGGGTGTTCGCTTTGCCATGGCTCTGCCGTCCTGCACGTCGGCCCTTCATCTTTCCTTACTGGCCCTGGGCGTTGGTCCCGGGGACGAGGTGATTGTGCCGGAGATAACCTGGATTGCTACGGCTGCACCCATCACCTATGTGGGAGCAACGCCCGTATTCGCCGATATCGATCCACGCAGTTGGTGCCTATCGCCGGCGTCCTGCCAGGCCTGGATCACCCCTCGAACCAAGGCGATGATTCCTGTGGACCTTTACGGAAACATGCCGGACATGGACGGCCTCCGCTGCCTGGCGACGCAGCACCATATCGCCATCATCGAGGACGCAGCAGAAGCTATTGGCTCGGAGTATAAGGGCAGGAAGGCGGGCAGCCTCGGGGACACCGGGACCTTCAGTTTTCACGGCTCCAAAACCTTGACGACCGGCGAAGGGGGCATGCTGGTTACGAATCGGGAGGACGTCTATCAGCGAGCGCTCTTCCTGCGCGACCACGGTCGCCCACCCGGCGATAAAATGTTTTTCAACACCGAGGTGGCGTACAAGTACAAGATGAGTAGCATGCAGGCGGCTTTGGGCTTAGCCCAACTGGAACGGGTCGAGGAGTTGGCCTGCCGCAAGCGGGAGATTTTCTCTTGGTACGAGGATGAGTTGTCAGACGTGGAAGGTGTGACCTTGAATTACCAGGCTCCCGGTACCAAGAGTTCCTATTGGATGGTCACGGTGGTTTTGGATGAGAAGATGGGAATAGGCAAGAATAGGTTGCTACAGGCAATGGATGAAATGAACATTGACTGCCGGCCGTTCTTTCACCCCTTGAGTTCTCTTCCGGCGTATGCGACGCTAAGGCAAGGGGAACAAGCCCGCCAACGGAACGCGATTAGTTATCAGATCAGCCCTTATGCTATCAACCTTCCGTCCGGCTTTAATATGACATTGGAAAAAGTCAGATACGTAGGTGAGTCCCTTAAGGAGATTGTGCGGCAATCTCGCTTGGCGCGTGTTTGAATACGGAGGGATAGCAGGGCCCTACCTGATGTCGAGAGTATCCAGGAACATCGTCTATAACGGCCTTGGCCAGGGACTCAGCGTGCTCCTGGGCTTTGTCGCTGTCCGTTTCGTGTTTCGCAGGCTAGGCGGTGACGCCCTGGGTCTGATTTACTTCTCTCTGGCTGTCAGCGTGGCTCTGTCGGTGGCCGTACAGTTGGGCATCTGCCAAAGCGCCGTGCGGGAGGTAGCTTCTCACCAAGGGAATCGGCCGGAATACATCAAGAGTTTCATCCGGACAAGCTCGACGCTCTATTGGATCGCCTACCTCACTCTGGCCATTGTGGCTTACACAGCCGCCCCGTACCTCGTTCACCATTGGGTGAAGCTCAACTCCCTTGATGCTTTGACAGCAATTAAAATCATGCGCATTTTAACTGTCGGCGCGCTTGTGGCGCTACCCGGAGGCCTGTATAGAGCGTTGTTGGTGGGTCTCCAGCACATGGGGCTTACCAACCTGATCGACGTGGCCGCGAAGGCCCTGCAACAGGCAGGAATCTTCCTGATCCTGCTGATCCACGGCAATCTATTTCATGTGGCGTACTGGATTGCCGGTTGCATGGGGGTGCAGATTGCCGTCTACTGGGTTGTGTGTACACATTTCTTCTCCGTGCGTGCGCTGCTGCTTCCCGGTTTTTCCCTGGCGGTGGTAAAGGAGAACATCGGTTACGCCTCGGGCCTCATGACCATTACCCTCTGCTCGTGGATGGTCAGCGAGATCGACAAAGTGGTAGTCAGTAAGTTGTTGCCGCTGGCCCTGCTGGGCCTCTACACTTTTACTCGTGGCGTCGTCAACCAGGGCGCGCTTCTGACCGGGGCTATCAGTAACGCCATCTTTCCGCACTTTTCAGCTTTGCACGGGGTAGGGAAAACCGCTGAGCTGAGGAACGCCTACAACAAAATCCAGGACCTCATTTGCTTCGGGACGGTTCCGGTGTTCGCCGCGGTGCCGTTTGCGGCGATTCCGGTGTTTTCGCGGGTGTTTGACCTGCGATCCGCCCACCTGCTGCTACTGCCTGCTACGTTTCTTTGCGTCGGCACTTACATGAATGGGACGTTGATGAGCCCCTACATCGTCTCGCTCGCGGTGGGCCGACCGGACATCACCGCCCGGCAGAACGTTCTGGCGCTGTTCATCGTGCCGCCGGTTAGCGCCATGGCCATTTACTGGTTCGGGCTGAACGGCGCTGGCTTTTCATGGGTGCTTTACCACATCTATGCATATTCCTACGGACTGCCGCGCATCTGCCGCGAGTGTCTAGGGATTGCGCCGCGAATCTGGTACTGGCAGGTTCTCCGCATTCTGATGGGCGGCATCCTCATTTATGGCAGTGCATGGCTTGCGGTCAGTTATGCTGGCCCGCTTTCTGTTTTCCACCTATCCATTGCCTATAGCGGCGCCACGCTCGTTTACGTCTCTTTTGCGCTCTTCTTCATGGGCCAGGAGACGCGGCGCAGGATCTTGCTGTCCTTTGGCCCCTTGGGCCTTAAGTACAGGGAAGGTGTGGCATCGGAGTAAGCCTGCAGGGGCGGCAGCCTACTGCGGTGGCGGGGCCCTGAATTCACTCGGAAAGAGTGAGGTGCGTTGGCGGCCGCTTCTTTCATGGATGCAGTCCAGATGTGGCCTCCAGCCTGCTCCTGCTCGCGAACTTGCCAGACTATGTCGTGCTGGATCGCATTCACGTGATGGGTTACCTTGGGCCGTGGAGCATCGGCTATGCGACCGCGACACAGGGCCGACAGGGCGCGGCCGGGCGCTACGCCGCCGAATTCGCCACCGATCCGATCGCTGCCGCCGGCTTGGAAATGGTACCTCCATGTATTCAAGGCCTTTGTACTGGCAGGCTGTTGTACTGGCAGGCTTGACGTACGGTGGAGCCTGGGCTATCATCGCGTCCCTGGGGTCTTCTTCCATTCTGTCGTTAGTCTTGGGCTATGTGTTTGCTTCAATTGCGTTTGTTGCCGGAGCTTATCGATTGATTGGTGATGAGTTACGCGAAACATTGCGGCGGCTGACTTTCCTGAAGCCGGCACCCGCGAGCACCTCCCCGCTCCTTTAGGTGCAGGGAGGGGGTGCTTCTTTGTCTTAGTATGGGAGGTCAGGGTAATGCCAAGAGTTTCCATCGTAATCCCAACGCGCAACCGCGCTACCCTCTTGAACGTCGCGCTGCAAAGCGCCTTGCGCCAAACGTGGCAGGATCTCGAGATTCTGGTCAGCGACAACTACTGTGGGAATGAAGAAACCAGAAAGGTCTATGAATCATTTCAGGACTCCAGGCTTCGGTATGTGAGGACCGATCGTCTGCTGGCCATGCCCGATAGTTGGGAATTTGCGCTTTCCCACGCCCAAGGGGAATACGTCACATTTTTGACCGACGATTCCTATTTGCTTCCCTTTGCTGTTGAAAGGGCGATGGCGGCCGTTGAGGAATACAGGGTGGACCTTGTGTCCTGGACTCACTGTACGTATTTCTCACCAGATTGGGTGCAGCCCTTTCGGCGAAATTTTCTTTACGTTGGCAAGCCCCCGTTCAATACCCTACTTCTCTCCAGCCAGGATGTTCTGCGGGAGCTTTTCGATCTACGTCTAGACTTGGCTGCTCATATGCCGAAGTTCTTGAATTCAATCTGCCACCAGAGATTAGTTGCAAGAGTGCTCCAGATACAAGGGCGAATGTTTATGCCTTCCTGTCCTGATTACAGCGCTGCGGCCAGCCTTCTTTTCAATACTGACCAGTATATTTTTGTCGGCTGGCCTCTGATGATTGATGGGGCAACACCACGATCGATTGGGATGACAACAGTAATTAACAAGGGTGAGGCCTTCAAGGAGTTCCTGGCAGAGTTCGAAGAGACGGCGAGCTTTCGGCGATTGATTGACTTGGATCTTACGACCGTGTCGGTCTTTGCGGCTCACACCCTCGAGAATGTAAGAAGGAACTTCTACTCTGAGCGTGTCCCCTACCAAGTCAACAAGCGGAACATGCTCTGCCAGAGCATTGAAAGTGTCGCCATAAACGAGCGGCACGGAGCCAACGTGGCGGAGGAGTGGCGCATTCTAGATGAGTACATCGCACGTCAACCGGAGGATATTAGACGCGCTGCAGTTGTTCAGAGAAGGCGTTCTAAGCTCCATTCCATACTGCTAAGCCCAGTTACACGGCTGATTCGCTGCCTTCCAGGGTGGGAGTATTTGGAGCGCTTCAGAGGCCAATATGTTTTCCCTGGAGCTCGTCACCATTTTCAAAATATGGAACAATGCGGAGAAGTCGCTCCACAACTTATTGCAAGCGTCGCCGGCCCGCAGGGAAGCGAAGCAAGAAGTACGACATGGGAGAGGCGGAGCGCGAAAGAGCAAACAAAACCAGGAAAGACCTGAAATCAATAAGTTATGGTGCGCCAAATCAAAGCAGGGAAGTAGACCATTGGCCACCCTCCGGCGGGGACGAGCAAGTGGAATAAGATCGAACATCGGGCCGCGGTGGGATAACCTGCTTGCCGTATAAGCCGTGGAGGCCGAGCGAAGGTGCGGCGTTGGAGGCTTCTCTCCTGAAAGTCTGCTGGCCCGACTCTCTCACCCCTCCCGAGAGTGGCTATGGCGCATCAGAATCGCGCTTCCTTCGCCCGTCGCCAAGCACCTGCTGGCGTTTTGGTGGGGCTTCTCGCCAGCCAAAAGGCCTCCGAAAGGGCTCTGACGACTTTAGGGGCTCGGGCAAGGGTGCGTTAGATCTTGAGCGTGAGGGAACCGTTGCAGTTGTAGAGTCGGGCGGAAGCTCATGAAATCTGCCGTGGAGAGTATCGTCCACAAAAGCTCGGAGGAGATCGCTCGACGGCTCAGACCCGTCGCGCTCGAGCCTCTTCCTCATCACCCTTTGGCGTCGGTATTGATCGCGAATTACAACTATGCCCAGTACGTAGGCGAGGCGATTGAGAGCGTGCTGAACCAGTCGTACGGCAATTTGGAAGTTATCATTTGCGACGATGGCTCGACAGACGCTTCCTGCGACGTGATCAGTCGTTATGTACGGAAGGATTCGCGCGTCAAGCTGCTTCGCAAGGAAAATGGTGGACAGGCATCGGCCCTCAACGCCGCGTACGCCAGCGCACAAGGAGAATTAATTTGTCTCCTCGACTCCGACGACGCGTTTCACCGGTTGAAAGTAGAGAAAGTATTGGCGGCCTTTAGCGGGAACCCTGACTCCGGACTCTGTGTGCACCGTCTGCTCGGGGTGTCGAAGTTGGGTAAGCCGATTAGCTCCCCCATGCCGAGACTGCTTTACAAGGGCTGGCTGGCGCCTGCCGCCCTTAAACGAGGTGGGTTCCTGCCCCTCGCTTTCACTTCCACGTTAAACTTCAGGAAAGCCATTGCCGATCAACTCTTTCCCATTCCGGCCGATCTGCGGTTTTTTGTTGACCCGTTCCTGACTGCGCAGGCTGTGTTTCTCACGCCCATCGTAACTATCCCCGACTCGCTGGCGCTGTACAGGTTGCATAGCGGGGGCGTGTCTGAGATGACGGCTCCGAGCGCGAGCTGGATGACTAGACAGGCCGACGCCTTCCTTAGAATCTTTGAGCTGCAAAAGGACTTTGTGGCGAGGCTGTTTGGACAGGATGTCGCCGGGCACCTGCACTTGGAAGAGCATGCGGCTTACTGGGACAGCCTCCTCGCAGTTTACATCTTACAGGGTAAGCCCAGTAACGGTATTCGCGGACAGAGCGCTGATCGCATCATTTGCCATCTGCCCCCGTCGCGGGCAAGGCATCTATGGAGGTTGATGCTCTATTTGCCTTCACCTGTGGCCAGGAGAGTTTTCCTGCTATGGCGGGTCGCGTCTCCGTTCAGGAGGTTTCTGAGCTCCCGTCTGGCACCTCTGGGAGAAGGGGTTCAAAGCTAGCCCGGTCGCGGATCCTCAGGCGGGCGGAGCAAATGTGTCGCGAACCAAGTTGAAGTCCTCCGCTGCACTTTATAAATTACGGGGGGAAAACATTCTCGGGGTTTAAGAGCGTCCACTTGCACCGGTGGCCGGGCTCTTACCGGACGCTCGCCGAACTTTGAAGTTGGTCGGTTTCGCGAAGACCCGGAAATGGGTGGCTTTCGGCGCTCACAGGCGACCGTCCCAGGACCGACCATTTGAGGTCAGCAAAAGCGAGGTGTGCTGCGCAGACCGTCGGTTACCTTCACCCAAAGTTTCATCGCTCCATAGGGGTCCAGGGATATCGCGAGAACAAAGTGCGTTAATCGTACTCGGACAAAAAAGGGGTAACCATGGGTGCTCGGACTTTAGGCCGTGGGAAGCCCCCCGGGAGGCTCGCTTTTTCGCGGAGAGCACAGAAACTAATGGAATCGGAGAGACGCCACAAAAGATGATGGGCACACAATTATGGCAAGGACGCAAGGTTGTCGTCACCGGAGGCAAAGGCTTTCTTGGCTCGCACGTCGTTGCGCGGCTGGAAAGGCTGGGGGCTGTCGTTACTGCGATTAGCCGCCGTACGGGTCATGATCTGCGTGTTCTCGATCATGGTTTGCGGTGCTTCACAGAACACGAGCCCCAGATTGTGATCAATTGTGCGTCGAACCAAGGTGGCATCGCCTATCAGAAGCTCTACCCCGGCACGATCTTCTACGACAACTTGCTGATGGGCGCCAATACGATGGAGGCTGCCCGGCTGGCCGGAGTGAAGAAGTATGTCAACATCGTGGCCGGGTGTGCTTATCCAGGCGAACCGCGCGACGGAATTCTGCGAGAGGATGAGTTTGAAGCGGGGCCACTTCACCCCACGGTGGAGAACTACGGCGCAACCAAACGCGCTGCGGTCATGCAGGCAAAGTGCTACGGGCGGCAATACGGATTCCAAGCACTTTCTCTAATACTTATTAACCTTTACGGGCCGGGGGAGCACTTTCACCCGGACCGTTCTCATGCCTTGGCTGCGCTGATTCGGAAATTCTATGAAGCGAAGCAAAGTCATGCGCCCGAGGTCGTGCTCTGGGGCACAGGCAGAGCGGTACGCGAGTGGCTTCATGTTGAGGACGCGGCCGAAGGAATCATGCGAGCGGCCGAGCGCTACAACGACGTCGAGCCTCTAAACATCGCTGTCGGCAAGGGTTCCTCGATCGCCGAACTGGCAGCCGTGATCCAGGAAATAGCAGGCTACGAAGGGAAAATCGTTTACGACGCAACTAAACCGGACGGAGCCCTCCATAAAGTTGGCGACATCACCAAGATGAAGAGCGTGCTGGACTGGGAACCCCCTACACCTATCCAGGACGGTATACGACGCACTCTCGAATGGTTTGTCGCCCACTACGACGAGGCAATCCGCGCATAAGGGAGCGGCAGGAGTGAAAGCATCGGTTGCAGAGACGCAGGCCATCAGCTTTTTCCATACGCACATTTCTCCCTCGGCGGTGGAACTGGCGAACCAAGTGCTCCGGTCAGCGTGGATCAGCGAAGGGGTGATGGTCAAGCGCTTCGAAAGCGCGCTCTGCGAGCGCCTCGGTTTGAGGAACCCTATCGCGGTCAATAGCGGGACCTCCGCACTTCATCTGGCACTTGCTTTGGTTGGCGTGGGTCCCGGCGATGAAGTTATCCTTCCGGCACAAACCTTTGTCGCCACGGGACTGGTGATTTTGATGCAGCGGGCGACGCCAATTTTCGCGGATATTGATCCGATGACAGGCAACATCAGTGCGGCCTCCGTCGCGGAGCGCATTAACCCGCGGACCAAAGCAGTGATACCCGTGCATTGGGCGGGCTATCCCTGTGATATGGATGAAATCAACGCGCTCGCTGCGCGGCACGGTCTGGCAGTTATCGAAGACGCGGCGCACGCGCTGGGGGCAACCTATAAGGGCAAGCCGCTGGGCTCGATTTCGCGCTTCACGGCTTTCTCCTTCCAGGCAATCAAACACTTGACGACTGGTGACGGTGGGGCGCTTTGCTGCCTGGACGAAGCCGACGTACGCGTGGCGTTTTCCCGTCGCTGGTTCGGCATCGACCGCCCCAACAGCCGGCCTTCCATTCTGGGCGAGCGGGAATACGATATTGACGCCGTCGGCTACAAATACCACATGAACGATTTGGCTGCGGCGGTGGGTCTGGGGAATCTCGAGGATTTCCCCCAGCGCCTGGCCCGCCGGCAGCGGATTGGGTCTTACTACCGCAAACACCTACAGAATGTTCCCGGCCTCCAGTTGCTCAGGCTGGACGACGACCGTACTCACGCCTATTGGTTGTTTACGGTCCTTGTCGAGCGGCGGGAGGACTTCATTCGCAAGCTGGCGGAAAACGGGATTCCATCTTCCGTTGTTCATCTTCGGATCGATCACAATTCGGTCTTTGGCGGAGTCAGAGATGATCTGCCCGGACAAGCCGCTTTCAATGAATGTCAGGCGGCCATCCCCGTTCACGACGGGTTGGGGGACGAAGACATCGAGAGGATTGTTGCTTCAATTCGGGGTGGTTGGTAAACGCGGCGGCCTGGGACGTTTCGCTAGACTCAATTAAACGCAGGTGGTTATTGCATTGGACGAGAAGGGAAAGATCCTGAAATTGGAAAGGGTTGTACCATGCATGAGGCAGGTCGCTAGTGACACCCCCATCTGTGCGAGGAAAGTGGTCAGCCGGCAGGGATTGAAGAAGGTGGTTCCATTGCTAAGAAAAATATCAAACCTCTCGGTCGCCACCCTCGCCAGGAGGCTGGATTTCAAGTACCGTTTGGCGCAGCTTTTGGGAAAGTCCAGCTTGACGCGTGAGCAGTCGTCGTTACTCGTGGAGATGCGAACCCATAACTCGCGGACTCCCTCGCCTTTCCGGGCAACAGAGCATCGGCAAAGTGTGGCGCAATTGTTTGATCACGTGTTTAGCTTGGAAGGGATTGGTGACGCAGAGGAGCAATACTTTAACTTGCGCTTCTCGGGTTTTGCTCCTGGTGATCCGCGACTGCATAGGTACCTTGTATATACCTATTTTCATTTGCTGCGAGATCGAGACGTTCATGGCTTACTAAAGAGGATTCCAGCTATCGAACCGTTGAAGTTGGGTATGGCGTACGAGATCGACGGGTGTAAGATCTCGCTGGATCTGCTGTTCTCCATCGACAAATTTTACAGCCTGCTGGAGCTTCGGCCCGATCTGATGTCTGGTTTCTACGAAGCCAGGACCTGCTCAGGGTACAAGAGGGGAGCTTGGACGTTGTGGTGAACATCGCCAGTTTTCAGGAAATGACAGAGACGTAGGTCGGGCAGTACTTCCAGATTATCTCTGAGGAAGGAAGAGGGGGGCATTTGTACCTGAAGCAACTCTGGGAAGGAGCAACCCATGGCCATCGCCTAGGTGAGATTTCGGGCTATGGCCGGTATCCCTTTCCCTCAGCTTGGGAGAAGGTTTTTCTCAGAAATGTGTCTTTTTCCCCAGACTTTTTTGAAACGGCGTGCCGCATCAGGTAGTCTGCAGCCAAAGCTGGGAGTCCCGAAGTAGTGCTCTCTGCCTTTCGAGAACAGCATCGAAAAGGTTCATTACCGCGCTCCCCACTAGTAAGGAGATTCCGGATTGCTGGACACCAATGCGATGGGTATTGTTTTGCGGTTGGCTCGAAACGACGAAAATGATGCAGAGCAATTCTGTCGATTATTCAATTCTCTCTACACGCGATACGTGAACAAATCATATTACCGCTGGCAGTTCTTTGAATCTCCGCATCCGAGCTTCCTAAGTCTCGCGCTGACAGCAGGAGAAGATCTCATTGGGTGCTACGGGTTTCAACTCAGAGATTCAGGAGGGGTGAAAACCGCTTGGGCAATCGATATCATGATTGCCCCTGAGTTTCAAGGGCGGGGACTGTTCCGACAACTGGCAGATTTTGCGGCTCACCAAGTCCTTCCTTATAAGCCTGTGGCGCTGTTGGTGATGGCGAATCAGAGGGCTGATGCTGCGCACGTAGGTGGACTTCTCTGGAAACGCGTTGATGTGATTGCGACCTATATGGCCTCAACTTCTGAAGCCCAGATTGAAGGGGACAGCAGCATAGAGGCTAGATTCGTCGATGGTCTGAGCGAGGCTTATTTACCACCCCCGCAGGCGACTCACGGTGGTAATTCAGACTCGCCGTTTACCGTCCATCGTACACGTGAATTTATCTCATGGAGGTTTCAGAACAATCCTTGGTATCACTACGACTTTCTGCAGGTGACGCGACGAAATTGCCCCTTTGGTTACTTGGTGTTGAAAATCTTTCAGGACCCGAACACAGGTGACCGCTACGGGGACATCGTGGACCTCGCCTGGAAGGAGGGCGATTCAAAGGTAATCACGTACATGCTGAGTTCTGCCTTACAGTACTTTCATGAAAAGGCGGTACTGAGGGCTGCCGTGTGGCTAAAGGGCAACAATGTCTTGGATGTCGTCGCATCGCGTTTGGGATTTCGCGAGAGCGACTCGAAAAGGTGTTTTTGCTGCAAAGTGCTGGACAACGAATATCGCTGGTTGGAAGACTCAAAACGGTGGTTCCTGACCATGGCAGATTCGGAGATCTATTGAACCCGAATTCCAAAGTTGAATCCTAGCACGCAAGCCTAAGTCGCTTGATTTTGCAGACATCGGGTTTGTTTTCAAAGATTTGGTGCGCACCTTTTCAACTTGCGCGAAGTTGAATTCTCACACTGTAATCCGACGAAAGCAAAACACTTAGGGTCAAACGGAGCAGGCCAACTTGCGAATTCGGGTTGAACAAGGGGGCAGGGTTATGAGAGTTCTCGTTACAGGTGGAGCTGGATACATTGGTTGCGTTGTGGTGCCATTACTTCTTGAGCGAGGCTATCATGTGAGTGTAGTTGACAACCTGATGTACACCGGGGTCGGTTTGCTCCCCAATTTCCGCAACCCCCACTTCGAGTTTCTTGTTGGAGACATTCGAGACGAACGCGTAATGGCCGACGCTGTGAAGGGTTCTGACGCAATCATACACCTGGCCGCCATCGTCGGCTTCCCAGCTTGTCGAAAGCATCCCGATTTGGCCCAGACCGTGAATGTGGATGGAACCAAGGTCGTCGCCAAAGCCGCAGGGCGCGAGCGGTTGATGTTGTTCGGGTCCACTGGCAGCAATTATGGGGCCTTGGTGGATGAGCTGTGCACGGAGGAGACGCCTCTGAATCCCCTCAGCTTGTACGGCAAGACCAAAACCGCTGCGGAACAACACCTTCTGGAAAACTGCAATACCATTGCTTACCGCTTTGCGACCGCCTTTGGAGTTTCTCCTCGGATGCGATTAGACCTGCTGGTTAACGATTTCGTTTACACGGCCCTCAAGATGCGGTATCTCGTAATTTACGAGGCACACTTTATGAGGACCTTCATCCATGTATGTGATATCGCTCGCTCCTTCTTGTTCGGAATCGAAAACGCCTCGCGAATGCAAGGGCAGGTCTTCAATGTAGGTTCCGAAGAGATGAATTACAGCAAGGCGCAGGTGTGTGAGATGATCCGCCGGAAGGTCGATTGTTACCTCCATTACGCGGACGTGGGTGAGGATGCGGATAAGCGGAACTACGTCGTTTCCTACCAGAAGATCAAACGTTTCGGCTTTCAGACGAGCATCGGCCTCGAGGAAGGTATCGACGAGTTGGTGCAGGCCGTCAAGGTCCTGGATGCCCGAAACCTTTACTCGAACGTGTAGTCTCCCTCCGACCGCAGCGAAAGCGGTACCTCTACGGCGGATGAAGTGAATGGTCACAGTATTGGTCCAGCGAACAGCAGGAATTGTCGAGAGGTTTCCGGGGGGCACTCAGGTGCTGGCCCTGCTGAGCCGTACGCGACGCTCCAATCTGTTGCTCAATCTCTTTTCGGTCAGCGGTGGGGCGCTTGTCCGGTGGCTCATCGGACTGCTCTTGCTGGGTTACGCGGCGCGCGTCCTGGGCCCGGAGAAGTACGGTTTGGTCGGCTACGGGATCTCGGTCGCGGCCTACGCGAGTATTTTGCTTTCGCCGGGATTACTCACCTGGGGGACACGGGAGATTGCCCGCAACCGGGCGCAGGCGGGCAAAACCCTGTTCATTGTCAATATGACTCAAGTCGTGTTGGCCTTCCTGGGTTATGGCGCGCTGGTGGCTTTTGCGCTGGGTGGGCTGCATCAGCCGTCCGAGCGCAGGATGGTCTTGCTCTGCGGATTGGTTTTGTTCACGATAGCGCTCTCTGCGGATTGGACATTGAACGGCCTGGAGTTGATGCGTATCCCCGCCGGCTTGGGGGTGTTGAATAGCTGCCTGACCGCTCTGGCTCTGGTGATTCTGGTCCGGTCGCCGCGCGACGCTTACACCTATGCGCTGATTCCGATTGCGACCAGCCTTTTCGCGACCGGAATCGTCTACGCCACGTTGTTGAAGAAGCTGAAGCTGCGATTGGATTGGCCGTCGTGGAGGGAAACGCGCAATGCGTTGAGCGCCTCGCTGCCCCTGGGGGTTACCATCGCGCTGGTGGTGGTTCTCCATTATGCGAACAACTTGATCGTCAAAGCGTACCTCGGAATGGCCACACTAGGGATCTTTCTGGCGGCGTTTCGCCTGCTTGAGCTTGCCACCCAGATTCCGGGCCTGCTGAGCACCGTGTTTCTGCCGCGCCTGGCGCGCTTCGCCGCCAGCGCTCGCCCCGTGGCTCAACGTGAGGCTCTGCTTTTTGCCCAGGTGCATATGATGGCGGCCTTTTTCATCGCCGCCTTCTCCTGCGCAGAGGCTCCCGCAGTGATTTGGATCATGTTCGGCGCGAGATATGAAGGCGCCATCCTGTTGCTGAGGGTCATGGCGGTCGGCGTCATCTTCAATTTCGCCATTTGTGGTTACACGAACTGCCTGATTTCATTCGGCCAGGATTTCACCATGCTCCGGGCGGTGATCGCGTCGGCTGTTGTTGCCATTGGAGGCGGACTGCTGCTGGTCCCTCGCGCCGGCGCTTTGGGCGCGGCTCTGGCCGTCGCCGGAGTTGACTTTGCGGGTTGGCTGGTTTCGTTGCCGAATTATCAACGGACGATCGGCTCGCTCCAGTTCCGGGCGTGGCTGCGGCCGGCCCTGGGGGGCGGATGCATTGTGGCGGCATCGCTGTTGATGCAAAAACTCGGTTGGCCGCTCTGGGCGCGCATCCCCCTGTCCGCCATGACCTTTGTCCCTTTCGTCTTGAATGACCTGCGAGGTGTCCTGCGATGATGCCGTTGTTGACCCTTCATCCACTATTGCCTGACCATTACTGGCAACGATCCTCGTCAGACGCGGCAATGACTGCGCGTGGGTTGGGTCTGCAAGCATGTTATAGTTCTTCTCCTAGTTGGAGGCTGCCATTGCGGATAAGGTCCAGCAACGAAGCGCTCTGCCGACTGCGGCTATTGTGAAATGGGGAGTTCGGCCATGTGCTGCCACACAACTGAAAGCGGCAAGACCAGGGTCAGTTACATTATTGCGACGCGCAATCGAGCTGACTTTCTGGACAGGGCACTGCAAAATGTCCGCGCCTTCATTGCGCCTGAGGATGAGCTGATTGTAATCGATGGTATGTCCACCGATCACACTGCGGAGGTTATCAAGAAGCACGGCGACATCATCAGTGTTTTTGAATCCAGTCCGGACTGCGGCGAGGCGCACGCGCTTAACAAGGGGATCCTGAAATCGCGAGGGGAGGTCATCAAATTTATTACCGATGACGACTATTTCTATCCGCAGGCGATGAACCAAGCAGTCTCGGTCATGTTGTCCCATGCCAACATCGATGCGCTCCAGTGTGGAGGCGTGATGTACAGAATCGACCCCGGCACAAACGCGGAGCGGCTTCATACTTACTTTTGCAAGGTTGGACCTGCAGGACAGCTACCTGTAGCCGGTGTCGGGCTTTTCCTCCGGCGTGCCGCGATCCCACGGGTCGGCCTCCTAGATGCGCAGTGCCGATTTCCTGATACGGACTATCACTCCAGGTTAGTGAGCTGTGGGGTGAATTTCAAATACCTAAATGTCAAACTTTTTCGGCATACCTTGCGTCTTCACTCGGGAGAATACAGGTTTCCGGGTCGCAACCTGGCCGAGTCGGTCCGCGCACACTTGCTGGAGACCATGGAACTGCCCGGTGGCGAGTCGCTCGTCTTCTTGATGAACTTTGGACTGCTCTTGGGAAGGCACACGGTGGGGCGTTGGTTTATTCGGCTCCTGGCTTTTATCGCGAGGCCCTTGCAGACCTTGGGCCTCATGTTTTTCAAGGGACGCCGCCGGATTTCGGGAGAGAGTAATTCTCTTGTCGAACCAGTATGGGATGGCAGCCTGAGCTAATGCCTCTTGCACATCCTCACGCTTTCCTGTGCGGGCTTCGCCGCGTTCACTTTGCCACGGGTGGGCAGACCGAATGAGTAAGGCTCGGGTCGTCCCCATCAGCAATCGCATTCCACCCTTCCCGGCGTCAGAGACCGTACGCGACCGTCGTCTCCTTCGCCGCGTGGCGCTCAGCGAGATTCTCAAGCTCATGGGCGACGGCAACGTACTTCGTCCGGAAGCTTTTCGCCTTGCCGCAGACTACTTTGCCGCGCACCCGGAGGTCGACATCGTATTCGGTCAGACTGATATCTGGGAGGAGCAAGGTGGCACCGCACGATGCGTGCAGGAGATGCGTTCCTTGGATACAAGTGCATTGACCCTCCGTCACTGGCTCCGCGAAACGCGTAGGGTGACTAGCCTGGCGGCCTTCATTCGCGCAGGGTCTTCGAGCTGATTGGGTCGCTGGCCACCAAATATTCCTGTGGGGATATGGAATTTTGGGTGCGCGCGGCGGCGCGCGGCATCCGCATGGGTCTCATGCCCCACGTCGTCGTCGACTATTACTTGACGTGGTTCAACGGGGTGTTCCGGCGGAGATTGCGAATAGCAGCCGATATGGTGGCCATAAACTGCGTTTACGGGGATGCGTCGGACATTCTCCACTGCGTCTGGCGCAAGTTCAACCCCTGCGTTTACTGGCTAATGCTCGCTATCTCCTGGGTATTCACCCGCGGGCCGCTTGGCGCAGGTGGCGACGCGAATTGGCGCGCCAGCGGGTTCCCTGACAGGAAATTTCAGGACGACCTGAACTGCGAAGTGGCTGCTGAATTCTCTGCTTCCGCGTCATTACGAGGGGGCTTGTGAGGGTTGCCCTTGCTTCCTATGCCCTGGACATGGGGGTCTGGAGACGTTTATTATTGACCTCGAGCTGGACATCAGAGTTTTTGCGGTCGAGGTGTGAACATCTAAGATGGCGCGAAACATCTGCGTGGACGGGTCGTTTTTGTCTCGCCGACACTTCGGTACTGGCGTCCAGGCATACACAACCAACGTACTCCGACAGATGGAGCGACAGACGGCCCAGGGGGCGTCTGTAGACATTCGTGTCCTCGTGCCTCCGCTTGACGAAATGGAGGGCGCGAGATTGGTCCATCGGCCGGGGTTTGAATTCATTCCGTGCCCGAACATGCGCCATTGGGACCTTTGGAGGTTAGGTCTGTTCATGCTCGCTGCCAAACGCCTCCGTCCGGAGGTGCTTTTCCTGCCGTTCCCCTATCCGATCTATTACAAAGCTGTTCGGCTGGCGATCATGGTGCACGATGTCATCACGCTGCTGCCCGGTTTTCGCCGGCACTCGTTCCGCTCGATTCTCTTCCGCCACTCCTATTCCTCGAGCTTGCGCCACGCGGACCTTATTCTGACCAATTCAGAGCACTCCAAGGCTGACATGGTCTCCGTCTGCGGGATAGCGCCGGAAAGGATTCTGGTGATTTATCTCGGCTTCGACCGTGACCTATATCAGTCGTCGCTGATCGACGCACGCGAGAAGGGACGGGTCCTGGGCCGATATGGGATCGACCATCCCTATATTCTTTGGGTGGGCAAAATGGAACCCAGGAAAAACTTGGTAGGGCTGGTCCAGGCCTACGGGCTGTCACGGAAACGCCGCAAGGACCTCCCCCTGCAACTGGTTCTCTGCGGTGGACAGAGCTGGGGATGCGAAAATCTCGACCGGCTGCTCACTGATCCTGCTTACCGGGGCCAGGTAATCCGCACAGGAGTAGTTCCCAATTCCGATTTGTCAGTTCTGTATCGAGCGGCGGTCGGCTTCGCCATGCCCTCCCTGTACGAAGGATTTGGGCTGCCGATCCTGGAGGCTATGGCGAGCGGAGTGCCAGTTATGAGCTCGAGTCGATCCAGCTTACCGGAGATCGCTGGCAATGCGGCGCTCTACTTTGATCCGGAGTCTGTCCAGGAGATGTCCATGGCGATGGAACGCCTCTTGACCGACGGGGCTTTGCGGGAGCAGCTCGTGGCACGAGGCAGAGAGCGGGTGAAACAGTTCTCCTGGGAAGCGTGCGCCAAAGCGACCCTCGCTGCCTTGCGGAGCTTGTAGGCACTAAGGGTGGAGGCCTGGCCCAGCACTATCCTCACGGGCTGAATTTCCTGGATTGCCTAAAGTCCCGCCAGAAGCCCAATTCAGATGTGGAAACCATGCACCGCTCGACGAGCGCGGGCTTGCTGGGCGTCATCGCCTTCAAGCTGCGCCGCAAACTCGCCTGGGATGCACAACAGGAACAGTTTCCGGGCGATCCCGAAGCAAACGACCTGCAGGCGGGAGGCGATTTCGTCGACGCGGGCGCCAATACAGGTATATACTCACTTCCCGCTTCCCCGTGGGTGGGGCCTCCAGGGATGGTTATGGCTGTCGAAGCCTGAGGCAGGAAGAGATCGTCAACGAGGCTGAGCAAGTGTGCCGCGAACCAATTCGGGTCCTCCAGGTCGTCCGGGCCGTACCAGGCGGTGGCGCCGAAGGTTGGCTGCTGAAGGTCACGAGGCGATTTGACCGTGAACATGTGAAGTTTCACTTCTGTACCCTCGGGCCACCGTCAGCAAGCTTCGAGGAGGAGGTCTGCGCTGTGGGCGGGCGTGTCCTTCCCTGCCTTTTGTCCCACAACTTCGTGACTTTCCCTCTTCGCTTTCGGCGGATTCTCCGTGCGGAGCGCTACGATGTCGTGCATTCCCATGTCGGTTGGCCTTCAGGAGTGGTTCTTTGCCAAGCGAGTCTTGAAGGAGTCCCGGCGCGCATTGCCCACAGCCACAACAGCAGCCACCTCAAACCAGACTCGCTCTTAAGAAGCGCCTGGCGTGCGGCCATGAAAGCCGGGATTCGGAAATACGCAACCGCAGGCTTGGCTGTTTCGGGCATGGCTGCGGAATACCTGTTCGGACCCCAGTGGCGCTCCGACCCGCGTTTTCGCTTGTTCCGCTGTGGAATCGATCTGGAACAATTTCGGACTGCACCGTCGCGGGAGGAAGCGCGAAGAGAGCTTGGAATTCCGGCCGACGCGCCTGTAGTGGGACACGTCGGTCAGTTCGCGCCGGAAAAAAACCACGCCTTTCTGTTGCAAGTGGCTGTGGAGGTCCTGAAGTCGCGCCCCGAAGTTCATTTCTTGATGGTTGGCGACGGTCCCTTGCGCCCACGAATCGAGGCTATGGCGGGAGAACTGGGCATCGAAAAGCGGGTGGTCTTCACGGGCCAACGGTCCGACGTCCCTCGCTCGATACTCTCCGCAATGGATGTGTTTGCTTTCCCCTCCGTCTCGGAGGGCTTACCAATCAGCTTGATTGAAGCGCAGGCTGCCGGACTGCGCTGCCTTGTAAGCGACGCGGTTACCGCGGAGGCGAGCGTCGTGCCTGGCGCCGTGGAGTACCTTCCTTTGTCTAAAGGCGCGACGCCTTGGGCGGCGACCCTGCTGGAAATGCTGGAGAGGGGTTTAGTGGGTAGGGAGATTGCGCTTCGTACCTTAGAGCAAACCGATTTTGATATCCGGCAGTCCTGTACTGAACTCACCCGAATGTATGAGCTGGGGTCGGCGACGCGGAGGGGTATGACAGTCAGAGTTCGAGCCGGGGTGAGTGGGCTTGCGCCGCCCGGGTAAGCTTTGGCAAAAAGGCTCCGCCGCCAGCAACACGAGTCAGATTGGCCAATCGGTCGTGAATTGGTTATCGGCCGGCTTTTGGCCCTGTCAGGAGGATCGCGAGTGGATAGGATCGCTGGTTCTTACAGTTCAAGGGCGCTTGGGCGCAGCAGGGAACCAGGCCAGACGCCTGTGCTGACAAGGCCCCTGAAGTCCGCCATGCTTGGCCGACTCCTCTTTCAAATGCTTCGCATGGGGTTTCTTCTCCTAGCCGTGTACGGCGCCTTTTCCGGTCTCCCGGCACTCGCGTGGCTGTGCGGAATCCTGTTCGTTCACTCCCTCCTGGACCGGAAATTCTATTTGCAGCCCAACCTCATGGATGCCTATCTACTCTTTACGGTGGTGTTCTATTACAGCCGATGGGTGATAGGGTGGGGATCAGAGGCAACGACCATCTATAAGGAGGATGCCCCGACCTGGGTGAGGGCTATCAAGGATGTCGTCTGGGTAGCTTTTGTTCTAGCTGTTGGTGTGAAGGCAACCGTGCGAGGGCGACTCGATCGGCGCTCACCCTTGTGGTTTACCACTCGGGGGTTGATTATGGTCGTTCTGCTGGTTATCTACCTCGTCTTGCCAACCTTCGCCTTGCTCTATGAACACCACGGCCTATTTGATTTTCTCCTTTGGAATCTGAGGTATCCGCTGGAATATGTTCCCATTGTCTTTCTGTTTGCTTTCATTCTGCAAGGTCAAAGTTCCATCCGGCATCTCCGTTTCTTCATTCCCTTGATCATCCTCACCCTCCTATTCCTGGGGGTGGAGATGTTCTCGGGCCGGGCAACAGGCTTTGGGTATGGTGGGATCTACGTCCGCTATGGCTCCATCTTTGGCTCCCCTAACGATCTCGGAGTGTTTCTGATGCTTTCAATCACGGCCTTGCTCGCCTTTCTAGCTGAAAAGGCAATAAGATGGTCCGTAAAGGTCGTCGCGCTTTTGGTCCTGTGCTTGTGCGCGCTCGCGTCCACCGTATCCCTGAGTGCCGTCTTTGCCATGGTCTTCTCCACGGTCGCGTTGATGCTTTTTACGCGAAACAGGGTCAAGAGCGCGCTGGCGGTGGCCGTGGTCGTGGTCTTTGTTGCAGGACTCTATTTCGCCTTTCCCGACGCCGGAGTTTCCAAGTATCTTAGCGCGCGCATTGAGAACCTCTCAAGCCTGCGGGAGACTAGCGCCTATGGGCATTATAGGGGCGTCATCGACGTGGAGAGGGCAATCGAACATTTTGAGCCGGTAGAATACCTGGTGGGCACAACCAAGAGAGCAAGTGCTGTGCTCAGTATCGAAACATACTACCTCAGGACACTTTACCTTCGGGGGGGCCTCAGTCTTGTCACTCTCCTGTCGATCATCGCGCTGACGCTCTTCCAAGGCTACAACCGGTACCGTCTGGCATACGGGAATCCCCAAAGAAGGGGTCTGTTCCTGGCCGTGTTCCTCGGTGTCGCCGGGTTCGCTTTCGCGTCACTGTTCATCCCCTACTTTGAGAGTTTCCCCTCGAACTTCTATTTCTGGTTCCTGGCGGCGATTATCTGGTGCGAGCCGATGAGTGATAAGGAAGTCTCCGCATTACGTGGACAGGCAGCTCGACCTCATCAGCAGCTAGCCGGCGGAAGGGCGCAAAACTTCGTGCCTCGGCTTCGTAGCTGAAGAAAAACGATTTCCCTAGGGCGATTTCAGTAATTACCGATGGAGATAATTCAAAGAAGGGAGCTGGAAAGGGGAGGAGCATGCGTAAGTCGCTCATCCCTTTATTGATATGATTGCATTTTGGTGGTCGCTGGCTTTTCGGCCAATCAGAGACAGAAGCAGTTTCCCCAGCGCGGCACGGCCGCAACCAAAACGAGACTCTCCGTGTCCTCCGTGCCGCTCAAGCTTTAACACAGAGCACACGGAGCGTGGCAGTGATCCCGCGCCTGCGGGACTGTTCTGTGCGACGGAGGACACGGAGGCGCTAACCACACGAGGCGAAATCCTCGCGGCGCGGGAAGAAGCCGACTGCTATTGGTACAGGTGGTTTGTCTTCGCCGTATCGGCCACTCTTCTCTTTTTAAGCGCTCGTGCCGGCGAGGCCTCCAATTTTCTTGGCGGGCTTGTCAGCGCGCAAACAAAGGCGTCGCAAACCGTCCATGCCGCCCCTCGCCTGATCCAGCAATTTGGCGCCTCCTCCCAGGAGAATCGCTCGGCGGGGCTTCCGGGGGATTCCGAGAACATCCGCTGGGCTAACCGTTTCCCCGGGAGCGACCTGGGCGCGCAGATCAACGCTGCGGATTCTGACCTCGGGAAAGAAGCAGGGGAAATCTGGGTGGGCCGACCAGGAACGGTAGAAACACGAGTCAGCCTCTCCTCGAATCATGTTCTACGTCTTCTCGCTCCGACGATATGGAAAGCCGGAATCCTGGTGCAGAACGGCAATTCGGTTTTCGGTAACGGCTGTGCCTCGTTGCTCACGTTGGCCTTTCAGGGGCCCGGGCCCTTCATCGTCGGGAGTAATATTTCCAATCTGAAAGTGGCGGACCTTTGTGCTGAAGCCCCACCCGAGTCGAACGGCTATGTACTGGTGAGGGTATTTGGGAGCCGAGGGATCGAGGTAACTGGCTGCCAGGCGAGGAATGTGCGATTGTTCTATTCCGCCGCAGAAGGCGGATATGAAGGCGCCAGCGAGTCGAACTCCTCGCATGACATCAAGGTGATCGGAAACACAGCGGTCTCGGCCAGGAATGATGCGGCTACAGGGGCAGCCGTAGCCTTCGCTTTCACGTGGGGCGCCGTCGCGAGTGACAACATCATCCGGGGCTTCCAAAGTGGCTTCCAGTGGTGGGGTGGTGACGCGAACCCACAGAAGGGCAATGGCGCTGCGGCAAACGAGCGGAAAGTCCGGAACCTCTCCTTCGTGAATAACAAGATCTCTGATGTGGCGGGAGGAATCTGGGGCGGCATGGGCGAAGGCATCGTCGTTTCGGGCAATGTCATCGAACGGTGCAGTGACATCTGCCTGGATTCAGAGGGAAACAACGCTGTGGTGTTTTCAAACAACTATGTAAAGGACGGCGCCAATGGCGCCATCGCAACTTTCTTTTATAACCGGGAGGTGTTGATCACAGGGAACACGGTCGTTTCCAGCTCCGCGAAGAACCCGCTTCTCCGCACATATACAGGCAGGCAAGTGTACGCATACGACCGGGACGTGCAAGTGATTGGCAATCACTTTACCTGCCTCGACACATCTCCCTGCGTCATTAATTCAGTGAGCGGCCTGCCTGAGCGATTCGTTTTCAAGGACAATACGCTCCGCAACGTATCCGTGGACTTATCCGACTTCAACTTCAAACACATCGTCGTGATTTCAGGAAACGATTTCCTGTTTGATGTACCTTCCTCCAAGCCGTTCGGAGCCATTCGGGTTGCACACACATACTCCATGGCATCCGGCGCCGTGGGCATGTGTGAGATCTCGAACAATACCGTACGCTCGAACGTGCAGCAGCCGCCCGGAAGTACCGCAATCGGAGTGTTTCAGGACGATCCTACGATCGCCCCGTTGACGATTATTGAAGGCAATCGTTTGGTTGGGGTCCACCCTTTCCCAACTGATATTAGGGTGGGGGGGGGGAGCAAGAATCCCTCGGTGATGCCTCTATTTTTGATTCGCAACAACCTGATGGGAGCGGGCAGTTTTTCTCGCCTGGACCAAGCAAACCCCAGGTCAATTGTAAAGCTGGGCGGAAACTTCCGCATCGATTCGGCTCCCTTTCCCGGCGAAGCCTCCTCCGCTGATAAGTAAAACACCCGATGCGACTTTGACCTTGATAAATGAACTTACCGCAAGGTCGCGATTTGTGTTGAAGTTGCCTTTGAGGAAGGGAAAATGGAGAGGGTAGTTGCGATCGACGCCAGAATGCTGGGGATTTCCGGCATTGGCACTTATCTCACAAATTTGCTGGAGAACTTTGCCGCTATTGAAAACGAATTCGTGTTCGAAGTCATTTGTCCCAGGAAAGAACTCCTGAATAAATTACCCCCGGACAGGTTTCGATATGTCCCGGGGCAGTCACCGATTTACAGCGTGAGAGAGCAATGGGAGATAGCGCGGCTTGCGAGGCATGCTCAGGTGCTTCATAGTCCGCACTACAACGCACCACTGTTGTATCAAGGTAATTTGGTAGTCACAATTCACGACCTCATTCATGTTACAGATCCAACCTTCAAAGGAACGGTTGCGGCGCGGTTCTATGCTCGGCCGATGTTCAACCTTGTGGCCCGGAGAGCGGATTGCCTCATCGCCGATTCTGAATTCACAAAGACACAGATAGTGGAACACCTTCCAGCCTCCCCCTCAAAAGTGGTTGTGGTTTACCTGGGGGTTAGCGATCACTTCTGTCAACACGACCGGGAGCAGACTGTCCTCCGTGTGTCCTCCTTGCTCGGTGTGAAGCGGCCTTATATTCTGTTTGTCGGAAATCTGAAACCCCACAAGAACGTCAAGACTCTCCTACACGCCTTCTCTCAAATGTGTGTACACAGAGACTTTGATCACCAACTGGTGATTCTTAGTGATGACCGAAAATGGAAAGTGGGCTTGGTGAATGAGTGCGAGAAGTTGGGGATCGATGACCACGTCCTCTTTGCCCCGCATGTGCGTTACGAAGACCTGCCGTGGGTGTACGGGGCGGCGGAGATCTTAGTAATGCCTTCCTTTATCGAGGGGTTTGGCTTGCCTGTTCTGGAGGCGATGGCCTGCGGGACGCCGGTAGTGTGCTCGCGGGCCGCCTCCCTGCCGGAAGTGGCAGGGGACGCGGCCGAGTACTTTGAACCGACGAGCGTGGAAGACCTGGCAGCCGCCGTCGAGCGGGTGTTAAACTCTGAGGAGCGCCAAGCCGAGTTGCGCCAGAGGGGGCTGGAGCGGGTGAAGCAATTCTCTTGGTATGAATGTGCTCGGCGCCACTGTGAGGTATATCGTAAAGCACTGCAATGAGAATCGGAGAGAGGTCTATTATCACGATATTTGCAGCGACCTTCAGGACACAACACTGGAAGGCTGCAGCGAATATGTTTCGCGTTTACGACGACGTCGTTGACGCTTATGCCAGGTATCTTTTTGCGCGGGGGGGGTATCCAGTGTCTATTGGTGTGAGGACTCCGCTGGGCAAGATTTGTCCCACCATCTACTCACATGACGACATGTTGACGATTAATGAGATTTTCTGCAGGCAAGACTATGGTGCCTCGGCGTCCGACCAGATTGTTGTGGATTTTGGGTCCAATATCGGGATAAGTGCGCTGTATTTTCTGACGAGGAATAATAAGAGCTTTGTCTATTGTCACGAACCGCTCCCCATGAATTGCGCGAGATTCAAGAAGAACCTGGAGGGCTTCGAAGGCCGTTATCAGCTTGCTGAATGCGCTGTGGCGCTCGAAGATGGAACCGCGCAATTCGGTTTCGAACAAACTGGACGATATGGCGGGATTGGCAAAAACACTGGGTCAACCATCACGGTAGAATGTAGGGATGCCATAAATATTCTCCGCCGGATTCTCGATCAGCACGGGGAAATTGATGTGTTAAAGATCGACATTGAGACTCTTGAAAGGGAAATACTCCTAGCCATTCCCGCGAGTCTTCTCCCCAAGATCAAGACAATATACATCGAGCAACAGATCGAGCACAATCCACTTTCTAGCACCCACTCCCTGCGGCAATACGGTGGAATCGCACAGTTCTTCCGTAATACAGCTACCAAGCTGAACCTATAGGTTAATGATGACTGCGTTTCTTCAGGCTATCCCGATGGAGGGACCCTGGTCATGGACGTCTGGCGGCAAGATGGCGGGCCGTAGCAGAGCACCTTCGCAGGATGGTACTCAGCGCTGGAGACAGTCTGGATCAGTATTAGGCCCGACGAAACGGCTGAACATAACTTTGGTTGATTACTCTCGTGTCTTGGCGTTCTCATGAAATCTGAAGTCACCATTGATGCCCGCATGCTCCGCCATTCCGGGATCGGGACTTATCTTCAGAATCTGCTCGAGAACTATGCGCGGATGGAGTGTGACTTCTCGTTCCGCCTGGCCTGTCCGCGGCAGGAATCGGTTCTGGAGTTTGGGTCGGACCGCTTCACGTGGGTGCGTGCGGATGCTCCTATTTACAGCTTGCGGGAGCAGTGGCAGATTCCTCGGGTGGCGAAGGGATCGGACCTGTTGCACTGCCCTCATTACAACGTCCCATGCTTCTATCATGGAAGGCTGGTGGTGACGATCCACGATCTCATTCACATCACGGATCGCACTTTTCGCCGAACGCTTTCCTCGCTCGTCTACGCGCGGCCGATGTTGACCCTGGCAAGCCGGAAAGCCGCCCGCATTGTGGCCAATTCCGAGTTCACCAAGCAACAGATTGTGGACACGCTCAGGGTCGCTCCCGAAAAAGTCACAGTGACCTACCTCGGGGTCAGCTCGCACTTTCGCGCATGCGACCATGAGGAGGCATTCTACGCGATTTCTTCAGTACTTCAGTTGCGCCGTCCCTACCTCCTGTACATCGGTACGCTTAAGCCGCACAAGAACATTCCCACGCTGATCCAGGCATTTGCGCTGCTGCGCGGACGGAAAAAAGTCGAGCAGCAGTTGCTGATTGTCGGCGATGATCGGAAGTGGAAGCAAGGACTCGCCAGCCTTTGTTCCCGGCTTGGAATCGCCGGCCATGTTTCCTTTGTTCCTCGCGTAGGTTATGAACTGCTGCCGAAGGTTTATGCAGGAGCTGACCTTCTAGTGATGCCATCTTTCATCGAGGGATTTGGCCTGCCGGTGCTCGAGGCGATGGCCTGCGGAACCCCCGTAATATGCTCGCGGGCCGCTTCCCTGCCCGAAGTGGCAGGGGATTCCGCTGAGTACTTCGAACCGACGAGCGTGGAAGGTCTGGCTGCCGCAATGGAAAGACTCCTCGAATCCGCTGAACGGCGGGCTGAGTTGCGCCGCAGAGGACTAGAGCGGGTAAAGCTCTTCTCCTGGGATGAATGTGCGCGTCGGCATTGTGAGGTTTACCGAAGCGTGTTAGTATAAACCGCTCGGACGGTTGCCGAAAGACCCTGCCTTGCGAAATTCAATGTGGAGGGAGTTGTGCCGAGGCGGTGGCTACAGTTGAAGATTCTGGAGGGTCAGACTTGGTTTCGGCGACAGCGCAAAACAGCGAGCCGGTACAAAAGCAATCCAAGTGTCGGGTTGCGATCGTGCATGACTGTCTCGTCCACATTGGCGGGGCAGAGCGTGTTGTTCAATGCCTCCATTCTGTCTTTCCTGATGCGCCAATCTACGTCCTGGTAGGCGACGAGCGGGCCGCCGAGCGGATGCTTCCGCATACTGAGATCCACTACTCGTTTGCTCATCATCTGCCGGGGGCAGCCCGTTTCTTCCGGGCCTATTTCCCGCTTTACCCAATGGCGGTGGAGTCGTTGGACTTAACCGGCTTCGACGTCGTCATCAGTTCTTCCTTTGCTTTCGCTAAAGGCATTCTTGCGCCCCTCTCGACGTGTCACATTTCTTACTGTCATACTCCCCTCCGCTACCTTTGGTCGGAATATCACTTTCATCGTAATTCAGTCTTCCGTCAGCCCTGGAAACGGATCTTTATCGATCCTTTACTTCATTACCTGAGAATGTGGGACCGGCTTTCGGCTGATCGGGTTGATCATTTTGTGGCCAACTCGCAAACGACGGCTGACCGCATCGCAAAATACTACCGACGGGAATCCTCTATCATCTACCCACCGGTGCGCGCACGGCAGGCGTCCCTGGCCAAGTCATCGGGTGATTATTTCTTACTCGTCTCCCGACTGGTTTCATATAAGCGAGTTGACCTTGCGGTCCGGGCGTTTAACAAACTCGGTCTGCGGCTGAAAGTTGTTGGTACTGGCCCCGAAATGGCAAACCTGCGGCGCCAATCCCGGCCCAATGTGGAGTTTCTGGGCTCTGTGAGTGACTCCACCCTGGAGGAGTGCTATTCCGGTTGTCGGGCTTTTGTATATCCTGGGATCGAGGACTTCGGGATCGTGATGGTTGAGGCTCAAGCGCGCGGAAAACCTGTAGTTGCTTGCTCGGGCGGCGGAGCACCGGAAATCGTCGTGGATGGCTCCACCGGGGTCCTCTTTGACGAGCAAACCCCTGACGCCTTGATTCAGGCCATCAGGCGCCTCGATTCCATGGATCTCGATTGCGAACGGATCCGGAATCACGCTCTGGAGTTTGACGAGTCTCGGTTTAAGGAACGCGTGCTTGGGTTCGTGATGGAGAAGTGGGAAGAACACAGGGCGAAGCATCGTGTTGCCGGTCAGAAAGAAACGGTCAAGATTCTTGAGCAGTAGTGCGAAAGGAGGAACGCGTCGGGCTCTCAAATGACTGTAGCTCCTCTGCGCGGAGTCTCGAGGGAGGCGGTCTAATTGCCGGCGTCCGCATGAGAGTCTGAGCGTTTTGGGAAGGCAGATGCCCTTCGAGGGAAAGCCTGTTCAGCGCGCTGTTAAGAGAATACTTGATCTGGTTGTGTCTCTCGTTGCCGGCGTTATGCTGCTTCCGGTCTTCGCGTTGATCGCTTTGCTGATAAGACTAGACTCCGATGGTCCAATCTTCTTTGTTTCCGACCGCGTCGGACGGGGTGGGCAAATCTTCCGATTGTTCAAGTTCCGTTCTATGGTGGCTGGTGCGCACGACATGTTGAAGGATCTTGCTCATTTGAATGAAGGTGGACGGTACATGATCAAGATTCCAAATGATCCGCGCATCACGCGGATAGGAGGTGTCCTTAGAAAATACAGTCTGGATGAATTGCCGCAGTTGTGGAACGTCATCCGCGGTGATATGAGCCTGGTGGGTCCGAGACCGCAAGCCCCCAACGAGGTGGCCCTTTACACAATCGAGCAAAGAAAGCGTCTCGATGTTCCCGCCGGAATAACAGGCCTCTGGCAAGTCACGGCCAGAACTACTCCGAGCTTCGAGGTTTGGGTGGCGAAGGATATTGAGTATATCGAGAATTGGTCATTGTGGCTCGATTTGAGAATAATGATAAAGACGATTAAAGTAGTCGCTCTAGGCATGACCTACTCAGCGAGGGCTCATGCCTCTAAGATGTAGCTTCTCAGGATTCAAAACACGAATAGCAAAAACGATCACGATGACTCCAACGGAATCGTCAGCTTCTCGAGGAATTTCAAAAGGATTTCAAACTTCGCGACGACCCACGCATTACTCGGTTTGGAGGCTTTCTTCGCAAGTATAGCCTACATGAACTGCCCCGGTTGGTGAACGCTTTGAGAGGTGAGACCAGCCTGGTGGGGCCGAGGACGATTACCCGTCCCGAACTGGAGAAATACGGCTGTTATCAAAACGTTCTTCTGAACGTCAGGCCTGGCTTGACAGGCCATTGGCAGGTGAGTGCTCGGCAGGATGTTTGATACGGAGAGCGGGTTGAGATGGATATATTCTACATTCAGAATCGCTCGCCATGGATAGTGTACAGAAAATCGCTGAGTTCCTCATATAGCACTCTGACTAATTTGACGGTTTGGATAGGAATGCACATCATGCTCCTGGTGTCTGTACTCGTGGATTTCTTCCGACCTAGAAAGGGCCTTCCGAGCTGAGGATAAGAGCAGCGCGCAAGCGGGCCGGGCGGGCTCGCGCGGTCTTGGTTGAGGGGCAAATATGAACGCCCAGGTCGAAACGGCGGGAATCTCCGCAGTCGTTGTGCTTCATCGGGCCTGTCCTGCCTGTGGAAACTCCTGCGGCGAGTCGTGTAAGCGTGTGTACGCCGTCCCCGAGTTCGAGGTGCTTCGTTGTCAGGAGTGCGGGCTGACATTTATTAATCGAGTGGTTCAGGACAATCTTGGTTTCGGCGTTGAGTTTCAGGTCAGCGTAGACGCGTTCCTGGCGTACAAGGCTGAGAGGGACTTCCGGCGACTTAAGTCCGGATTGGAGACGGCCGGCGTGACCAATTTCCAGCGGTTTCGCCTGCTCGATGTAGGGTGCGGAATCGGCACGTTTTTGTGTGGGCCCCAACGAGAAGGGTGGGAGGTGGCGGGTTTAGAGCTCAGCCCGCGCGTGGCGGACTACGCGCGCGAGGCGCGAAAACTTAGGGTCTATACGGGTTCTATCGAGATTCCAACGAAGCTCGGGACCGAAGGATTCGACGTGATCACGATGTTTGGCGTAATCGAGCACCTGGCGAATCCCGCAGCCGCGATTAAGGAATGCGCGCGCCTCCTGCGGCCGGGAGGATTTCTGGTTCTCCAGACCCCGACAGAAGACGCTCTGATACGTTGGTTGGGGCGATGTCTCTTCAAGGCGACGCGAGGCCTTGTTCAATTTCAGGTGAAGCATTTTTACTTTATGGGTGGGGGCCACTCCATCTGCTTCAACCGGCGCAGCATCCGGACTCTCCTTAATCGATGGGGGTTTGATGTGCTGAGAATTGAGCAATCCACTTACGGATTGCGAATATTGCTGAAGCGGTTCGAGGATCTTTCCCTGCTGGAGAGATTGCTGAAGTCAACTGGCACTGCGGCGGTATTCCTTTTGGGACGCATTGTCGGCGCTAGCAATCACATGACGGTTTACGCGAGAAAAAGAGTAGCCCCTTGGATCCCTTAAGGGCGATCCGATTCTTCGAGTCTATCGAGACACACTTCTCGCCCGCTTTTGCTCGTCGCAATGCGGAACGCTTCGACGTGCCACGTTTCAAGTCGGAATGGGTGCATTCATTAACCTTAAAATGCTAAAATTCAGGAATAGGCAGCTAGAAGAATAGTGAAAGAAGTCATTGAAGGGCAGGAGTCAGAAGACAGAATAGGGAGAAAGCGGAAGGCAATCGGCAGTGGTCACGCCATGGCGCACTTCCCAAGACCCGCTGCCCCCCCTTACTTGTCACCAGATATCTGAGGACCTTTATTCTGACTTCTGACTGCTGACTCCTTCGGTCCGAAGGACTACCAAGAGGGGGGAATGGATGAGCAAGACGACGCTGATCACAGGAATAACCGGGCAAGACGGATCCTACCTGGCTGAGTTTCTGCTTTCAAAAAGTTATCGCGTGTGTGGCTTGGTCCGGCGAAGCAGCACGGTGAATTTCGAGCGCCTGCATCACCTCCAGGACAGAATTGAATTGATCCCGGGAGACCTCCTTGACCAGAACTCACTTATCGGCGCTCTTCAAAAGTCTGAACCCGATGAGGTCTACAATCTGGCGTCACAATCCTTTGTCCCCACTTCCTGGAACCAGCCGGTGCTGACTGGCGAGTTCACAGCACTCGGGGTGACCCGCATACTCGAGGCCGTCCGATTGGTGAATCCAAAGATACGATTCTACCAGGCCTCCTCCAGCGAAATGTTCGGGATGGTGCGTGAGAGCCCGCAAAATGAAAAGACCGCCTTTTATCCGCGCAGCCCTTATGGAGTGGCTAAGCTCTATGGCCATTGGATCACCGTCAATTATCGTGAGAGCTACGATCTATTCACGTGCTCGGGAATTCTGTTCAATCACGAATCGCCGCGGCGCGGCCTGGAATTCGTGACCCGGAAAGTGAGTTACGGAGCCGCGCGGGTCAAGCTTGGTCTGCAATCAAAGCTCAAGATGGGAAACCTTGATGCCGAACGCGACTGGGGATTTGCCGGTGACTACGTGCAAGCCATGTGGCAGATGTTGCAGCAGGAAAAACCACAAGACTACGTGGTAGCAACCGGGGTCGCTCACTCCGTGCGCCAGCTCCTGGAAATCGCATTCGGACACCTGGGCATGGATTATCGAGATTACGTGGAAACAGACCCCGCTTTCTTGCGGCCTGCTGAGGTCCATCACTTGCTCGGCGATTCGTCGAAAGCCCGGCAAGAATTGGGCTGGAAACCCCAAATCACCTTCCAGGGCCTTGTCAAAATGATGGTGGATGAGGATCTCGCGCGGCTGAAGCGCGAGGCTGCTAACTCTTCCGGCGGGCTGGCCAGGCAATGAAGACGCTGATTACGGGATGTGCAGGGTTCGCGGGGTCTCACCTGGCTGAGTACCTGCTAGACCAGAGCGAGGAAGTCATTGCCCTGCTAAGCCCCAATGAAGAGCTGGAAAACATTCGGCAGATCGAAGGACATCTGCAAATCAGCCGTGGGGATCTGCGCGACTTTGACTGTTTGCTCGAAGTGCTGAAGTCATCCAGGCCCCAGCGGATTTACCACCTTGCCGCCTTTTCATCTCCCTCAGAATCCCGCGAGAGCCCAGACCTGACCTATCAAGTGAATTTCACGGGCACCCTGAATCTCCTCTCGGCCTGGCTCCGGGTTGGGATGGACTGCCGTTTACTCTTCATCAGTTCATCGGAAGTGTATGGTCATGTTCCTCCGGAGAAGCTACCCATGCGCGAGGGGATGGAGCTGCGCCCGGTAAATCCCTATGCAGGAAGCAAAGCGGCGGCCGAGATTTTGGCTTTGCAGTTTTTTCAAAGCTATGCGCTGCCCATCGTCCGGGTCAGACCGTTTAATCACACCGGGCCACGCCAGTCATCGAACTTCGTGTGCTCCAGATTTGCCCGGCAGGTAGCGGAGATCGATTTGGGACAGCGTCCGCCCGCAGTCGTTACCGGAAATATCCATGTGATACGAGACTTCAGTGACGTGCGAGACATCGTCCGGGGCTACCGCGATTTGCTGGAAAGGGGCATGCCGGGTGAAGTTTACCAGCTTTGTTCGGGCCATCCCGTCTCAGTAGAGACCATCCTGCAGACGCTGATCTCCTTTGCCTCCAAACCCGTCCAGATCTTGGTTGACAAGTCCCTGATCCGCGATCAGGAAGCGGCTGAGGTTTGGGGCGACTATTCGAAAGCCAGACTTGCCGTCGGGTGGGAACCCCGCCGCCCGTTAGCAGACACTCTTCGCGAACTCAAGCTTTACTGGGAAGCGAGGCTCGGATCACAAACAGGATGCTGAAACGCCCGAATTCGAGCGCCGTTCCCGATCAAAAGCATCGGGACAGGTCAGCCCGGAACTTTAGATTCAAAGGCTTGCCCCCGGCTAGCCGGGGCCTCCACAAAGAGGGGCGAAGAGTCTTTCAGCGTCCTGCTAAATGAGCAAGACGCTTGAAATCGGGGGCCGGAACGAAGCCTGGAATCCATTCCACACGGAACGGGAGTGGTGAAGAGTATCCGCCATAATGTTGGGTATGCGCAGCGGCATTCGACAAGCAGGCAACCCCAAGAGCACGTGCCGGGGAGGTCTCGCAGACGGGGTAGCAAGAGGAGCAGACGATCGGCATTTGGGCCGCCCCGCGAAGCCAAAGAGAGCTCTGAAACGGGTAATGGACCTGACCCTAGTATTCATCTTTTTGCCGGTGTGGGTTCCTGTCATAATCCTCCTGGGGCTGATCATTAAGCTCTCCGACGGTGGGCCGATCTTTTTTCGGCGCCGGGTCATGGGACCGAAGGGGAGCTTTGACGCCTTCAAACTAAGGACTATGCGTGTTGATGCGGACCGCTGGCTCGAACGACATCCTCAGTTGTTGGAGGAGTTTCGGAAGAACTTCAAGCTGAAGGAGGACCCGCGGGTGACAAAACTTGGGATGTTTCTCCGAAAGTATAGCCTGGATGAACTTCCGCAACTCCTGAATGTGGTGAAGGGCCAAATGAGCTTGGTCGGGCCGCGTATGGTGACCCGACCTGAACTTGAAAAGTACGGCCCTTACCAGGCACTCCTCCTTACGATGAAACCGGGGATTACGGGCTATTGGCAAGTAAGCGGCCGCCAGGAAGTGTCTTACGAGGAGCGGGTGAAAATGGATGTGTATTACATCCAGAACTGGTCTTTGTGGTACGATTGCAAGATTCTGTGCTTCACGGTGTGGAAAGTCTTGAAGCGCGAGGGAGCATATTGAGGCATGAACATTCTGGTTACGGGTGCGGCTGGGTATGTGGGCAGCGTGTGCGCGGCAGAACTGGTGAGGCAAAGGCACCACGTTGTTGCCTACGACAATCTCACGAAGGGAAACCGCCAAGCGGTCGTCGATCAAGTTCAGTTTGTAAGGGGAGACATCGCTGATACGGAAAAACTCAAGCGCGTGTGCAAGAAGCACCAGATTGAAGCTGTCATGCACTTTGCGGCCAGCGCTTTGATCGACGAATCAATTCGTAATCCTCATCTGTTTTACCGCAACAATGTCACCGGCACGCTCTCTCTCCTTGAAGTCTTGGCTGAATTGAAGATACAAAGGCTGATTTTTTCCTCCAGTGCCGCAGTTTACGGCGAACCTAAGAGTGTTCCCATCCGGGAGGATCATCCTACCAGCCCAGTTAACCCCTACGGTGAGACTAAACTGGTGATTGAACGGGCGCTGGCTTGGTACCATGGCGCTTATGGAATCAACTGTGCAGCCCTAAGGTATTTTAATGCTGCAGGTGCAACCGGCGATTTGGGCGAGGATCACAGGCCGGAGACCCATCTCCTGCCACGTTTGCTGGCCGCAGCCTCCGGTCCCGAAGGCTTCTTCGAGATCTATGGAGATGATTATCCGACGGCGGACGGCACCTGCGTCCGAGATTTCGTGCACGTTCTGGACATTGCCCGGGCGCACATCCTGGTTCTGCGCTTCCTTCCAAAATTGGGCTTGAGGATATATAATGTTGGCCACGGTAAGGGATATTCGATCCGGGCGGTGGTGAAAGCCGTCGAGGAAATTGCCGGACGCAGGCTCGAGGTCCGTGTCGGGAGACGCCGCCCTGGGGACCCCGCAGTTCTCGTTGCCAGTGCGCGAAGCCTGCACCGGGAACTGAAATGGGAGGCTCGGCACTCTGACCTTAAGAACATAATACGGTCTGCCTGGACATGGAAGCAGAAGTATCCCAAAGGGTACCGGAATAACTCACAGAAAGCATATTGAGGTTCTAAGAAACGTCCGTATTCCGTCTCCGTATGTTGGTTTGGCCTGAAACCATATGGGTAAGAACTTCCCCAGGTACGCACTCCTTCTAGCTGACCTTGTAGCCATCGTCGTTGCATTCCGTATTGCCTACGAGGTGCGTTATGCCCTCGTGAACTTTATCGCGACCAAGGGCGAGGAAACCTTTGCCTCATACTGGCCGGCAATGGCCATGGCGCTAGGCGCCTGGATCGTGCTTTTCCGCGCCTTTGAGTTGGATCGGCCCTATTTGTTAGGCCGGGATTTCCCACTGGCGGTCTCCCGTCTGCTCATGTCCCTTGGCGTGCTTATGGGGGCGCTGCTGGCGGGCTCTTACTTGGCAGAAACCTTTTATTCGCGACTGCTTTTGATATTTCTTCCCCCTCTGTTGATCGTTCTTTTTGGCGGAACCAGGCTCTTGTACCGGGACCTGCTAAAGTGGTCGCGGAAGTACGGTTGGGGCGTGCGCCGGGTAGTGATTGTCGGCCAATCCGATCTTGCAAGGGAACTTGGGAATCGGATACGGCAACACCAGGAACTGAATTATGAACTCCTGGGGTTTCTTTTTCCTGCCGTGAACCGAAACCGGGCCGCTACCCGCGACCTGGAGCAAACCAGTTCCGAGGAAATGGCTCGCGAACTCGCCAGTAAGAAAGTTGATGAACTGATCTTCACCACGCCGATTCGCCGTGAAACGGCTACCCTGGAATTCATCGCCACCTGCCAGAAGCTGGGCATTCAGGTGAAATTAATTCCTGAGTATTACGACCTTCATACCAAACAGATAGCGAGCTTCAGCATTGACGGAATCCCTATCTTCGAACTGAGAGAAGCTTCCCTTGACCCTTTTTCCGGCGCGGCCAAGCTCCTGCTTGACTATTCGGCAGCCTCGATCCTGGTGATACTCTTCTCACCCGCGATTCTTCTCATCAGTCTTTCACTGGCGGTGCTTTTCAAAGGGCACTTCCTCTGGCGAGAGACGCGTATTGGGATGGGGGGGCAACCCTTCGTGATGTTCCGCTTCAACGTGAGCGCTGCAGATGAACCGTTGTTGCCTGACTCTCGCAACTGGAAGGCCCGGTTCTGCCGGTTTCTTCACCGCTACAGCCTCTCCGAATTGCCTCAACTGTGGAATGTTCTTAAAGGTGACATGGGTATTGTCGGGCCGCGACCCGAGACCCCCGAACGTGTCCGCCGCTACTCGGCTTGGCACAGGCGCAGGTTGCAGGTCAAGCCTGGGATTACAGGATTGGCACAGGTCAGAGGTTTGAGGGGTCTTGATTCTTCCGATCTCAAAACCAAATATGACTTGGAATATGTGGCCACATTCTCTCTGGTCATGGATTTGACCCTGATGGTCGCAACCATCAATACACTGCTCCGGCGTCGGAAGGCAGCGCTCGCCGATCCCGGCAACTCTTCTCCACCTCCGGTCGGGGAGACGCTGCACGCGAACATCACCTAACGAAACACTTGTTAATTAGCAGGTGACAGCCAGGAGGCGACAGCCAACAAGCGGCACGCGAACATCTGCCAACGAAGCGCTTGTCAGAACAGAGAGCGCCCTATGCTTATTGTCCGAACGCCTGTCCGAGTCAGTTTTGCCGGTGGTGGCACTGATTTTCCCGCATATTACGAAGAACATGGGGGCATGGTGCTCTCCACGACCATTGACAAGTATTTCTATACCGTCCTCACGGAGCGCGAGGATCGGCAGACGCAGATTATCTCCTCCGATCTGAAGACCCTCGAGACCTGCGAGCAGATCGAGAAGATGAAGTTCCAAGGCAGCGACTTTGAGATCCCCTTTGCTGTCCTCAAGCATCTGCGCTGCGACGTCGGGGTTAACCTGTTCCTCGCATCTGAAGTGCCGCCCGGCACAGGGCTAGGGTCGTCCGCGGCGGTGTGCGTCAACATCCTGAAGACGCTTTCCGTTTTTCTCGGGCAAGATCTTTCGGAAGAAGACCTGGCGGAAACCGCTTTCCACATCGCGCGGACCATTTTGAAAAAGCCGGTCGGCAAACAAGACGAATACGCTGTTGCCCTGGGGGGGCTGAATCTTCTCAAGTTTCATGCCAGTGGTGTGGACGTTGAGCCGCTGCGCCTGCCCGAAGAATTGCTCCTGGACCTTGAGCAGAACCTCATGCTTTTCTTCACGGGAAACTCTCGTGATTCTTCTGAGATCCTCCAGGGGCAGGACCGTTCGATCCAGCAGCGCGAGGATGTGGTTTTGGAATCGTTGACGAGACTCAAACAGCTAGTGCTCCCTATGCGTGATGCGCTGCTCAGGGCGGACCTGGACGCATTTGCCGGATTGTTGGACGAAGGCTGGATGATCAAGAGAAGGATTTCGGGAAAGATCTCCAACGCGCGCATTGATCAGATTTACCAGGCGGCAAAGAGTTGTGGCGCGCTAGGCGGGAAAATAGCCGGCGCAGGGGGAGGAGGATTCCTGCTACTCTGTTGCGAGCGTGAGAAGCAAGCGAAAGTCCGTGAGGGTCTGGCGGAATTTGGATTGAAGGAGATGACGTTCCATTTCGACTCCGGGGGAGCGCGGGTCGTCTATGATGATCCGTTCTTCGATTCTGATTCCCGGAGAGGTATGCGTTGGACATTCACCCCAACTCTGGAAGCAACACGCGGCAGGTAAGGACAGGTTTGGAGTGTCGAAAGGGCAGTGACGAGTGACGTGCAGGAGTCAGAAGGCAGAAAGCACGCAGCAAGCGTAGCGCAGCTCCTGCTCTCTGGGCCTGCGGCTCTTCAAAAGCAGAAGACAGTCAGCAATGAAGACAGTGGGATTCAAACCCTATCAAGGCTGAAAGCTGAAGGCTGACCCGCCGTGGTGGGACCACGGGCAACTCCGCTCAGGACGACAGCAGGGTAGCTTTCTCCAGCAACCTGCAAGGGACCTAAATTAGACGCACGACCTCAATCGAGTGGACCATTTCGCTGACGGAGAGAATGTGAGTGTCTGGAAGCTTTGCGAAGGCCTTTTTGCTCGCGGCCGGTCTCGGAACCCGGCTGAGACCGCTGACCGATAAGATTCCAAAGTGTCTGCTCCCGATCCAGGGCACGCCTCTCCTCAGCATCTGGCTCAGCGCTTGCGAGCAGCTTGGAATTGAAGAGGTCCTGATCAACACTCACCATTTCGCCCAAGAAGTGAGAAATTGGGCACAACAGCAAAAGAGCACGGTGAGAATCCATCTGTTTCAGGAGGAGAACCTGCTGGGGAGTGCGGGCACAATTGCTGCGAATAGAAACTTCATTGGCGGCGATGATGACTTCTTCATCTTTTATGCTGACAACCTGGTTCGCGCGAATTGGGAGGCTTTGAAGTCCTTTCACCTGCGGCACACCGGCGTGCTGACCATGGCGCTTTTTCGCACGCCCAAACCCGCGAGTTGTGGCATAGTGTCACTCGATGAATCCGGCCGGATTACCAGTTTTGAGGAGAAGCCGGCGGACCCGAAATCCGATCTGGCGAACGCCGGCATCTACATTGCGCGGCGTGGATTGTTTGAACTCCTTCCACACAGGCCTGTAATGGACTTCGGCAAAGACGTCATTCCTGGATTGGCAGGCCACGCCTGGGGCTGTCTCCTGGACGGATACATCCTGGATATAGGTACCCCCGAAAACTACCAAAGAGCTCTGGTAGAGTGGCCCATCGCTGGAGGCCAGCATTCCTCGGGGGAGTTGGCGTTTGGCGAGCCGTCAATGGGGGTTCAAAATAAGTGAAGAAAATTGCTGAGTGGGGTCTTCTACTTATCACCACAGGCTCCGTCCTGGCTTTCGGGGGTGTGCAATCTCACGCTTATAGCGCTATGGAGGTGGCCCTCTTCTTCTTGATCCTTGTTGTTTTGGTCAGGCAGACCATAGATGGGAAAATAGACCTTCCGCTTCCACTTTGGATTCTTCCCTTCCTCTGCCTCGTGCTTCTCCAGACGATTCCCCTCCCCCTACGAGTAGTGTCCTGGCTTTCTCCGAATCGTTTATTCCCTGGGCTTCAAGCCGCGCTCACCCTTGGAGCAGCACACTGGGCGACTCTTAGCCTATATCCTCACGACACACTACTCGGATTCTTCAAGTTGCTCGCCTATTTGGCAGCTTTCGTTTTGGCAGCCTACGCCTTCGAGGCCAGGGAAGGTAAGAACGTCTTGACGCCCGGCTTGATCGTGCTTGGTTCCCTGGAAGCAGCATACGGAATGGTTCAATATTTGACAGGTTATCAAAAGATCTTTGGCTTCACGAAGCAATTCTATACAGACGAGGCCACCGGCACCTACATCAATCATAACCATTTTGCCGGGTTCCTGGAACTTGTTATCCCTTTTGCGGCGATGATGGTCTTTTACAACCTCCAATCGCGGTCAGCCCATGGCGTCCCCGAAAGACAACGCTTGCGCGGTGGCCGGTATTCACTGTCGTTACACGCGCCAATCCTCTTTTATGTGTTCATCGTGATCCTTTTGCTCATTGCTGTGGTCTTTTCCCGCTCGCGCATGGGCATTTTCTCGGTCTTGGCGAGTCTCATTTTAATGGCCTTTTTGGGCCGGCTTGGAGGAGGCCGCCGAGCCTGGATGGTTATCACCTTGCTGGTCATCGCTTGCTCGATGACCTATGCTGTTTGGATTGGGATTGATCCCGTGATCAGCCGGTTTGAGGCCCTCACGCCCTCGGGTCCTGAAAACGCTTACGGACGCGCTATAATATGGAAACAGGCCAGTGGCATCATTAGGGATTATCCTACCGTGGGTACAGGCTTGGGAACATTTGTAACCGCTTTTCGACGCTATCAGACTACCTCACTCGATTCGCTTGTCGACCATGCGCACAATGACTATCTCGAAGTGACCGCTGACACGGGGATTCTCGGCGCGGCGTTGCTCTTCATCCCGATAATAGGCTTGCTATTCAAGATGATCCTGGCTTACGTCGAAGCACGCAACCCTTACCGTCGTTCAGTTTTGCTGGCGTGTATTGGAGGAAGTGCGGCCCTGTTAATCCATTCCGTCGCAGACTTCAATTTACAGATCCCCGCCAACGCCTTGCTTTTCGCCGTCATTCTTGGAATTGGGTCTAAGGCCACATATTCGACATCTGCATCCTGGAACACAAGGAAGGAAGTGGAAATCTCGTCTCCAGGCTCGGATAGAAGCTTTTGAGGAGCTCTCAGATACGCAACTTCGTCCTTATTGACCGCGACGGAGTCATCAATCAGCGCATCGTCGGCGGCTATGTTACGTCCTGGGAGAAGTTTGTTTTCCTGCCCGGCGCCCTTGATGCGCTGCGTCTTTTGACTGAGAAAAACTACCACGTGATCGTCGTCTCCAATCAGGCGGGAGTTGGGAAGGGCCTGATGACCGCCGCCGACTTGCAGGAAATCACCCGTAAGTTCGTAAAAGCGGTTGACGCGCAAGGGGGACGAATAGGCAGTGTTTACTATTGCACCCACACGGCAGAGGATGACTGCCAGTGCAGAAAACCGAAGCCGGGTCTGCTGCTTAAGGCCCAGGCCGAGCATCACTTTACCTTTGAGGACACCTTCCTCATTGGCGACTCGGAAAGCGATTTGCTGGCGGCGCAGGCAGTGGGTTGCCCCGCGATAATGGTTTCAAATGCACCCCCGGCCAGCTTCGATAAACTTCCACACGCACCTCAGATGACCGTCCCCGGCTTGCTTGCCGCGGCAGCATATCTGGTCAGCTTCCAAACACATGCTCCCTCTCAGGCGCGTGACTTGTGATAGCAGATTCCCCTCCTCAGCCGAGGAGGGGGTGGGGGGTGGTGACATAGGCGTTAAATTAGACGTGGTTTCCAGTTTCAATTTTCCATTTTCGAGTTTGGGTCAGGGGTGGTGCTGATCGCCAAGCTCATCTCCTTATCGTCCCGATTGTAGCGTCAATTATGAACGGGACCACCAGAGCAGCCGGCGGCGGCAAGACTGAGGGTAGTGGGTCAATTTGATGTAAAGGCGGCTTTACGCCGCCATTTGGCGATCCCGCCTTGCGGGATCGCCGCTACAGCATCAAATTGACCCACTACCAGACGGAGACGTTGTCGCGTGGAAAGCAAAAAGGGATGTTATAATTCCTCAAAGCGTGGGGGGGGAGCTGGGCATGATTCGTGAATACCTCTTAGATTACGGCACAGGGTTGAGCAAGGCCCTGGAGGGCGTGTCTCCTGAGCGACTCGAAGAGTTCATGCATCTTCTTGAGAACGCGTATCAGGAAGGACGCCAGGTTTTTCTCATGGGAAACGGAGGCAGCGGGTCAACAGCCTCCCACTTCGCTTGCGATCTCAACAAAGGGGTGTCCTACGGCCGGCAGAAGCGTTTTCGAGCCATTTGTCTGAATGATAACCTCCCTACATTGACGGCTTATGCCAACGATGTCTCCTACGAGGATGTCTTCGTCGAGCAGTTGAGAAATCTCCTCCGCGCTGGTGATGTCGTGGTGGGAATCTCCGGAAGCGGAAACTCTCCCAATGTCCTCAAGGCCATCGATTACGCGAATAGCCTTGGTGCTCACACGGTCGGCCTGTGCGGCTTCAATGGTGGAAAACTGGCTGGCAGGGTGCGAACCTCCATACTGGCCCCGGTGCACGACATGCAAAAGGCCGAAGACGTCCACATGATTCTTTTGCATGTTGTCATGCAAGTCTTGTGCGCGCGCCTTCAGGGTTGAAGGCCAGCAGCGGATCGTCAGTAGTTTGCGGCAAGAAGCTATTGGCATCTCAGCCTGACTCGCAATTCCGTCTGAGATGTGCTATAAAGTAAAAGGCGCCCGCGCATATAGGCGGGACAGTGATAGCCGCCGCTAAGGAGTCGCCACGAAATAACCATTGCTTTGGTCGCCGAACAACCCCCTCACCCGTCCCAATCAGACGGGGACACCCTCTGTCGCCAAGGCGACCGAGGGTGGCAGAGATGGAATCAACTCTCCCCTCTCCCCCTTGGGGGAGAGGGGGCGGGGGCGAGGGGGTTTGCATACGAGAATGGAACGGTTATTACGTGACGATGCCTAAGTTGGAAGAAAACCTCCGATTCCCTCGCCTGAAGAAGACCCAAGCTAGTATCATGTCTACAGACACGCGCAAGAGAACTCGCCGTGCCTTTCTGGAAAGGAGTATCACCCTCGGCGGCGCCCTGTTGGCAGGTGCGGCTTATAGTAGGCTTGGTTCTCAAGACGGGTTTGGCGCGACGCCTTCCCCATCGCGCCTCGTAATCTCCCGGGACCCCAACCTCAGGTCCACTCCCACCAGCTTGGATTCCTCCCGGCTCCTCAATTGCCTGGACCGTGGCATGCAGGCCTTGTACGACTGCGATTCATCCCTGGAGGCCTGGAGGAAGGTCGCGCGGCCCGGCGAAGTGCTCGGGCTCAAGGTGAATTGTCTTGCCGGCAGAGGCAATTCCACGCGCCCGGAGTTGGTGGACGCCATTTGCGAACGTCTCCAGCAGGCAGGCATCAAGGAAATCGTCATTTGGGACCGGCTGAATTCCGACCTCGAAAGCGCGCGCTTCAAGATCGTCGAGCGCGGCTCCGGAATTCGCTGTTTCGGAAACGATACGTTGGGATTCGAAGATGAACTGGCCACTTTCGGAAGTGTTGGAAGCCTGATCTCGCGAACCCTCACCCAGGTTTGCGACGCCGTTATCAATCTGCCTGTGCTCAAGGACCACGGCATCGCCGGCGTGACCATTGCGCTCAAGAGTATGTTTGGCGCCATCCACAACCCGAACAAATACCACATGAACGTCGGCAATCCCTACGTGGCCGACGTTTTCATGCTGCCCCCCATTCGTCACAAGGTCCGCCTCCACATCTGC